>JBBQRA010000138.1:0-15840 GCA_038215275.1 Bryobacterales bacterium | reverse complement strand
TATGTTTTTCGCGGGCAGACTCCCGGAGTGACGGGCAAGGTATTTCAGGCATGTGGAGTCGCACTCCCGCCTACGCTGCGCTGCTGTTCAATTTAGCTCCTGTCACGACCAGAAGAAATCAGAGGCGTGTCACTAAACTTTTATTGAGGCCGTAAACCATTGATAATAAATAGCTCTGCCAGATTTGGTGTTAAGGATGAGTTAAGAGGCGAGTCTACCGCGACGATGGCGCCGGTATCGGGATGGGCGCGGAGATTCTGGCCGGTATTGCTGACGATGCGGATACGGTCAACGGTGGGATTGAAATCGAAGCCGAACTCAACGCCTTCGAGGGCCGGAGTGAAGGGTCCGTTACCGATAGCGCGGGCTACGCCGGTGGCGGCGTCGATGGTTTAGAGGCGGCTGGTGCTGCCAAGTCCATAGAGGACTCCGTTCGCGGGCCGGAAGTCGATGCCCAGGACATTTTCGCCGGGGGCAAGCCCGCGGATCACCTGAGTGCTTTCAATAAAACCGGGGGAGTTCGTGTCGAACTTGAGCAGCAGGCAGTGCGCGTCGAGGGCGTAGGCCGTTTCGGCCACCAAAGGCACGGGGGCCAAGGCGGCGACGGCGGTGAAGGCGAGTAGCGGGAGTGTATGGAAAATTCGCACAACACTCCCAGGTACGAGATCCGCGTGGGATCGGATGCATTCCCGGCGATTATTCGGCGGGAGTTTCGATTTCCGCAGCCGGCTCGGGTTCGGGGACCGGAGCGACTTTGGTTGCCTGTTCAAACAAGAACGAAAGCACCTTCTCCGTGCGAATGTGTCCGGCGATCCGGCGGAGGATGCCTTCTTTTTCAAGACGGCGGCGGACGGCGGCGACGGCCTCCCGCTCCTGGCGGGCGATGCGGTTAACTTCGGCGTCGACCTCTTCCGAGGTGGCGTGAATGGCTTCGCGTTCGGCGATCCGCTCGAGGAGCAGCGAAGCGCGGACATCCTTCTGCGCCTGCGGAGACTGGGCTTCGCGGATCTTGGCCCAATCGAGGTTCAGCTTGCGAGCGTCGATGCCCTGTTCGGCGAGACTGCGGAAGCGCTGTTCAAGAGAGGTTTCGATTTGGCGGTCGACGTATGCTTCCGGGATCGGGAAGTCATAGAGGGAGACAAGAACATCGAGCATTTTCTCGCGGGCTCCACCCTGCGATTCGCGCTCGCGCTCGGAGAGCATGGAGCGCTGAACGGCCTGTTTGAGTTCGTCGAGGCTCTTGAAGTCGCCAAGATCCTGGGCGAATTCGTCATTCAGCTCGGGCAGTTCCTTGCGGCGTACAGTGGTGAGCTTGACCCGGAACTTGACGGTTTTGCCAGCAAGGTGCTCAGCGCCGTAGTCATCCGGATAGGTGATTTCGATCTGCTTTTCGTCGCCCGGTTCCATGCCGACTACGTTTTCATTGAAAGCGGGCAGGGTGGCTTCGTCGCCGAGGGCGAGCGCGATGTCCGTCTCATTGATAGGCTGTTCGACGCCGCCGAGGCTTTCGAGTTCAACGAGGACGTTATCGCCGGTGGCGGCCGGACGGGGATCTTCGTTGACGAACTCGGCCTTCTGCTGCTGCAGGGTGAGGAGACGTTCTTCCACTTGGGCGTCTTCGACGACGGGCTGCAGGTAGGGAACCGTGAGGCCGCGATAGTTGTCTTCGAGTTCAAACTGGGGCGCCACTTCAAACTGGGCTTTGAACCAGAGGGGCTCGTTCGGTTCCCATTTCAGATCGACGACGTTGGGCTGGCTGACCACTTCCAACTTTTCGGCTTGGGCGTGTTCATGGAACACCTTCGGGATGATCGAGTCCATCACATCCTGCCGGATTTCACTTTGGAACCGCTGGCGGATAAGGGAGGCCGGCACCTTGCCGGGACGGAAGCCGGGGATCTGAACCTTCGCGCGGATTTTTTCAACCGCTTTGTCCGTTTCGTCCGCAATGGTGAGCAGGGGGACGGTCAATTCTACTTCGTGCTTGCAACCTTCGAGTAAAGCCATGGAATCCTTATCTTAATTTGCTTCGGGCCGAGTCGCCAAATAGGCTTCTTGTTCCGGCGTCAGGCGGTCGATTTTCAAACCGAGCGCCTCGAGTTTGAGGCGGGCAACCTGGCGGTCGATCTCCTCGGGTACCGGGTGGATGCGGTGCGGCATCTCCTTGTAGTTCTTGCTCAAATATTCGAGCGAAAGGGCGTGGATGGCCAGACTGATGTCGCGGACGGCGGTGGGCTGTCCGCCGGTGGCGTTGACGGGCTGGCCTTGGGCGAGTACCTGGATGCGGCGGCCATCGCGGAGTACGTATTCTTCGACGGCTTCGCGGATGGGCCGGTGGCTGGACGCCATCCGCTCGAGGGCGCCAAGATCGATTTCGGCGGGAGCATGGCCGGCGTTGGCGAGAATTGCCCCGCTCTTTAGCCGATCGATGTGGTCCCGGCCGATGACGTTCTTGTTTCCGGTGGCAGTGAGGAAGAGGTCGCCAAAGGTGGCGGCTTCAGCCATGGACATGACGCGATTGCCATCCATCAGCGCTTCGAGAGCCCGGGTGGGATCGATCTCGGTAATGATGACGTTGGCGCCCATGCCGCGGGCTCGGGTCGCGATGCCGCGGCCGCACCAGCCATAGCCGGCGATGACGACGGTGATTCCGCTGAGAAAGAGATTAGTGCAGCGCAGGACCCCATCCAGCACGGACTGGCCTGCACCGTAGCGGTGGTCAAACAGGTGGGTGGTTTGGGCCTGGTCGATGGAGATGACCGGGAAAGGGAATATCTTGGCCGAGGCGAGTTCCAGGGTGGCCCCCAGTAGGCCAGTGGCAAGCTCCTTCAGCAGGCGGCCACCTAGATCGAGCACCCAATGAGGCTCCGTGGCCAGAGCGGCGGCGAGGGGGAGTACCGGGATGCCGTAATCCTTGCTGAGGCAGGCGAGAACGTCTGGTGGCTTGGGGGCGCCATCGGGAGCGGTGGCGACAATTTGCGCCCCGCCGTCGCGCAGAGTAATGAGCAGGTTAGCCGTTTCCGGAGAGATAGAAAACCCAGCCAACACGCGGAAACCCGCGAGCGGCTGGGCTTTAATGAACTGCTTCCGGATGGTCTGGAGGACGGGCATCGACTGGAACACCCATTCGGTGCGCCGCCTCCCAGGCTCGGCCAAGCCGAGATCCAGGATGTCGGGGTCGACAATCGGATCCGCGTTCATGGCCATCGTATCCCTCAGACGAACTGCAAGTTAGCTGGCGAGTCCGGCGTCGGCGCGCAGGGCAGCGGCTTTCGCGGTGGACTCCCAGGGAAATTCGTTACGGCCAAAATGGCCAAAGGCGGCAGTGGCGCGGTAGATGGGCCGGCGGAGATCGAGGTGCTCGATCATGCCCTTGGGGGTGAGCGGGAAGTGGGCGCGGATGAGACCGACCAGCTTCTCTTCATCCAGGACGCCGGTGCCAAACGTGTTCACGTTCACCGAGACGGGTTCGGCAACGCCGATGGCGTAGGCCAACTGCACTTCGACGCGGGTAGCAAGGCCGGCGGCCACCAGATTCTTGGCGACGTAGCGAGCCATGTAGCAAGCGGAGCGGTCGACCTTCGTCGGATCCTTACCCGAGAAGGCGCCGCCGCCGTGACGGCCCATGCCGCCGTAGGTATCGACGATGATCTTACGGCCGGTGAGGCCGGTGTCGCCGTGCGGTCCGCCGATGACGAAGCGGCCAGTGGGGTTGATGTGGAATTTGGTGGCCGAATCGACCATGCCGGCGGGGATGATGGCGTCGATGATCTTGGCCTTCACTTCCTTGCGGAGTTCTTCGGTGCTCACGGCATCGTCATGCTGCGTCGAAACGACGACGGCTTCCACCCGGGTGGGGACGCCGTTCGCATATTCAACGGAGACTTGGCTCTTGCCGTCGGGCCGGAGCCACGGCAATTCGCCCGAGTTCCGGGATTCGCTGAGGCGCCGCGCCAGCTTGTGCGAAAGCATAATGGGCAGCGGCATGAGTTCTTCGGTTTCGGTGCAAGCATAACCGAACATCAGGCCTTGGTCGCCCGCGCCGCCAGTGTCCACGCCCATGGCGATATCGGGGCTCTGGGACTGGATAACGTTTAGGATGCCGCAGGTCTTCGCGTCGAATCCCATGGCAGCGTCATTAAACCCGATGTCGGAGATGACCTGACGCGCCAGCGTCGGCACGTCGACGTAAGTCTTGGTCGTGATTTCTCCGGCGACCATACAGATGCCCGTCGTGACGAGAACCTCGCACGCAACCCGGCTGGCCGGATCGTCCGTGAGCACGGCATCAAGAACGGCGTCGGAGATTTGATCGGCCATCTTATCGGGATGACCTTCAGTTACCGACTCGGAAGTAAAAATATGACGAATACCATCTGCCACGAAAAAGCCAGCCTCCAAAGCTGATTGGTTATTTTTGGTCGACAAACCAATTTTTCAGCTTAACACACCGACTACGCCTCATCGCGATGAACGGTGTCGGGTGCGAAGGCGGGCAGGCAGACGGCCAAGTACTCAGCACCTTCGTCGCCGGGAGTGCTGTAGCGGACCCACTCACCCGCCTTTGTGAAGATGGCCTGCCCGGCGGCGACCACCATCTGTCCACCCTGGAACTCCACCTGCAGTGCTCCGCGGAGGACGACCGTGTATTCGTCGAAGTCCGGCTTTTGGCCCGGCTCCACCCACCCGCCGGGCGAACGCATGTGCGCGATGCTGAGGCCCGCGGAACCGGTGTTGACGCGGCCTACGTATTCATCAATGAGCTTGGGCATATTGCCGGCGGAGGTGATCCGCGTAGGCTGTGGTATGAGTTGGGGCATTGGATTATTCCAAGAGGAACGACATCGTTTTGATGCCGGAGATTTCAAAGGTTTTGCGGCAGCGGGGGTTGGCGCAGCGCATTTTGTCGTCGAGCAGGACGAGGTAGCTTTGGGATTTGGCGAATTTCGCTCGATCCCGTTCGTCGCCGCCGGGAGGCAGCCGGTCCCGCTTTTTCCGCAGCAGATAGCGCAATTCGTACGACCCGTTGGCGCGACAGAAGGGACAATAGAGATTGGCCGGGCGCGTGGTATTGCTTTCGAGGAAATATTGGCGTTCGTCCATGGGGCAGCTTCCATGTGGCCGTCGCACGTGTGGCCGTCGCAAGCTACTCTAACAAGTTCATGCGTATTCTGCACACCGCTGATTGGCATTTGGGCCGGATTCTGGGCAATCACTGTCTTTTGGACGATCAGGCGTACGTTCTACGCCAGTTCGTCGACCTGGCTGTTGAGACTCGACCGGACACGATTTTGATTGCCGGCGACCTTTACGACCGGTCGGTGCCGCCGGCGGACGCGGTGACGCTACTCGACGATACGCTGCACGAGTTGACGGACCGTTGCGCGGCGCCGGTGATCGCCATCAGCGGGAATCACGACAGCCAGCAGCGGCTGGATTTCGGGGCGCGGTTGCTGCGGCACCGGGGCCTGCATCTGTTCGGGTCGGTGGGATCGGCCGGGGTGGTGCAGGTTGGCGACACGGCGTTTGTGGCGGCGCCCTTCGCCGAACCAGCGGCGGTGCGGAGCGCGTTTCCGGAGTACGCCGGGCAGGACCATCACTCGGCACTGGCGTTCTTATTGGACCGTCTGCGGCCAGCCACAGGCAGGGCGGTGGCGATTGCTCATGCGTTCGTGGCAGGTGGGGCGGAATCGGATTCCGAGCGGCCGCTTTCGGTGGGGACGGCGGGGCAGGTGGGGGTGCAGGTCTTCGCCGGGTTCGCGTATGCGGCACTGGGCCATCTCCACCGGCCGCAGACGCTGCAGAATGCCCGGTATTCGGGGTCGCTGCTCAAGTACAGTACGAGTGAGGCGGGTCAGAAGAAGTCCGTTACGCTGGTGGACCTGGATGGGGGCACGCAGCAGTTCGTGTTGGCGCCGCGGCGAGATCTGCGGTGCATGGAGGGTCCCTTCGACGAATTGCTGAAGGGGCAGCCGAGCGAGGACTACTTGTTTTTCACGCTGACCGATACCGGGCTGATCCCTAATGCAGCGCAGCGATTGCGGGAGGTGTATCCGCAGTTTCTGGGTCTTGAGCTCCGCAAGGCGAAGGAGGCGGGGGAGATGGTGGTGGGGAAAGCAGCATCGCCGATGGAGATGTTTTCTGGTTTTTGGCAACACGTGGCGGGGGAGGAGGCGACTGCCGAGCAGCGGGCGGTGGTAGCGCCGTTTTTGGAGGAGCCGGAATGAAACCTTTGCACTTGGAGATGCGGGCGTTTGGGCCCTACGCCGGAGTAGAGACGGTGGATTTCACGCGGCTGGGCGAGGCGCCGCTATTTCTGATTTGCGGTCCGACGGGGTCGGGGAAGACGTCGATTCTCGATGGCATCTGTTACTCGCTCTACGGCGATTCCGCCGGTGGAGAACGGACCGGGCGCACCATGCGGAGCGACTTCGCTGAGCCGAAGACGGCCACGCAAGTGAGCTTCTCGTTCGCGCTGGGAAGCAGGCGGTACAAGGTGCGACGCATCCCGGAACAGTCGCTTCCCAAAGTAAAGGGCGACGGTTTCACCACCAAGCCAGCCGAAGCTTATCTCTGGGAAGAAGACCGGTTGATGACGAGCAAGGTGGGGGAGGTCACCGCGCGGGTGACGGAGTTGCTGGGCTTCAAGGGCGACCAGTTCCGGCAGGTTGTCCTACTGCCGCAGGGCCAGTTTCAACGCTTCCTGATGGCGACGGGCGCCGAGCGGGAGAACATCCTGGCGGTGCTGTTCCAGACCCATATCTATCGCCGGGTCGAGAACGAACTGAAGCAACGGAAGAGGGAGTTGGACGATCAGTACAATCAGTTGGAGACGCGACGAAAGTCGATGCTCACAATGGTGGGCTGTGAGTCCGCCGAGGAGTTGGCGGCGAAGCGAGCCGGATTGGTGGCCGGGCTGGAGGCGCTCGAAACGGAGATGGGGGCCGCAGCGGCCGCGCTGCGCGTGGCCGAGGCAGCCTATCAGGAGGCGGCACACCGGCAAAGGCTCTTCGAAGAGTTCGCAGTGGCGCAAGCGGCTCTGCGGTCGCAAGAGGAGCGGCTCGAAGCCGTGGCAACGACGGAGGCAAGACTCGAGTGCGCCAAGCGCGCCGAGGCGGCGTGGCCAGCGTGGGCGGAGCGTGGAAAGCGGCAGGAGGCTTGGGCGCGGGCGCAGGGCCGGAACAAGGAGGCCCAGCAGAAAGTAGCCGCGACAACGAGCGCCTTGCTGGAGGCGACCGCAACGCTGCGGGAGGCCGAAGGAACGCGACCGGAGCGGGAACGGCTGGTGGCGGAGCGCGGCCACAAAGAGGCGTTACGCCCAGTGGTGGGACGGCTGGCGGCGCAGCGAGAGTCGATGCAAGCCGCGGTGCAGGCGTATCGCAAAGCAGAGCGAGAGTTGCAGACGCGGGTGGCTGAACGGACGGTGATCGAGGAAAAGCTGCCGGCGGTGGAGCGGCTGTCCGAACTGGCAGCGGCCCGCGCCGTAGCCCTGCTGGAGGCGCGGCAACGATTGGAGCAGCGGCGGAGCTGGGAGAAGTGGAAGAAGGAGTTGGCCGAGGCTGAACCGAAGGCTGCGGCGGCGGAGCAGGCCGAGGCGGCGGCGCTGGCGGAGCGGCTGCGCGCGGGTGAGCCTTGCCCGGTGTGCGGATCGACGGAGCACCCGAGCCCTGCGGGACACGGAGGCGGGTCCGGTGCAGGCTGGCGGGCGCTTTCTGAAAAAGTAGCGGTACTGCGGGAGCAGTTGGCCGGATTGCCGCCGGATTTGCCCGCCGATGCGGCCGTACGGTTGAAGGCCGCAGAGGGGGAGGAGAGAGAGAGCCGGGCGGCGGCGGAGCTGCGGACGGAATTGACGCAACGGAAGGCCGCGTTGCAGGTGGAAGAGTGGCAGACGCGCGCCGGGGAATTCCAGCGCGAATGGGTTCGTTTCGCAACTGTGGTGGAACAGGAAGAGGCGGCGGTGCCGGTAGAGCTGCAGAAGGTGGGGGCGCTCGAGAGAGTGCTGGGGGATCTAGAGCGGAAGATCGGCGCACTGGACCGTGAATGGACCGGCGCTCAGACCGAGGAGGGCAGGGCGCGAACGGAGGCAGGCGGAGCGGCGTCGGCGCTCGTGGAAACGGAACGAACCTTGCGGGAGGCGGAGGCCGGACTGGCGGAGGCCGACCGGGAGGCGGCGAAGGCATTGGGCGGGAGCGGTTTTGAAACCTGGGAGGCGGTGACCGCGGCGCGGTTGCCCGCGGAGAAGCAGGAGAGTTGGGCTCGGCAGATTAGGGAGTTTCGGGAGGGGTTGGCGGCGGTGCGGGCCCGGGCCGAGGCAGCGGAGCGGGCGGTGGTGGGCTTGGCGCCGGTCGACATGGCTGGAGCACAGGCGGCCAAGAGCAGCGCGGCGGAGGCGGTGGGCCGGCTGACGGAGCGCCGCGGCAAGCTGGCTCAGGAGTCGGAGAGCTTGCGGGGCACGGCGGAGGCCGTCGAACGGGTGAGTGCGGAGGGCGGGACGGTGGAGGCGGAATTGCGGCTGGTGGGACAGCTCGCGGAGGTGGTGCAAGGGAAGAATGCTCGCAAGCTGAGCCTGCAGGAGTACGCGCAGATGGCGTTCCTTGAGGAAGTGCTGGCGGCGGCCACGTTACGGCTGGGACGGATGAGCAGCGGACGGTATGAGCTGCATCATCCGGCAAGGGCCAAGGGACTGGAGTTGGCGGTGCGGGATTACTATACGGGGCAGACGCGAGGAGTCGAAACGCTGTCAGGCGGTGAGATGTTCCTGGCCTCGCTCGCCTTGGCGCTGGGCCTTTCGGACGTGGTGCAGGCGACTAGTGGCGGAACGCGACTGGACTCGCTTTTTGTGGACGAAGGCTTCGGGACGCTGGATCCGGAGGTGCTAGACCTCGCCATGAATACATTGACTGAACTGCAGCGGAGCGGACGGCTGGTGGGCTTGATTTCGCATGTTGCCGAGATGCGAGACCGGATTCCGCTGCGGCTCGAGGTGATACCGGGGAAGTGCGGCAGCACTACGCGGGTGGCCGGTTTGTTGGATTAGCGGGCGGCGTAGGACTTGGTGAACTTGTTGCGGGAGTTGAAGACGGAAAAGGATCCGTCCTTGTTCGCGCTGACCTTCAGGTAGTTGCCGGAGCCGAACTCGGCGGTATCGGCAAGGAAGGCGTCGGGAGCGTTGTTGTCCTTGCCGCCGGCGATGGCGTAGTGGAGCTGCCAGATATCTTCGAGGCCGGGCGAGGAGCGGACAATCTGCCAGGCGGAAGGCGAACCGCCCTTCTTCGAGCCGTTGTTCATGATGGCGACCTGTGGGCGAAGGGCGTGCACAAGTTCCTTGGGGCCGGAGGCGTCCATGCCGTGGTGGGTGGTGAGATAAACCGAAACGGGGCCGAGGCGATTGGCCGGGCAGGCGAGATCGAGTTCCTTGTTCCAGGTCAAGTCGCCGAGATCGAGGAACTTGAACTTACCAAACGAAAGGAGGAAGCCAAGGCTGCGGGCGTTCTCCGAGGGATCGTCGGCCTTCTTGATGGCCTCGGAGCAGAGGGGGTTTTTGGATCCGGCCCGATTGATGATTTCGCCGTCGGAGGAGACGACGAGAACTTCAGCACCCTTTAGGGGGATGGTTTCGCCGGCTTTGAGGGAGGAGCGCTGACCGGTTGCGGTAGCTTTCGTGTAGGCGTTCATGAGCTGTTCGGCGGGGAGACCGGTTTCGCGGTTCGGGCCATGGTCGATGAAATTGACGACGGGCATTTTCTGCAGCAGCTGCGAGATGCCGCCGACGTGATCGCGATGGTAGTGGGTGATGACCAGGTAGTCGATCTTCTTGAGACCGGCCTTTTTAGCGGTTTTCACGATGCGGTCGGCATCGCGGTCTTCGAAGCCGGGCCATCCGGTGTCGACGAGAAGGGATTGTTTTTCGGGGGTGACAATCAGAGTCGCCTGACCGCCTTCGACATCGATAAAGTAGATGTCGAGGGTCTTGTCCGCGGCGACGAGGCCGAAGGGAAGCAGGAAGAGCGCGCAAAGGGCCGGCAGGAGTTTCATCGCTGCCATGCTACTGAAGACGGAAGGAACCTCGCAAGCGGGACTTGCGTACGGTTTAATAGGGAGGCGGCAAATGCCCTTTTGCACAAATTGCGGAACAGAGGTTGGGGGCCAGGCGGCCTTCTGCCAGAACTGCGGGAAGCCGCAGCCAGTGACGGCGATACCGCCGGCGGCGGACCCGTTGAACGGCATCAGTGGAGCGACGGCCTCCACGCTCTGCTATATCCCGTGGGTTGGCTGGATTGTGAGTCTGGTAGTCCTGTCGACGAGCCGGTTCCGCGCGGACGGGTTGGTGCGGTTTCACGCGTTTCAGGGGATGTATCTGGCGGTGGCGTGGATGATTGTGGACATTGCCCTGGAGCCGGCGATGCGGATCTCCGGGATTAGCCGATCCATCGTTCCGCTGTTGAAGCTGGGCATCCTGGGGACGTGGATCTTCATGTTGATCCGGACCCACGCGCGGCAACTGGTGCGGCTGCCGGTGATCGGCGAGATGGCGGAACGGAGCGTGAACGAGCAGGGGAACGGCTGGAAGACCTAGGCGAAATGGTATATTTATTCATGGGGATGAATAAATAGTCAACCATGAAGAAAATCGGGATCGTAGGCTTCCGGGGCTATAGCGGCGCCGAACTCGTGCAGATTGGGAAGCGGCACGGAGAGTTGGAGGTGTTTCTGATGGAGCACCGCGACGAGAAGGCATCGGTGAAGGGCGTAGCGACGATGGGCGCGACGGCGGAAGCTGTGGCCGAGCAGGGACTGGACGGGGTGTTTCTGGCGACGCCGCCGGAAGTTTCGATGGAGCTGGCGGGCGGCTACCTGGCTGCGGGCGCAATCGTCGTGGACTTGTCTGGAGCGTTCCGCCTGGGGACGGGAGAGAACTATCAGCGCTGGTACAAAGAAGAGCATACGCAGCCGGAACTTCTGGCTGAAGCCGTTTATTCGATTCCGGAGCTGCACCGGGAGCTGGTGCCGGGCAAGCGGCTGATCTCGAATCCGGGGTGCTACCCGACGGCTGCGAGTCTGGCGCTGGCCCCCATTGTGGACGTGATTGACCGGCAGGCGGGCGTGGTGTGCGACGCCAAGAGCGGCGTGAGCGGCGCGGGACGTAAGCCATCGCTGACCACTCACTTCTGCGAGGTGACGGAGAACTTTACGGCCTACTCGATTCTGTACCACCGGCATGTGGCCGAGGTGCTGCAGAACACCGGGCTGCGGGAGGCCGAGTTCAGCTTTACGGCGCAACTGCTGCCGGTACACCGGGGCATTCTCGAAACAATCTACTTCCGCGCCTCGGACGTGAAGAGTGCGGCCGAGTTGGCGGGGATGTACGAGACGCAATACGGCAACGAACCCTTCATCCGCATCCACGATCCGGGCAAGGTGCCGGACCTGACGGCGGTGGCGCGGACGAACTACTGCGATATCGGTGTGGTGTTCGACGGGCGGACGAAGCGTGGCGTGGTGGTGGCCGCGATTGATAACCTCGTTAAAGGCGCCGCGGGACAGGCCATGCAGAACATGAATCTCGCATTGGGCTTCCCGGAGACCCAGGGACTGCTATGAAAGTGCTGGTGAAATTGGGCGGAACGCTCCTGGACAGCGAGGATTCGCGGGCAGCGATCGCGGAACAGTTGACGCGCGCGTTTGCGGCGAACCGGGAAACGGTGGTGGTGCACGGCGGCGGCAAACAGATGACCCGCTTCCTGGCTGAGCGGAACGTGGAGAGCCAGTTCGTCGAGGGGCTGCGCGTAACGACTCCGGAAGTGCTGGACGCGGTATTGAAGGTGTTTGCCGGGACCGTGAACCATCTGCTGGTGGCTTCGCTCGTCAAGGCCGGAACGATGGCGGTGGGACTGAGCGGTATTGACGCCTGCCTGACCGAGGCCGAGCAACTGCGCCCGGAGTTGGGAGCGGTGGGGCGGCCGGTTCGTTCAAACCCGGCGGTGCTGGTGACGTTGACGGGTGGCGGTTTTCTGCCCGTGGTGGCGTGCGTGGCTGGCGACCGGGAGGGCAATATCTATAACGTGAACGCCGACCAGATGGCCGTGGCCTGCGCGAGCGGGTACGGGGCGGCGAAATTACTGTTTCTAACCGACGTCGACGGGGTGAAAGGCGCGGACGGCGCAGTGATTCCCCGGCTCACGTTGGAGGAGAGCCGCCAACTGATCGCAGACGGCGTGGCGACGGGCGGGATGCAGGCGAAGCTGAACGCGGCGGCGGATGCCCTGCTCGGCGGTGTAGGCGAAGTCGTAATTGCCCCAGGGGGAGCCCCTGACGTGGTGGCAAAGCTGCTAGCGGGAGAACCCGTAGGCACCCGGTTCATCAAAGGATAAAGGCCAATGAGCAGTCCCCTGATTTCGATCTCCACTTCCCGGGTAGCCCAGCCTTCTGTTTATGCAGAGGGACCGACCGAGTTGCGGAGGGCGACGCTCCGGGACATTGGCCCGCTGCTGGCATTGATTAACGAGTACGCGGCGCAAGGCATAATGCTCCCGCGCACCGAGTTTGAAATGGCCGAGAATATCCGTGACTTTACGGTGGTATATGGCGGCTCCCGGCTGGTGGCTTGCGCCGCTTTGCACATCTATAGTCCGTTGGCGGCAGAGATCCGGAGCCTGGCTGTCGACCCGGGCTGGAAAAAGCATGGCCTAGGACGGCAATTAATAGAGGCTTTGGAAATCGAAGCGCGCGAATTCGGGCTGAAGACCCTGTTTGCGTTCACGTACGTGGATGGATTCTTTAAAAAACTCGGGTACGACGTGGTTGATCGCGGAGAACTTCCGCTAAAGGCCTGGAAAGATTGCCTGCGCTGTCCGAAATTTCAGGCGTGCGACGAGATTGCGATGCTGAAGCAACTGGGGTAGCCCATGGGGAGTACTAACTACCCCCATCTTCGGGTATCAAGGAACAGCAGTACTGGAATCTAAGTAGGAATACTTGCAACAGATCCGGGGGGTTGGATTCTGCCCGGCGACCAATTTTCGCCTTTCCAGGCCAGGACAACGCCGCCCAGATTACCCGCAAATGAACCCAAAAATAATCCGAGAACTTTAGTACGACAAATGCCACCTGTCTGTATAATCAAGAACAAAGAATTTATTCTGTAGCGCAAAAATAGGCCAGGATTTTTTCGTTTTAAGAGGCAAGTTATGAAGGCTCTGACCGTCGATGTCCGAGAGTCCACTGGACGCATTCTCTGCTGCACCATCTTTCGACCGGGCGGCAAGAAGCTTTTAGCCAAAGGGCACATCCTGAATGAGGAAGACGTCCGCCTGCTGGAAACAGAGGGCATGGCTGAGGTTTGGGTAACGTCGCTAGACGAAGGCGAGGTTGGCGAAGACGACGCCGTATTGCAGGTGGCGACGGCAATTGGTTGCGGTTCGCTTGAGATCCGCCCTGCGGCCGGCGGCCGCGCCAACATTGTAGCGACGCAGGACTGCTGCGTACTGGTAGACGACGAGCTGTTGAAGCAGATCAACTGCACGGCCTCGATCGTGATTGCCACGATGACGAATTTTAGTTTTGCGCAGGCGGGCCAGCGGGTGGCGACGATCAAGTCGACACCGTTTGCGGTCGCGGCTCCCGAGCTTGAGGCGGTGACCTCCATTTTGCGGGAGCGGGGACCGATTCTGCAGGCGCGGCCGTTGCAGGATCCGCAGGCGGCGGTGCTCTATACCGATCCGGTGGCGGGCGACCGGGCGCGGCAGTTGTTTGAAAACGTAATGAGGCAGCGTCTTGAGAAGTTTGGCGCAACGTCGAATTTTGTTCTGAGTTCGCTCGAAGAAGAAGCAGCCGTGGCCCGGGCGCTGCAGCATCTGGTGCGCGCCAAGCCTTCCGTGATCCTCGTCGCTTCGACAACGGCGCCGGCCGGTCCGGAAGATGTAGTTGGCCGGGCGATGCTGCGGGTGGGCTGCCATCTGGAACGGTTTCTCGCTCCGGTGGAGCCTGGCAGTCTGCTATTGATGGGCTACAAAGACGAAATTCCGATTGTTTCGGCGCCGGGGTGCTTCCGCTCCGCCAAGACCAATGTCGTGGATTTGATTTTGCCAGCCCTCCTGGCCCGGTACCGCATTTCGGGCTGGGAGATCGCGTGCCTGGGGCACGGTGGTCTGCTAAGTTAGGGAATTCTTCCGCTAGCGCATCAGCCTTACCTCCGAGAGGATGATGTTGAAGAAAGCCGGGTGTCGCTCTTGCGCGCCCGGCTTTTTTTTCGATTCGGGTATGCTGGTTGCGATATGCGAATTCGTTCTGTGCAGGCGCACCTGCTCTCTTATGTATTCCCGCAGCCGGTGGAGTTGACCTACTTCGGCGGGACCCGGCAGATCGTAAAGCGGGACGCGATGTTGATTCGGGTGGAAGCGGACAACGGGCTGGTGGGGTACGGACCGGGAGAGGCGAGCGAGAGCGCGGCCCGGCTGATCACGGAAACGATCAAGCCTTGGCTGGAAGGCCGGGTGCTCGCTGATGCCGACGCCCTGCGCGTGCAGTTTCACCAGGCGGTGAAGCCGGACCTGCGGACGTCTCACACATACGGAACGCTCGAAGTGGCGCTCTACGACCTGTTGGGCAAGGCCGCGGGTGTACCTATATCGGAGCTACTGGGGGGGCGGATCCGCGACCGGATCAAGTGCTATGGCTCCTCCGGGATGTACCAGTCGCCAGCGGGCTACGCAGCGGAAGCGAAACTGGCGCAGGAGATGGGTTTCCCCGCCTACAAAATGCGGCCGGCGGCCGGTCCGGACGAGGACGTCGCGGCGGTGCGGGCGATGCGAGAGGCGACCGGATCTGGATTTGGCCTGATGGTGGACGCGCACGCCTGGTGGCGGATGGGCGATCGCTCTTATACGCCGGCGACAGTGGAAAAGGTGGCGGAGAAGATGAGCGCGTATGAACTTACGTGGCTCGAAGAGCCGCTTCCGCCGGCCGACCACGCGGGCTATCGGAAATTGCGAGAGACCGGCTTGGTGCCGCTCGCCAGCGGCGAACACGAGCCGTCCGAGGATTCCTTTCTGGATCTGATTGAAGGCGGATGCGCCGATTACATTCAAATGGACGTCGTTTGCCAGGGCGGGTATAGCCAGAGCCGGCGTCTGTTTGAGGCGGTGGAGAAGGAGGGGCTGCGGTTTGCGTTCCATTCCTGGGGAAGCGAACTGGAGTTGGCCGCGGCGGCGCAGTTGGGAATCTGCTGGCCGGAGCAGGTGGTGGAGTGGCTGGAATACCCGTTGTATTCCCAGGCCGGCCGAAAATTTATGTACGAGTTCCCCTTGGCGATCGAAATGCTAAAGGAACCGCTGGTGGTGGAGGCGGGCGAACTGGTGGTGCCGCGTGAGCCGGGGCTGGGCGTAGCGGTGGATGAGCACGTGATTGAGAAGTATCCGTGGGTGAGCGGGCCGTGGTCGTACTTTACGCTCATTTCGCCGCCGGGTCGATTTGCGGTGACGGGGGACCACGCCAACACCGGCCTGGGCCAATGATCCCGGAGCTGGGGGCACTGGCCTTGGCGGCCGCCGGGGGCGCCGCCTGGGCGGTGCGGGGACGATCGGCTCAAGTCCTGGCGCCCTCGATTTGGCATGGGAACCGGGAGCGCCGCGCGGTGGCATTGACGTTCGACGACGGTCCGTCGGCGGGGACGGCGGAGATTCTGCAAGCGCTACAGGAAGCGGGAGCGCGGGCGACATTCTTCCAATGCGGATTGAACGTCGAGCGGCGCCCGGATTGGGCCCGGGCGGTTTCCGTGGCTGGGCACGAGGTGGGAAACCATACTTGGTCGCATCGGCGGTTGGATTTCTCGACGCGTGGAGT
>JBBQRA010000137.1:0-15961 GCA_038215275.1 Bryobacterales bacterium | reverse complement strand
TTGGGGCAGGCGGTGGCGGTGACGCTGTACGAGTTGATCCGGGAAGGGCGGTGGAAGGCGACGCCGGCGTTGGCGCGGGGGTTGGCGACCACGGCCGAGGTGGACCGGTTTACGGGGTTGTTGCGGGAGGCGCTTGAGGAGAGCGGGTACGTGCATGAGCGGGTGGCGGAGTCGACGGACTTGAAGCTGCGGCGGTTAGTGCGGCGGATGGATTTGGGGTCGCGGGATGCCGTACAGTGGCAGGGGATGATCCGTCAGATACTGTGGAAGGTGAGGAATCCATCATGAAGATTTGGCTGCTGAGTCTGGTGTTGCTGGCGGGTTGTGCGAGAGGTCCCGAGAAGCCGAAGATTGTCACTTCACCGGATTCGCCGGCGTATGATGCGGCCTTCTGGAAGACGTGGGGCGACGGGCAGGCGGAGTTGACGAGCTATGACTTGACGTATCCGCGCTATGGCGCGCCGCGGAAGGGTACGGCGGTGGCGATCACCGTGGCCGAGACGTTTGCGAATTCGGCGCGGGTGAAGAGCGACCCGGGCGTACGGCCGAAGAACGATGAGTTTCCGGCGATGAAGCTGAATTTGGTCGAAGATTTTCAGACCGGGATTTATGACTACAATTTGCAGCTGTCAGCGTTTGTGGCGCTGGCTCCCGTGAACGGAAAGCCGGCCGGAGCCCCGGCGAAAGTGACATGGTCGAGCCAGGAGTGGTGCGGGAATATTTTCAAATCGGCGGTGTTCAACGAATCGGCGATTCGCGTAGAAAGCCATAGCTACTTCGACGGGGAGGGAGACCAGGAGGTGCTGGTACGGTATCCGGAACTGGGCATCAGCGAAGATACGTTGATGCTGTGGGCGCGGGGGATGGCGCGTCCGGTGATGAAGCCGGGCGAGACGCGGAAGGTGCCGATGATGTTGGCGCTGCAGGTGTCGCGATTCAAAGACGGCCCCGCGCGTTGGGAAGAAGCCGAGCTTTCGCGGAAGGACGGCGGCGAGGGGCTGGACGAGTATAGGGCCGCAACCGGCAAGCGGTGGCGCGCCTACTGGGTGGAGAAGGCCGCGCCGCACCGCGTGGTCCGCTACGAGACCAGCGAAGGCGTGAAGGCCGAGATGCTGGCGAGTGAGCGGATGAAGTACTGGGAGTTGAACACTCCTGAGGGTGAGAGTGCTTTAGAAAAATTGAAGCTACACGGGATACGGCCAGTGGGGCTTTGAAAATAGGCCGCCATCGACATAGAGGGTCTGGCCGGTAACGAAATTGGCCAGGTCGCTGACGAAGAAGAGCACGGCGCTGCCGACGTCTTCCGGGGTGCCGACGCGGCCGAGGGGCGTGACGGCGGACCAAGTACCGGCGTAGTCTCCGGACTCGTCCTTGGTGCGTTCGATTTCGATGGCGCCGGGGGCGACGCAGTTGACGGTGATGCCGAATTTGCCGAGTTCAACGGCGGCGACTTTGGTGAACTGTTCTATGCCTCCTTTGCTGGCGGTGTAGTTGACGAGGTGGGGGAAGGCGACTTTATTGCAGCCGGAGCCGATGTGGAGGATGCGGCCTGCGCCTTGGTCCTTCATGATGGCGGCGGCGCGTTGGGTGCAGAGGAAGGTGCCCTTGAGGTTGGTATCGAGGACTTTGTCCCATTCGGATTCGGTGAGGTCAAGGAGGGCCTTCCAGGTTTGAACGCCGGCGTTATTGACGAGGATATCGAGACGGCCGTAAGTTTCCTTGATGACATCGAACATGGCGTCGACTTGTTCGGCGGACGAGACGTTGCATTTGACGGTAATGCCGGAGCCGCCGGCGGCTTCGACGGAAGCGAGCGTTTGCTGGGCGCCGGGGAGGTCGCTGTTGTAGTTGATGACGACGGTGGCGCCGTAGCGGGCGAGTGCGATGGCGATGCCGCGGCCGACGCCTTTGCTGGAGCCGGTGACCAATGCAACTTTTCCGGAGAGCTGAATAGACATCCTTTATTTGTAACGAAAAACTTGTTGCTCCATCCGTGTTATTAATCGGACACTGAGACTTTGCGAGGGAACTCTACCGTTGAACTTGAATTTGGCTGACAGCCCGAAGAGAAAGGACCCCACCGAACGTTGGACGACCACCGACGCGGCGGAGATGTATGACGTGGCGGCGTGGGGAAAAGGCTATTTCTCCGTGGGTGCGAATGGACATGTTTACGTCCATCCAAACAAAGAAACCGGCCGGAGCGTGGACCTGAAACAACTGGTGGACACGCTAGTGATGCGGGGGATCAACCCGCCGATTCTGATCCGCTTTGGCGAGATTCTGCAGAATCGGCTGGCGGAGCTGCACGCGGCGTTTCGGACGGCAATCAACGAGCACAACTACAAGGGCGCCTACAAGTGCGTGTTCCCGATCAAGGTGAACCAGCAACGGCAGGTGGTGGAAGAAGTCTTCGAATATGGCCGGCCGTTTGGCTATGGCCTCGAAGCGGGTTCAAAGCCGGAACTGATGGCCGTGATGGCGATTGCGGACAACGAAACGCCGATTCTGTGCAACGGCTTCAAGGACGATGAGTACATCGAGCTGGCGATGATGGCCAAGAAAATTGGCCGGAACATCACGCCGGTGGTGGAGAAGTACACGGAGCTGAATCTGATTCTGAAGCATGCCAAGCAGTTGGGCGTGCGGCCTTCGATTGGCATCCGGTTGAAGTTGGCGAGCCGGGGCAGCGGACGGTGGAAGTCGTCGGGTGGCTACCGGTCGAAGTTCGGACTGACGGTGTCGGAGGCGCTGCGGGCGCTGGAGCAGTTGCGGAGCGAGGGCATGGAAGACTGCCTGAAGCTGGTGCACTTCCATTTGGGGAGCCAGATTACGAACATCCGCCAGATTAAGGGCGCAGTGGTGGAAGCGGCGCGGATTTATACAGAGATGGCGAAGTCCGGGGCGGGCCTCGAATTTATCGACGTGGGCGGCGGTCTCGGCATTGACTACGACGGGTCACAGACGGACTTCGAATCGAGCGTGAACTATACGCTGCAGGAGTACGCCAACGACGTCGTGTATCACATCCAGAACGTTTGCGATGAGGCCGAAGTGGCGCATCCGACGATCATCAGCGAGAGCGGGCGGGCCGTGGCGGCCTACCACTCGATGCTGATTTTCAACGTGCTGGGCGTGAGCGGCTTCGGCGAAGAGTCGATTCCGAACGAGATTTCCGACGAGAGCGAGCAGCCGCTGATCGACCTGCACCAGACGTTTCGGAACATTTCGGCCAAAAATTTGCTTGAGTCGTTCCATGACGCGCAGGGCGCTCTCGATTCGGCGTTGAACCTGTTCAGCCTGGGCTATCTACCGTTGACGCAGCGGAGCCTGGCGGAGAACCTGTACTGGGCAATCTGCCGGAAGATTTTGAAGCTTTCAAAAGATCTGGAGTATTTGCCGGAGGAGTTGGAGGGGTTGGAGAGCATGCTTTCCGATACGTACTTCTGCAACTTCTCGTTGTTCCAGAGCATGCCGGATAGCTGGGCCATTAAGCAGCTTTTCCCGGTGATGCCGATTCACCGGTTGGAGTTGACGCCGACGCATCATGCGGTGCTGGGCGATATTTCGTGCGACTCGGATGGCAAGATTGACCGGTTTATCGACCGCCGCGATGTGAAGAACACGCTGCCGCTGCATGAGTTCAAGGGCGGGGAGACGTACTATCTCGGCGCGTTCCTGGTGGGGGCTTATCAGGAGATCCTGGGCGACCTTCATAACCTGTTGGGCGACACGAACGCGGTACACGTGCAGTTGAGCGAGACGGGCGAGATTATTCTCGACCATGTGATTGCTGGCGATACGGTGCGTGAGGTGTTGGACTATGTACAGTTCAGCGCGAAGGCTTTGATTGAAGCGTTCCGGCAGGACGTGGAGAAAGCTGTTCGCGAGGGCAAGCTGGGATACGAGGAAGCTGGACGGATGCTGCGATTCTACGAAGATGGCATCCATGGATATACGTATCTGGAGTCGGTGGAGTAGTGAAGCTGCTGGTCTTTTCTGACATTCATAACGACAAGAAGGCCCTCGAAACGCTGATGGCGATTGAGGCCGATGCGTATGTGTGCGCGGGAGACCTGGTGAGTTGGGCGCGGGGCTTGGATGCGATGGGCGAGATATTGAAACCCCGGGCTGAGCGGATGTATGTGTTGCCGGGGAATCACGAGTCGGAGGCCGATATTGCGGGCTTCTGCGCGCGGTTCGGATGTACCGCGCTGCACGGCAAGGCAGTGGAGATGGGCGGGGTGCAGGTGGCGGGTTTGGGGTATTCGAACCGGACGCCGTTTAACACGCCTGGCGAATACACGGAAGAGCAGTTGGCGGAACGATTGGGTTCGTTTCGCCAACTAGCGCCTTTGGTTTTGATTTGTCACTGTCCGCCGAAGGATACGCCGCTGGACGGGGTGAAAGAAGGGTCGCACTTTGGGAGCGTGGCGGTGCGTGAGTTCGTGGATGCCTATGAGCCGGTGCGGTTCTTCAGCGGGCATATTCACGAGACCGAGGGGGTGGACTGCATGATTGGCCATACTCGCGGCGTGAACGCCGGCAAGCGGGGCTACCTGCTCGATCTCGCGAATTTGCTGGCCTAGTAGCGGAATGTAGCGGCGAGACCCGTGGTGGTAGGCATGTCGGCGGCGGGGACCACAACCACTTGGCCGCCGCGCTGGAGAACGAGTTCGGCGAGATCGTCGATTAGGTCGTCGCCCAGCGGGCCGGGGATGAAGCGGTCGGCTTCGACGAGAAGGGTTTCGACGCGGGAGTCGGAGGCCGCCTTGCTCGCGTATTCGAGATCGTCTGAGGCGAGCTCGCGGCCGAGGGCGACGCCGTAGTTGTCGGCGTGTTTCTGGAGGCGGGCGCGGTATTCCGGCTCGATGACCTTCCAAGAACGTTCGCAGAGGTCGGCCGCGGAGAGGGCGGTGGGATCACCTTCAATACCATTCTGGTAGAGGAACGGATTGTGGCTTAGCTCGCGGAACGGGGTATGGTACTGCGTGAGGGCGGCCAGTATGAGGGGTACGCCGACGGGGCGGGAGTGGTGTTCAAGAATGGCGCGGTCGACGGCGCGGAAGAAGCGTTCTTCGTCAACATCCACTTCATCGGATTTGCCGCCGTGGCCGTGGCGCATGCTGGAGCCCAAGGCGGTACCACCGTACGAGGCAACGGTTTGGTGTGGCTCGGTGAGTTCGTCGCCGAGGGCTTCGGTGATGGTGGCGGGGACGCCGGGGGCGAGAGCGACCTCGTCGAGATGGTCGCGATCACCTTCGAATAGGCGGATTTCTCGACGGTTGAGGGCAAGGACTTGATAGCGATCCGCGGATTGCTGGATGCGGAGGAGGGGCTTCAGGTGGAAGGATTTGGCGGCGGTAGCGAGTTCGGGAACGGTGCGCTGGAGTCTGATGGTGCGGAAGCTTCCCGCGGTGCCGAGGACCGCGAGGCCGTCCCAGGTGTGGTTCCAGAAGTCGGAGTCTGCGCCGAGAGCGGTGAACGGGGCGAGGAGTTCGGTGGTCTCGATATCGGGAAAGTTGGTTTTAAGGTTGCTCTCGAGTTCCTTCAAAAGGTTCTTGTAGCGGATTGGGTCCTGCTGATTCTCGGGATGGCGCCGGTGGGTGGGCAGGTAGATGGAGAGGCACGGAGGATCGTGCGGCTGGAGGAGGTCTTTGATCTGGTCCGAACTGATCGTGGCAATCATCGTCATTTGCTCTCCAGGCGACCGAATAGACTGGTCAGCAAGCGGTTCATTTTCTGGGCGGCGCCTCGGGTAGCAAGAACAATCGAAGGGCCATCGTTAGTGACGACGACGGGATCGCGTCCGGCGGGGCGGGCTTCGAGGAGACAGCGTTTGTCAGTGCCGCCACGCTCGCCATTCACGTCGCTGAGGTGGACCTCCAAGCGGGTGAGCTGAGGAGCAAACCGATCCAATTGATCGCGGAGAATGGTTTGCGTTTCTTCGGAAACGGACTGGTCGACGGCAACGGAGCTGTCACTGTTCAATTGTATTTGCATAAGGGTCCTAAACCGTATCACAGGCTTGGAAGGGAGCGCGCTAGAGTGATAACACTCCTTATATGCGAAGACTCGCCGCGCCACTACTACTGTTCCTGCTGTGTATTGGCTTCTACTGGCGTTTGATGCTCACGAGCCAATATTCGTTTCTGGATAGCCCGGATCTGGCTAACTTCGACTTTCCGCGGCTGCACTTTCAGGCGGCGGAGTGGCGGCATTTGCGGTTCCCGCTGTGGGATCCGTATCAATGGATGGGGCAGCCTTTTTTGGGGCAGGTGAGCGGAGCGGCATACCCGGCGAACTGGTTGCTGGCTCTAGCTCCGTTCCGCGAAGGGAAATTGAGCGTGACAACGGTGCATTGGTATCTGGTGCTGTTGCATTTCCAGGCGGCGCTGTTCTGCTACTGGCTGTGCCGGGATTGGAAGCGGAGCCGGGGGGCGTCTATTCTGGGGGGATTGACGTTCTCGCTGAGCGGGTTTATGGCGGGGACGGAGTGGCCGCAGATTCTGAACTCGGCCGTTTGGTTGCCGTTGGTCATTCTGTTCCTGTTTCGGGCGGTGCGGGGGAAGGCACCGGTGTTCAGCGCGACGGTTTCCGGGGCGCTGGTGGGGGTGATGTGGTGGAGCGGCCACCACGAGGTGCCGGTTTACGTGTCGACGGTGGTGGCGGGGGTGTGGGTGGTTGCTTTGGTGCGGGGCGTTCGCTGGCAGTTGGCGGCGATGGCGGCGGCGGGGATGTTGCTGGTGGGGGCTTGGCAGATTTTGCCGGCGCAGGAGTATGCGCCGCTGGCGAAGCGGTGGGCGGGCGTGACGGATCCGCTGCGGTGGAATGAGCCGATTCCATATGCGGTTCATGAGAAGTACGCGTGGAGTTTGGAAGCGGCTTTGGGTGTGGTGACGCCACGGCCACTTGTGCATATTGACCCGTTTGTGGGGGTGGTGGGTTTTTCGCTGGTGGTTTTGGGCGTGTGGGCGGGGTGGCGGCGGTCGCCGCAGGTGCGTTGGCTGGTGGGGTTGGGTGTGGCAGGAATCGTATTGTCGCTGGCGAACGGGAACTTCGTTCATGGAGTGCTGTATGCGGTGGTGCCGGTGTTCGGCAAGGCCCGGGTGCCGGCGCGAGCGCTGGTTTTGTTGGGGTTTGCGGTGGGTCCGTTGGCGGCGTATGGGGTGGATGCGTTGCGGCGGCGGGGTTGGCGGGGACCGGTGTGGGTGGCGGGGGCGATGGTAGCGGGAGGTTTAGTGGCGGGGGCGAGCGCCGCGGCGGTTTGGGCGTTGGCGGGTGCAACGGTGCTGGTGGCGGGCTGGCGGCGGGCGATTTCGATGGAGATGGCGGCGGGGGCGTTGGTGGTGATGGCGATGATGGAGTGGGGGAGCGTGTTTGGCGTGGGCATGGCGAACCGGACGTCCGGGGAAAGCGTTCCGGGGTATTTAGACCGGCTGTATCACCACGGCGATATCGCTAGCTTCTTGCGAGCGCAGAACGTGCCGGTGCGGGTGGGTATCTCCGACGAGGAGATTCCTTACAACTTCGGGGATTGGCATGGGATTCCGACGCAGCAGGGTTTTGGCGCCAGCGTGACGACGAAGCTATTCGACTTGGAGATCTGGAGGCCGCCAATGCACGATTTGTTAGGGATTAACTTCTATGTGGGCCGGAAGGCACCGCGACCGGGTTTGGTGAAGGTGGCGGATAGCGTGAGTGGCTTGCAGGTTTTCTCGAATCCGGGGGCGTTGCCGCGGGCTTGGGCGGTGCATCGGCTGAGTTCGGCGTCTTCGGCGGCGGAGTTGCGGAATCGAATGGATGCGGCGGAGTTTTCGCCTCGGGCGGAAGCGGTGATAGTGGGGGCAGCGCCGGCTTTGGAAGAGTGCGGCGGGGAGGATACGGTGAGGTTGCAGTTGCCGTACCGGGCGAACCGGGTTCAGATTGAGGCCAAAATGGCCTGCCGGGGTTTGGTGGTGTTGTCGGACACGTATTTTCCAGGTTGGCGGGCGACGGTGGATGGTGAACGGGCGGAGATTCTGGAGGTTTACGGAGCTCTGAGAGGGGTGGTGGTAGAGAGGGGAGCGCATCGGGTGGAGATGGCGTATCGTCCAGCGACAGCGTTTTGGGGGGCGGGCCTAGCGTTGGTAGGATTTGTCCTAGTTGGATGGACCTGGCGGCGCGGCAGGTAGGGTTTTTGTCTGATGTACGTTTCGGCGGCTGATGCCGATGATGGGAGGATGGTGAAATTTGCAGGATTATTCTTGCTGCTGGCGATGGGCGCCGCGGCGGAAGAGATGTTGCAGAGCGTTCTCGTTCTGAAGAACGGCCAGCGGATTCTGTACGACAACCTGATTCGCGAGGGCGAGACGCTGTTTTTGCGTTCGGGTGGCACTTCGCTGATGATTGATTCGGCTGAAGTGGCGGCGGCGGTGCCGGTGGTACTGCCGAAGGCGACGAGCGGGAGAGAGATTCCGGAGCCGGTGGCGCGATTGATTGCGCCGAACGCGGGAAAGCATAATTTGCGACCAGAGTTGATTCAAGCAGTGATGGAAGTGGAATCGGGCTACCAAGTGAAGGCGAAGAGCCGGGTGGGGGCGATTGGGCTGATGCAATTGATGCCGCAGACGGCGAAGCATTTGCAGGTGAACGCGCATGATCCGGCGCAGAATGTGGAAGGCGGGGCGCGGCTGCTGGATATGCTGGTGACGAAGTATGAGGGGCGGCGGAACGGGTTGGCGTTGGCGTTAGCAGCCTATAACGCTGGGGCGGGGGCGGTGGACCGGTTTGGGGGGATTCCCCCTTACAAAGAGACGCGGGAGTATGTGGTGAAGGTGATCCGGCGCTTTCGGGAATTGGCGAAAGAGTAGGCCGTTGTAGAATTGGGCTATGGCGAGTGCCGCTCTACCGTTTGTGACGCGCGAGGCCTATCTAGAGGCGGATCGGAAGGCGGAGTTCCGGAGTGAGTACGTAGATGGTGTCGTATACGCGATGTCGGGTGGATCTCCTGCTCATGCCACGTTAGTTTTGCGGCTGGGTTCGTTGATCGACCGGGCCCTGGAGAGCGGCCCTTGCCGCACGAGTGCCAGCGACCTGCGACTCCGGACCGGCAATCGAGATTCGTATGTCTATCCAGACATCATGGTGTTCTGTGATGAGTACGAGTTGGAAGAGGGCACGACGGACATCGTTAAGAATCCGGTTTTGGTGGCAGAGGTTCTTTCCCCATCAACGGAGAGCTGGGACCGGGGCGGGAAGTTCGCCCGATATCAGGCGGTCCAGTCGCTGCGGGAATACGTTCTGGTCTCGCAAGTTGAGATGCGGGCGGAGTGGTTTACTAAACTACCGGATAGCGATTGGCGCTACGCCGTGGCCGAGGGGCCAGGGGCACAGTGCCGTCTCACCGCTCTCGGCGTGACGGTGTCCCTCGACGAGCTTTACCGCAAGATTCTGTAGATATCCGATCTGGGAGCTCTAGCTAGCCGAAGTAGGTAATGATGCGTCCGTCGGCCTCATAAAGTCCGCGAGGGAGCTTGAGCAGGTTACCTTGCCCGGGAATAGCATCAGTGCGGTTCTCCTCGAAGTAGCGCTTCGCTTCGCGGGTGAAGATGAGTATCGTGCCGTACTTTTGACCGTGATGGTGAAAGTGGTATGAGATGTTGCAGACAACCGCGTCGAACAATCCAGAAGGCGTCTGGACGCTTGTAAAGGTTCGGCCGGACCAACTACGCCGAATCTCGGGGGAGATTTGCTGGGAGACGGCCGAGAGTTGAAACGCCGTCTTTCCTCGTTCGGCATCTTCTAAGTATCGTTTGAATGCCAGCCCGCTCTGGGCCGATTCGCCGCTGTACAAAAGTTGTTCTGGCTCGAAAGACATGACGAATCTCTACGCGCAATCTTACCCCAAGACTACGCGTTCTGGGCCTTGTCGATTTTGGCCCAGGAGTCTCGCAGTTTGACGGTTCGGTTGAAGACGGGACGCTGCGGGGTGGAATCCTTGTCTACGCAGAAGTAGCCGACGCGCTCGAACTGATACTTCGTTCCGGGCGCCGCGGCGGCGGCGCTGGGCTCCACCTTGGCATGCGGCGGGATGACCAGCGATTCGGGGTTGAGCTGCGAGGTGAAGTCCGAATCGGCGGACTCTTCGCCCGTGGTTTCGAGCATGAGTTGATCGTAGAGGCGCGCTTCGCAATCGACGGCATGGGCGGCGGAGACCCAGTGGATGGTGGACTTCACCTTCCGGCCGTCGGGGGAATTGCCGCCGCGGGAGGCGGGATCGTAGGTGCAGTGGACCTCGACAACTTCGCCGGCTTCGTTCTTGATAACGTCCGTACACTTAATGAAGTAGGCGTACCGGAGGCGGACTTCGGTGCCGGGCGAAAGGCGGTAGTACTTCTTGGGTGGGACCTCGCGGAAGTCGTCCTTCTCGATGTAGAGGACCTTCGAGAAAGCGACGGTGCGGAGGCCGGCGGATTCGTCCTCCGGGTTGTTGACCGCTTCGAGGTCTTCGACGAGATCGTTGGGGTAGTTGGTGATGACGACCTTGAGCGGGTCGAGGACCGCCATGGCGCGGAAGGCGCGCTTGTTGAGATCCTCGCGGAGGAAGTGTTCGAGCAGGCCGAATTCGATGACGCCGTTAGTTTTCGAGACACCGATGTTGGCGCAGAAGGTGCGGATGGCTTCGGGCGTATAGCCGCGGCGGCGCATGCCCGAAAGGGTCGGCATGCGGGGATCATCCCAGCTGGTGACGTAACCCTTCTGGACGAGAAGTAGGAGTTTGCGCTTGCTGAGGAGGGTGTTGGTTAAGTTGAGACGGTCGAACTCGATCTGCTGCGGATGATGGATGCCGAGGTTTTCGACGTACCAATCGTAAAGGGGGCGGTGGTCCTCAAACTCGAGGGTGCAGATGGAGTGCGTGATGCCTTCGATGGAGTCGCTCTCGCCGTGGGTGTAGTCGTACATCGGGTAGAGGCACCACTTGTCGCCGGTGCGATGATGTTCGGCGTGGAGGATGCGGTACATGACCGGGTCGCGCATGTTGAAGTTGGGCGAGGCCATGTCGATTTTGGTGCGGAGGGTGCGGCTGCCGTCGGGGAACTCGCCGGCGCGCATGCGCCCAAAAAGGTCGAGGTTCTCTTCGACGGACCGGTCGCGGTACGGACTGGGGGTGCCGGGTTCGGTGGTGGTGCCGCGGGTGGCGCGGACCTGCTCCGAGGTGAGATCGCAGACGTAGGCTTTGCCGTCTTTGACGAGCTGAACGGCCCAATCGTAGAGCTGGTCGAAGTAGTCGGAGGCGTAGAAGAGGGCATCCCATTCGAAACCCATCCAGCGGACGTCTTCCATGATGGAATCGACGTACTCGGTTTCTTCCTTGGCGGGGTTGGTGTCGTCGAAGCGCAGGTTGCATTTGCCGTTGAACTCGCGGGCGAGGCCGAAGTTCAGGCAGATGGATTTGGCGTGGCCGATGTGGAGGTAGCCATTCGGTTCCGGAGGGAAACGGGTGTGGACACGACCGCCGTGCTTGCCGTTTTCAATATCCTGAATGATGATGTCGCGAATGAAGTTGGATGGCCGGGCGGCCTCGGGGGAACCCTCGGAAGACATCTTATGATTATCGATTATTCGGCTGCTGGCTTGGGAGCGGGGCGTTGCAGCAGACTGCCGGGCTTGACGTTGACGTCGACGGCAACGCGCACGAAATTGAGCATCATCTCTTCCCAGCTCTGGTCGCCCCAGCGGACCTCGGCTTTGGGGTCCGGGTTGTGCTTGTTGTTGGAGGAATTGTCGTAGAAGCTGACGGCTTCGAGGCGCGTGCCTTTGGGGACGATTTTACCAGGGGCGTACTGATAACTAAGCTGCCAGTTGAAATCGTAGCGGGCGGAGAGGAGTTTCTCTTCTTCGCCCGTCGGGTAAACAGCCTTGAGAGTGGCGGCAGTGCCGCGGACGTGCATGTGGGGGGTGGAGTCGAGGAGTTCGACTTCCGTGGCTAGTGTGACGGCGGTGGCGACGGGATAGTTGTCGACGCCGGGGGGGATGACGAACTTGGAGTTTTGCAGCCAGAGGGTATGGACGGCCTGGATGGGCCGTTCTTTCGCGAAGACGAGCCCGATCTTAGATTGGTCCGTTCCGGGGGTTCCGTTCGCCGTATAGTGCATCTGGAAGACGATGTCGGAGCCGGCCTTGAGGAGGGCGGCCTGGCCGGGGCGGAGGGTATACGGCATGCTGCCGGGGGCGTAGCCAGTGATGTAGCCGGAGGGACCGCCTTTGGTTGTCTTGTTGGGGATGAACGATTTGTTGACGGGGTATTCGGCGAACCAGGCCGAGCCGGGTTCGCGGATGAAGGCGATGACGTGATGAACGAGTGCTCGGTTGCCGGGGCGGGGCTCGGCGAACTGGATCCAACGGTCTTCGGTGAGGCCGGTGGGGACGATGGTATAGACGTAGTCAATGGTGCCGGCGGCGGGGACCTGGTAGGGTTCGGGAAGTTGGATGACGAGGTCCGGCTGGGGGATGCGCCAACCGGTGGCGAAGGTGGGATTCGGTTTGGCGTCTTTCGAATTGCCTTCAAGGGCGCCGGTTTCTGCCCAGGCGGAGAGGGTTTGGATTTCGGCGGGGGAGAGAGACCAATCGTTGGTGAACTTGCCGATGTGGGGGTCAGCGAACCAGGGGGGCATGCGCTTGGTGGCGACCGCCTCGCGGATGGCTTTCGCGAAGGGGCGGGTCTGCTGGTAGGTGAGGAAGGCCATGGGGGCGGCTTCGCCGGGGCGGTGGCAGCCTTGGCACTTGGTCTGGAGGACGGGGAGGACGTCTTTGTGGAAGGTGACGTCTTTGGGTTTGCCGGTGAGGGTGGAGGCGGTGAGCAGGGTGAGGGCGAGAAGCGGACGGATCATGGTCCTAGTGTAGCGGGGCCGTGCGGCTTATGACAGAATCTGCGTATGCGGACTATTGCTCTCTTCTTTGCAACGCTTGGATTGGGCTGCGCCCAGGATGTGATTTTCTCGGCTCAGCCGACGGCGGAGCAGTTGGCGGGTTACGCGAAAGAGGGCGTGAAGGTGGTGGTGAACCTGCGGACTCCGGAGGAGATGCAGAAGTTGGGGCTGGATGAGAAGGCAATTGTCGAGAAGGCGGGGATGAGGTACGTGAATGTCCCGTTTGGCTCGACGCCGCCGAAGGACGAGGAGCTTTCCGCGGTGATGAAGCTGCTGGCGGACGCCAAGCCGAGTGAGCGGGTGGTTTTGCATTGTGCGTCGTCGAACCGGGTGGGCTATGTTTGGGGTCTGTATCAGGCCCAGAAGAAGGGATTGCCGGCCGAGAAAGCGATTGAAGAGGCCAAGAAGGCGGGGATGAAGAATCCGGGTCTGGAGTCGGGGCTGCGAGAACGGCTAAAATGATCTCTGATGACTTTAGAAGAATTAGAACGGGAGTATAACCCGCTCCGCCAGCAAGCCCTCGCTGTGCGGAGCTATCTTTGACGCTCCTGCCAAACGAAAGCAACTGGAATCGACGGAAGAGCAGATTTCCGCCCCCGGCTTCTGGAATTCCCAGGAGACGAGCCAGAAAGTTATGCAGGACCGGAAGCGGCTGGAGAAAGCAGTAGCCGAGGACGTCGAAGTCCTGGGTATGACCGATGAGATCGAGACTTTGTTCGAGCTGGGCCGCGAGGGCGAATCGGTGGCCGGCGAAATCGAACAGGGATTGAAGAAACTGACGGCGCGGCTCGGGATTCTCGAGACCGGCATGCTGTTGAATGGAGAAAACGACGGCCGCAGCGCGATTCTGACCGTCCATCCGGGCGCGGGCGGCACCGAAAGCCAGGACTGGGCCGAGATGCTGCTCCGCATGTTCTTGCGGTGGGCGGAACGGAATAGCTTCAAGTGCGAAGTGACGGATCGGCTGGAGGGCGAAGGCGCCGGAATCAAGTCGGCGACTGTGGAAATTGAAGGTGAGAACGTCTATGGCTTGCTGCAGAGCGAGATTGGCGTTCATCGGTTGGTGCGGATCTCGCCCTTTGATTCGGCGGCGCGGCGGCATACTTCGTTCGCGAGCGTTTTTGTTATTCCGCTGGTTGATGACGATATCAATATTGAGGTGGAGCCGGACGATTTGAAGATCGACGTGTTTCGGGCGAGCGGCGCCGGGGGTCAGCACGTCAACCGGACGGAATCGGCGGTGCGGATGACGCATTTGGCGACCGGCATCGTGGTGCAATGCCAGAACGAACGGAGCCAACATAAGAACCGGGCTAGCGCGCTGAAGCAGATGAAGGCGCGGCTGTACGAGCATGAATTGGCGAAGCGGCGCGTGGAAGAGCGGAAGCTGGAAGACACGAAGATGGAGATCAACTTCGGGAGTCAGATTCGCAGCTACGTGATGGCGCCGTACCGAATGATCAAGGACCATCGGACGAAGAAGTCTATTGGAGACGTGGATCGGGTGCTGGATGGAGATATTGGAGAGCTGATTCACGCGTTCCTGGTATGGAAGCGAACCGGCAAGACGGCTGGGTCCGACGATGACGCCGACGATTGATCTGGAAAGGGCCGCGGCCCTGTTGCGGTCGGGGGGGCTGGTGGCCTTTCCGACCGAGACGGTCTACGGGTTGGGGGCGAACGCGCTGGACCCGGTGGCGGTGGCGCGGATTTATGAGGCCAAGGGGCGGCCTTCGACTTCGCCGTTGATTGTGCACGTGGCTGATGTCGAAATGGCCCGGACGGTGGTGGCGGAGTGGCCGGAGGCGGCGCAGCGGCTGGCGGAGCGGTTTTGGCCGGGGCCGTTGACGCTGGTGCTGACGAAGCGTGACGCGGTGCCGGACGGGGTTACGGCAGGATTGGGAACGGTGGGGGTCAGGCAGCCGGCGCATCCGGTGGCGCTGGAGTTGATCCGCCGGGCGGGGGTGCCCGTGGCGGCGCCGAGCGCGAATCCGTTTATGGGGCTTTCGCCGACGACGGCGGAGCATGTGCGGGAGGGGTTGGGCGACGCGGTGGATTTGGTGGTGGATGGGGGGAGTTGCGCAGTGGGAATAGAGTCGACGGTGCTGTCGCTGGTGGGCTGTCGGGCGGTGCTGCTGCGGCCGGGAATGGTGTCGCGGACGATGATCGAGGAGGTGATTGGGCGGGTGGAGTTGGCGGGCGAGGCGGCAGCGGGCATGGCGCATGCGGCGCCGGGTATGCATGCGCGGCACTATGCGCCACGGACGCCGTTGCGGTTGGGCGCGCCGGGACCGGAATCGGGTTATTTGTGGCACTCGGTGGAAGGGGAGGCGGAGATGGCGGTGCGGCTGCCGGCGGAGGCGGAGGGGTACGCGGCCGGGCTGTATGAAGCGCTGCATTTGCTGGATTCAGCGGGGTTGGGGGAGATTGTAGTGGAGTCGGTGCCGGCGGGTGGAGAGTGGGACGGGATTCGAGATCGATTGGCCCGGGCCGCTGAGCGTTAGACGCTCCAGATAATTGTATGATTGCCTGATGCCTCCAACCCGGGTCCGCTGGTGGATCCTCAGTCTGTTGTTTCTGGCGACGACGATCAACTACCTGGATCGGATTGCCTTCGGGATTTTGGTGCCCGAGATTCGAAAGGACATGCTGATCGACGATCCGACTTACGGAAGGTTGACGCTAGCGTTTGAGATGACCTACATGATCGGTTTCCTGATCATGGGGAAGTTTGTCGAGCGGTATGGGACACGGATCGGGTATGCGGTGGCCGTGTTGTGGTGGTCGGTGGCGGCGGTCTTGCATGGCTTGGCGAAGACGCCGCTGGAACTCGGATTCTGGCGGGCGATGTTGGGACTGGGCGAAGCGGGAAACTTCCCGGCGGCGATTCGGGGCGTGGCGGAATGGTTTCCGAAGAAGGACCGGGCGTTCGCGACCGGGATTTTCAATGCGGGGACCAACGTGGCGTCGATGGTGGGTCCGCCGGTGTTTGCTTACATGGTGGCGGGGTTCGGGTGGCAGGGGTGTTTCCTGGTGACGGGTTCGTTAGG
>JBBQRA010000136.1:0-16198 GCA_038215275.1 Bryobacterales bacterium | reverse complement strand
TCAGGCCCGCATGCGCGTAGACGAACAGCTTGTCGCGGCTGTCGGTGATGTCGAGGTTGCGCATGGTCAGTTGGCCGATACGGTCGAGCGGAGTAAACTCGCCCTTGCCGCTTTCCATCGTGAGGCGTTCCGGCTTGTAGGTGAGATTGGGGCTCTTGGTATCGAGGATACTGTAGTCGTTGCCGCGGCGGAGTTCAAGGGACACTTCACCCGTGGCGGCCTTGGCGACCCAACGCTGCAAGGTCTCGCGAAGCATCATCGCCTGCGGATCAAACCAGCGGCCTTCGTACAGCAGCCGGCCGAGCCGGCGGCCCATGGTGTGATACTGCTCGAGCGTGCCTTCGTTGTGGATGCCGGAGAGCAGCCGTTCATAGGCAATAAAGAACAGGGCCATGGCGGGCGCTTCGTAGATGCCGCGGCTCTTGGCTTCGATGATCCGGTTCTCTATCTGGTCGCTCATGCCGAGCCCGTGGCGGCCGCCGATGCGGTTGGCCTCCATCACGAGTTCCACCTGATCTTCGTAGTGCTTGCCATTGAGGGCGACCGGGAGGCCCTCGTTAAATTCGACGGTGACGGTCTCCGCCTTCACGCTCACATCGTCCTTCCAGAACGCGACGCCCATGATGGGTTCGACAATCTTGATGCCCGCGTTGAGGAACTCGAGATCCTTCGCTTCGTGAGTCGCGCCCCAGATGTTCGAGTCCGTGGAGTAGGCCTTCTCCTTCGACATCTTGTAGCCGAGGCCGGCTTTTTCGAGCAGCTCGGACATCTCTTTGCGGCCGCCGAGTTCGTCGATGAAGGTCTGGTCGAGCCAAGGCTTGTATATCTTCAACTTGGGATTGACCATCAAGCCATAGCGGTAGAAGCGCTCGATGTCGTTGCCCTTGTAGGTGCTGCCGTCTCCCCAGATGTTGACCGCGTCTTCTTTCATCGCGCCGACGAGCATGGTGCCGGTGACCGCACGGCCGATTGGCGTCGTGTTGAAGTACGCAACCCCGGCGGTGGTGATGTGAAACGCGCCGCACTGCAGGGCGGCCAAACCTTCGCGCACCAGTTGCGGACGGCAATCAATGAGACGGGCCTGTTCCGCGCCACACTCCATGGCTCGCTTGGGGATCTCGTCGTAGTCCGGCTCATCCGGCTGGCCTAGGTTGGCCGTATAACAGTACGGAACGGCGCCTTTTTGCCGCATCCAATAGATCGCCGCGCTTGTGTCCAAGCCGCCGGAGAAAGCGATGCCCACCTTCTCGCCGAGCGGTAGGGACTGCAGAATATTACCCATTTATTCAGTGTAAAGGGTTGCCACGGCCAGCTGCATTATTTCGGGAGCAAGGCGCAGCGGAAGCCAATATTGGGACCGGCGAAGCGGGCGGGCAGGCTGACGAATTCAAACGACAGCGCCTCGGCGATGCCGTAATCGAACGAACCGCCTTTGACGTAATGCCAAGGTTCGGTGGCGGTGGCCGGCGGCTTCAACGCGTTCTGCCGATTTTCGACAGCGAGAGCGCTGGGCGTATGCGGCTTTTCCACCCACTCCCAAACGTTGCCAGCCATATTCAAAGCCGCCGAGGGACTTTGGCCCGCGGTCAGCGATCCGACGGGAAGGGGACCGTTGGTCACTAGCGGATTCTCCTTCACCGCGGCCAGTTCAGCTTTCATTTCGCTGCCCCACGGATAGCTGCGGCCATCGGAACCGCGCGCCGCCTTCTCCCATTGCAACTCATTGGGCAGTTGCTTCCCCGCCCACGCGCAGAACGATTTCGCCTGATCGAAGGTGACATTCACCACCGGAAGTTCCGGCGCTCCGTCGGGAACGGGGGCGCCGGTGGCCTGAGCGAACTCAGCATAAGCACGATTCGAAATTTCCGTCCGGTCAATCGAAAATTCAGCCAAGGTCATCTTGACTTTGTTTGACCCGAATTGAAAATCACCCGCCGCCACAGGAACCACGACGCCGCCGCGAACGGGCATCTCGTTCTTGGTTGTGGGAGGCGTCTCGACCGCCGGCTTGGCACGGAGCGCGTACCAGAGGCCGCCGCCACCCAGGATCAATACCAAACCAATCGCCCCAGCGATCAGGCCGACCTTCAAACCGCCGACGCCCGATCCGCTCGCAGTGGCAGCCGGCCGCGGGGCGGCCACCGGCGCCGGAGCATGATACGCCCCGGCAAGAACTCCTTTCAGCACCTCAACAATCGCGCCGAAGCTTTGCAGCCGCTCTTCCGGCTTCTTGGCAACGCAACGCTGAATCAAATCGATCACGGGCCGCGGCGCCCCGGCCGCGATCAAGAGCTGAGGGTCTGGACTCTCGTGCAGAATGATGTAGAACAGGCGCTGCAGAGTATCGCCATTGACGGGCTTCACCCCAGTGAACAACTCATACAACACCATGCCATAGGAGTAGATGTCAGCCAACGCAGTGATGTTGGTCCCCATCACCTGCTCGGGAGCCATATAGAACGGGGTGCCCATGGAGTTCCCGGTCTTGGTGAGATTGAAGCCCTCGGCCTTGGCAATGCCAAAGTCCATCAACTTGGCGCGACCGCTCTGTTCGATATAGATGTTCTCGGGCTTGATGTCGCGATGGATAATGCCGCGCTGATGGACAAACGCCAACGCCTGCGCCACTTCGAGCGCGATCCGGACCTTATTTGCAGTGTCGCCGGCATGGCCCTTGCGAATGGCTTCCCGCAAGTCCTCCCCGTGGAGAAACTCAAGCACGATAAACGGATAGCCCTGCTCTTCGCCGTAGTCGTGAACGGTGACGATGTTGTCGTGCTGGATAGACGCGGACATCCGGGCTTCGTGCAAAAACCGCTGCTTGGCCTCTTCGTCGCGTATACCCTGTTCGGTCAGAATCTTAACGGCAACGGCGCGACCCATCACCGTATCTACCGCCCGGTAGACATGCGACATACCCCCGCCCAAGAACTCTTGCAGCTCGTATCTGGCGAACCGCACCGGAAGTTGCATACAGATAGTTTACGCAACCAGCGAGATTACGAAATAGAGAACAACCATGATGAGCAGTACTCCCAGGGCTACCAGAATCATTAGGCCGGTTTGGCTCTGCAACGGGCCAGGCAACGCGCGAACAAAAGCGGGTAAGCTCTGGTCGACAACAGGAGCCGAGGGCCGCGAGACCGGCACCGGCGCGGGAGCGGTATAGGAGGCCGACGGCTGATACGGAGCCGCCTGCTGCGTGGGCCGCGAGCTCGACATCGATGCCGACGATTGCGACAGAGTCGGCACGGGCGGCATGCTGGGCGCGGCCGGCATCGATATCGTCCCGGTGGAGGGCCGCTGGGCGGTAGGATTCAGGCCGAGGAAGCGTTCGATATCCACTGCCGCGTCCCAGAGTTTGGGGTACCGGTCCTGCGGACTCTTGGCCGTGCAACGCCCGATGATCTGAATAATCGGCTCGCCTAAGCCCGATTGGCGGAGCGGATCCATATTCAGCGGCTCGTAGAGAATCTGATTAAAGATCTTCTCAATCGTCTCACCGTTGATGGGCTTCAGTCCGGTGAGCATCTCGAATAGCAGGATGCCGAAAGCGTATACATCGACAGCCGACGTCACCTGTTGACCCAGCACCTGCTCCGGGGCCATGTAGTATGGCGTGCCCAGGGTGAATCCCGCGCGCGTTAACTGCATGCCTTCGGACTTGGCGATGCCGAAGTCCATCAACTTGATTCGGCCGGTCTGATCCACCTGCAGGTTTTCGGGCTTGATGTCCCGGTGGATGATTTTCTTGAGATGGATGTAGTCGATAGCCTTGGCGATTTGCACCGCCAGCATAAGCCGATTGCGAGCATCCCCGGCGCGACCGCTACGAAGCGACTCGCGCAGGCTTTCGCCCCGCAAGAACTCCATGACAATGAAAGGCTTCCCCTGTTCCTCTCCGAAGTCATGCACGCTGATGATGTTTTCGTGCGCGATCCCGGACGCCAGACGCGCCTCTTGCAGAAAGCGGGCCTTCGCTTCCGCGTCCGCAGAGCCCTGCTCGGTCAGAATTTTGACCGCCACGGTTCTACCCAGGACAGTATCCTGCGCGCGGTACACATGGGACATACCACCGCCGAGAAACTCCTGAAGCTCGTACTTGCCGATGCGGGAGGGAAGTTGCATTGGATTGGAGTACTACCTGCTCATGGTACTATTTCGCCGGATTGGACACGCAGCGAAGTTGGTTAAAGAATTGTTTCGAGAAGATCGGAACGTCCACCTGGAACTTATAGCGGACTTCCTTACCCTCAATTTTCATCGTTTCGTTGTTCCTGCCCGAGCGGAGAAACCATTCAATAATATAGTTGGTGCCGGACGGGGTCTGATTATCGGCATTGGCGAAGAAGTGGAACACGGCCCAGAGACCGCGCTCTTCGGCGGCTGAGAACTCCGTGCCGCCGCTTACTTTCACGCCAATCTTGGCCTCTCCCGCGCCGGGCCAAGTGAATTGCTTGCCTCCGCCACTAGCACCGAGGGAAGCCTTCTGGCCATCAATAGAGAGATTGAAGCCCTGCACCACGTCGGTCTTAACGGGCGTGAGCGTGTACTTCAGCGAAGGCGCCGAAGCGTTGTTCGGGTACATCATGTCGCCGAATCGCATGGCCTCGCCGAAGAAGCGGACGAACGCGGGGTTCATCTGAATCGGGCCAGGTTCACCGGTTGGTTTGTATTCGTCGCCTTCCTTCTTCAGGTACTTTTGCAGGCTCTCCTTATAGAAGGCGGGCAACAATCCATCGGCCGGGCGGAACACGCGATTCACATCGTCGATCGTGGCGTCTACCTTGGAGGTCGGGTTGAACGGGAACTTGCTCGCCAGGGCATTGAATCCCCGGCACATGCCGGCGCCCTTAGCGTTGAGTTCGTCGGCGCCTACGCCCTTCAACATCCGTTCCACCTGCGTGATGGGATCTTCAAGAAGCTTGGCGGAGATCTGATCGACCTGCGCACTGGGATCCGGATTGAACCGCCGCGAGACACCCTTGACGGTCATCCGCGCGTCGCTGGCCATCGTCACCGTCTGGTTGGCGACGTTCACATCGGCCTTCGCCGCGGCGGCATCGGCGACGCCTTTCTGCAGCTTAGTTAGGGCGTCGATATAGGTGCCGTTCTTATCTTCATAGATGTACTTCACGAGGGTGGCGGGCGGGGGCACCACCTCCTGAATCGGTTGGAAAGCGGTCTTGATCCTGTCGTTGTCGACGGACGTATGCTGCGTGGCCAGCCAGAAGAGGGCCATCAGCGGTGTTGTGTTGTTCGACAGCGCTTCGAGCTTAGCCGCGGCATCCTCCAAATCTTTGAATTTCACGACACTGGAGTTCTTGATGTAGGCCTGCCAAGCGCGAACATAGTCGGCGCTATAAAGGTCCGTCAAATCCTTGCCGAGTTGGGCAAGATCGTAATTCTGACGGGAGTCGCATGTGGTCCTCGCCGTATCCTTGCTCACTGCGGGATCGCCGCAGAGAATCCAGGTTTCGCCGCCAAAGAACGGTTTCGGATTCTTGATGAAGCCGGACATCGAGGCGAAACCGGGGCGCGTAAATGCGCCCTGCACGTCCTTGTTGTTCACGACGAAGTCAGCCGTGTCCTTAATATCGCGATTGAAGTTCACCGGCTTGTTCGCCTTGCTCGCGGCGGCCAGCATGGAGGCATAGATGCTGTTCACGCCGGAGAAGCCGGACAAGTAGCGGCGGGAGTTGCTGACGGCATCCGCATCGAAAGGCATCGGGCAGCCGCCGGTTTTGAGGAAGTCGCTGTAGAACTCGAACTGCTTCCGCGCCAGATCCTGCCGCGGCTCATCGACGATCTTACCGGCCGACCAAGCGGCGAGCAAAGCGGGGCTCGTTACCTCAGGCACCGCCTTATCGGGATACGCCGTTACGGTCAGGTACGTCCGCAGATTCGAGAGATTGGCCGAATAGTCGTCGCCGGCATTCGGCGTGGCTGGCAGCCGTTTCATCTGGTTCTGCAGATTCATAACGGTCGGGCCGAGCAGTTGCTGATTGAACTTCTGGCACCAGATCTTTTTCACTTCCGGATAGGCGGCGTCGCCGGAGTACAGTCCCCAGCGCAAGCGATACGGGGCGCCATTAACCCGGTAGCCGTCCAGAGTTTGCAGGGTGCCGCGAAGCGTTTCCAGCTTTTCGAGCGCCGAGACTTCGGGCAGAGCAGCCGGATCGGCGGCGTTGACACTTGCCATCCCCTTGGCCGCTTCGATGGCGTCGTTCTCGAGACTCCGGTTCCCGAAGTACGAGACCGAAAATCCAGTCAGAACCACCAGGCCGATGGCCGCTGCCGTCGCTAACAGAACCCGTTGGGCCATGCTTGTCTTTGTGGAAGCGCTCGACGCCATCAGTGCGTCTTTGTCGCCGAGGAGAACGTCGTTGAACAGGCGCCCGAGGAAGGTCCATTGCGGTACTTTACGGGTGGCGCCGACTTGGGGCGTACCCTGCACTCCCTGCGCCATCAAACCGCCCGGTCCGAGCTTGAAGACCTTGGTCGCACTACCGCCGGCGTCCAGTGCTGGCTGGTGCTGCTCGCGCGCCGACCGCAGCGAACCACTGTCATCCACCACCACCGGCCGCACGCCGGAGAAGTAAAACCCACGCAGGAACGGCGACGTCCGCAGTTGGCTGGGTCGGCACAGATCCACCAGGAACTGGACGATCGGCGCCCGCAACTTCCGGAACTCGCGGGCGAATTCATAAGCGCCCGGCAATTTCTCCGGATCGGTCTCTCGCGGCAGATAGGTCAGCCGCTTATCGCTCAGCGAGTGGCACAAGTTCTGGAAGAGTTCGCTGATGCGGCGGGTGGCCTCTTCGGCATAAATGCCCTGTGTTGCCCCGGCCGTCAGCGGCGCGGTGGCGCCGAACACCTGGAAGGCTTCTTCGTTGGTGAAGTTACGAACGAAGTCATGGAAGAACGGCATCCGGTCCATCCGCGTGAACAGGACGTAGACCGGGAAATTGATGCCCAGCGTCTGGGCGATATCGCCCAACCGAGCGTTCAGATTCCGCGCCGAAGCCGTAATCGCCTCTCCTCCGCCGGGAGCCAGGAAGCGCTCGACGTCAAAGCAAACCACCACCGCGCGCGGGGCCTGCGCCGCGCCACCCATCACACTTTTCAACGCGCCCGGCGCCATGCGGCGTACGAGCCGCTGCCAGCGGTCGGCGTTGCCCATCAGGGGTCCGCCCGTGTCCAGGAAAAGCGTATTTTTGGCAAGGAACACGTTCGCCAACCGCGTCGGCACCACGTTCGTGTCCTGATAAACCTGGCCGCAAACCAGCTCCGGCTCCAGGGCCGAATGGAGCATCGAAGTCGTTTTCACGCTGCCGGGTTCGCCCATGACGAAGAACAGCGGCAGGTTGCCAATCTTTGCGCCAGCCACGGCCTTAGCCGCCGCTAGCTTGGCTTCCACTTCCTTAACGAGGCCATCGATCTCCGGGTCGCCGCTTGGCTTGGCGCCACTGTTGGCGTCCTGCTTGTTCTTCCACCAGACGAAGAAGCCGGCCCCGATAATGCCCACGATACTGAGCAGACCGATGAAGATGTAGAGCGTTGAACCCTTTAAGGCCATCAGAAAACCGACGCCGACCGAGAGTCCGATCCAAAGGATAAGTCCGATTAGGGCAATGACAAGTGGGGACATCGCGAGGCTCCGTTAGCGTCCTAACGCCAGTTGCTGCAGCGTAGTAATGCCGCCATCCAGCAGGAAATAGTAAACACCGTAACCGATGACGGCAAAGGCGACGCAGCCGACGGCCGCATAGAGAATTCGTTTCACCCAGGGGTCATGAGTCGCGGGCGGAGCGTTCGTAGAAGGTGGCGGTTGCCATTCGGGAGAAAGCAGAGCTGACGAACGGCGAATGCGATGAATCTTTTCGCCGACGGCATTGACGATCGGTGTGATCTCGGCGCGGTTCCCGATGGAGTAGCGGCCGGCGAATCCGAGCAGCATGCAGAGTTGGAACATTTCAAGCAGGTCGGCCAGCGACTGCGAATCGTTCATCCGGATCAGATTATTCAGGTGCTGGAAGAAGACCTCGCCCGCCACGTGATGGCCGAAGTACTCCTCCTGCAGCGGCTGCCGGGGCCAGTCCGCAAACACCGGGCTGCGGAGATTCAGAATCGATTCATCGAGAAACGCGATCACCGCGAAGATTGCGAGCTGAATTTCCTGTTGATCGTAGCCGCGCTTGCGGGCTTCAGCGTCGGCGCCCTTGATCGCTTCCCGGACCTGCTGCCGGAACACATTGGGATCGGTTACCGGTTGGCGGTTGGAGCGGAGCCGTTCGGCGACGGTGAATACTTCCTGGAATACAAAGGCGAGGTTCTCAGCGCGACGTTCCGTGCCGTAGGCGGCGGGCGGGGCTGGAGTGGCAGTAGGGTTCATCAGGTCCTCAGGATCTGTGGGTTACGAGTCCAACAACGCAAACAGCTCGAGCTTGGGGTCGGGCAAATCGCCCGGGATATAGAGACCAACCTCCCGGGTCCGGTTGATCTGGCTCCAGTGAGGATCGGCACAAGTGACGGAAAAGTATTGGGCGTCGACGCGGCTGCGGATGGCGGACGGCGGAACCGGCAAATGGGTCAGGGCCATGCCGCCCATGGCGCGCTCGACCAGCTTGGGAACCCAGTCGTAGGAGCTGAGCTTCGCCAGCATCGGCGTGCGCCGGATCACTTCGGCCTCGCCAACATTGCAGCGGATGGCGAGAATCCAGCGGGATTTGTTGAGCGCGCGCGTATCGGTCACCGCGCCACTATAAAAGTAGTCAGCGGTCTTCTCGAGTTGGATTTCGACATAGCGGGTTGGCACGATCGTCTCCAGATGAGTGCGAATGTGGAGGTCAAGCGCTTCAAAAGTTTTGTCAAGATTGCGGTGGTCGTATAAAGGTACGTCGCGCGGGTGCGATTCGAGCGCGAAAGTACACAATGCGCCGCCCAACCGGGCCATCGTTGTATACAGTTCCTCCGGGTGGCCCTTTTTCACGCGGAGAATGTGACGCAGTTCCGGGACGGCCGCATTGACGCTGTGCAGCATCCAGAACGTGGCGATCTCGCTGGTCGAATACTCCGACCACAAGCTGGCGCCGGCGGTCTTCCCCCGGCTCAAGGTGGAACTCTTTTCTTCCAGAATTTCGATCAGCCGGTCCAATAAAGAAAGGAGCCGCTCACTGGCTCCGAGTTGAATGCACGGCGGGATAAACGTGGAGTCGAAAATGAAGCCACCGGTGCCGTCGCGCTGTACCCGGGCAATGGCGATGGACTGTTTGGGGTCAAAGGGCTCGGTATCGAGCACCAGGCGGACATTTTTACGGCCCAACCGGACAGACTTCTCGTCGCGGCCGGTGGTTTCATCGAATAGCGAGACCGGTTGCGAGGTGAAGCGGACGTTGGCCCCTGGGTTCTCCTCGCTCGGCATGCAGTTCAGCCCATTGGGCTTCATGGGCGGCACGGTCAGCAGGACGGTGACGGTATCCCGGGTCACCGGGAACACGTCGGCAAACGAGCGCTGGGCGGGGAGGGCGTCATGGTCAGGCATGTGAAAGGCCAAACCGTCCGGAAAGACGCCGCGAGCATGCAGCAGCGCTAACGTTCCGTTCAGGAGCGCTTCAGAATCGAGTTCGCAACCGATGAGGCCCCATGCTTCAAACCAAAGCGACGAGGTGACAAAGCGAATGGAGTCTTCGAAGTACCGGCCCTGCACCTGGAAATGGTGCGGCCCGAGATACATTCCCTCCGACCAGACAACGCGGGAAAGCTGTTTCATTCCGGAACCTTGCCATTTCTGGCAGCATTCACTCTACCATAGCCGCTGTTCATCGTTACCCCTTATGTTACGCGGAATGCCGGAGAGAAATCCGCGCGGGCCGCACAAAATAATCAGGAAATTCCATAGGGAAACTCGGTGATGGAACCAGTCTCGGATTTCCGCGCTGCATGGTAAGCTTGACTCACCAGAAAGGCGAATTGGCTGATGAGCTTCTACGACAAATACGAATTGCTGGCCCCGCTCCGTGATGACGGCATTAAGACCTTTGTAGCCCGGGAAGTCGCGACGGGCAGGGCGCTCGAGGCCCACCTCTTCGTCGCCGGCCGAACACCGGAGAACGAAGCGATTCTGGCCAAGCTAGACCAGCTCAGTCCCGACGCCGCCCGGCTGATCGTCGAGCGGGGAGAAGTCGAAGGCAGTCCATATGTAGTCGCCGAACTGCTGCCGGACCGCAAATCATTGCGGGCTTGGGTCGAATCGTTGCCCGTCCCGAAAAAGGATATGCAGACCGAGGAGATGCCAAAGATGACGCCTCCCGCACCGTCGGCTCCTGCTTCTCCAGCACCCGTTGCCGAGCCCTCGTTCACTGCGATGTTCGCCACGGCGGCTCCGCCTCCCGCGCCGGGGCCGGAGCCTGCCACCGAAGCGCCTTCATTCACTTCCATGTTCGCCACGGCGACTCCCGCGCCGCAGCCGGCCCCGACGGAGGCTCCCGCCCCCGCGCAACCGCCGGCCGCCCCGGCCGAACCCCCTTCCTTCACCTCCATGTTCGCCACCGCGCCGCCAGCCCCCGAAGCGAAACCGGCCCCAGCAGCGCCGCCGCCTGCCGCCCCGTCCGAACCGTCCTCCTTTACCGCGATGTTCGCGACCGCTCCACCGGCTCCGGCACCTCCCGCTCCTGGGGTGAAACCGGTCGCCGCACCAGCACCTCCAGCGGCCGCACCAGCCGAGCCCACATCGTTCACCGGAATGTTTGCGACGGCTCCGCCCACCCCGGCCCCGGCACCTTCCGCTCCTGAGGTGAAACCGGTCTCCGCCGCACCAGCACCTCCAGCGGCCGCACCCACCGAGCCCACATCGTTTACCGGAATGTTTGCGATGGCTCCGCCCGCCCCGGCCCCGGCCCCGCCGGCGCCTGCAGTCAAGCCGGCCGAACCCGCCCCCCCGCTCGCGACGCCGCCACCTGCCGCGAATTCCTTCACGGCGATGTTCCCGACGGCCGCCCCTGCTCCCGCACCCAGGCCGGTGCCGCCCGTCGTACCCACCACCGCGCAGGCCGAGGCGCTCAAGCGGGGCGAAACCCTTCCCCCTTTCAAGGCGCCCATATCCGCCGGTGCGCTCGAACGCGGAGAAACCTTGCCGCCCTTCAAGGCGCCTGGCTTGGCTGGCGCCCTCGAACGCGGCGAAACGCTTCCGCCTTTCAAGGCGCCTGGGTTCGCTGGCGCCCTCGAACGCGGAGAAACCTTGCCGCCTTTCAAGGCGCCTGGGCTTGCTGGCGCCCTCGAACGCGGCGAAACCCTGCCGCCGTTCCGCGCACCGATTCCTCCCGGCGCTCTGGAACGCGGCGAAACCCTGCCTCCTTTCCGGGCCCCGGCCGGCGTAACCGCCTCGGCTTCGGAAGTGACACCAGCCGCTCCCGCCGCCGGCGAGTTCACCCGGATGTTCAATCCGAATGCCATCATGGCGGAACAAGCCGGTTCAGCCAAGCCCCCCGCGGGTGCCGGCAGCCGCGACGATGATTTCATGAAGCTGTTCCAGGTGCCGTCCCGCGACAAACCGGGAACGTCCATGTCCAGCGCCCCGGCCGCCCCCCCTGGAGAATTCACGCGGATGTTCTCGACGCCGTCCGCACCGCCGGAGGCTCCTTCGGCGCCCGCACCGGCCACTCCGCCCACTCCGCCCGCGGCGGCGACGCCTCCGCCACCAGCCCCATCCGCGCCGGGCAACTTCACGCAAATGTTCTCGTCGACGCCGGCCGCTGCGTCTGCACCCTTGCCCCCGCCGGATGCGCTCCCTGCGAGCCCCGCCAAAGGTTCCGGCGCCCCGCAACAGCAAGGCCCCGGCGAATTTACACGCATGTTCTCGGCCAGCTCGGCCTCCGCGCCCCCGGCAGCCCCCAAACTTCCCGATCCGTCGCCACTGGGTGGCGCTGGCCTGCCCAGCACCAGTTCGGGACTCCCACCGGCCAAGCCGATCGGTAAACCCGGCCAATTCACCCAGATGTTCGGCACCGTCGGCTCGTCGGGTGGCCCTCCGGCGTCGAGCGGATTCAGTGCGCCCCCGCCCTCGAACGGCGGCTTCGGCGCCCCACCGCCGAGTGCGACCCTGCCCTCCTTCTCTGCCGCGCCGTCCCCTTCGGCGCCGCCTGCGAACTTCCCGCCTACGGGCGGACCGAGTGCCCCGCCAGCCAGTGCGACCCAAGTCTTCACCACTCCCCCGGCGCCCGCCGGCGGCCTCGGCGGCGGCGCACCCGCGGGGCCGAGCGAATACACGCGCATGTTCGCCGCACCGAAGGCGCCGGGCGCAGGCGACCCAGGGGCAGCTCCTCCCGTCCCCGGTGGTGGCGGTATGGCGGGCCTGCAGAATTTGCAGATGCCGCAGATGCCCCAAGCTCCGCAGGTGCCCCAGATGCCCTACGTGCACGTGCAGACTCCGCAGATGCCGCACGTGCAGCAGCCGCAGATGCCTTATGTGCAGGCGCCCCAGATGCCCTACGCGCACGTGCAGACTCCGCAGATGCCGCAACTGCCCCAGATGGCGCAGGTGCCCATGGCGGCTCCCAAATCGAACTTCTTGCCGATCGTGCTCTTTGGGGCGCTTCTCGTCATCGCCATAGTGGTCGTGGCGTTCTTCGCGCTCCGCTCTTAGCAGCGCCCGGAAGGAGCGAAGATTACTTCGCTCCTTCCGGTAAAAGAATGATCAGTTCCAACTGCGGCCGCGGGAAATCCGCCGGCACATAAGCGGCTAGATTGCGGGAGCGGGTAATGGCCTCCCAAGCCATGCCCCCAGGGCTCTGATCGAGGCTGAAGTACTGCGAATTCAGCTTCGCCGGCACCCCGCTCGGAGGCCGAGGCACGTGCGTCAGCGGTACCCCTGGCAGCGCCTGGCGCACCAGGTGTTCGATGTGATTGGCCGAACACAGCTTGATCAGATGCGGAACCTTCGTAATGATCTCGGCCTCGTTCATCTCCGTCGTCACCGACAGATACAGCCGAGTATTCTTGAGGAACCGGTCTTCCGCCAGCGGCGTGCCCCAAATCGACGGCTGCAGCAGCTTCAGCGGCAGCGAAATGAAGTTGCTCGGAATCACCGTCTCCAGCAGATTCCGGATCATGTCATCAAGCTCGGTGAAACACCCGGCCAGATTGTCATGGTCATATTTCGGCAGGTCACGCGGATGTAGCGTCGTCGAAAAGGTCGTCATCGCCCCGGCCAGCGAGAGCATGGTCTCGTAGAGCTTAGTCGGATGCCCCCGCCGCACTTCGAGCAAATGCTGAAAAATCGGGAAGTGCGAGTTGATCGTGTAAAGCAGCCAGAAATTGGCGATATCCGCAGTGCCGAAATCGGCCAGGCTGAGATTTTTCTGTCGGCGTCCACCGGCCAGCATCGAGCTCTTCGCCGCCAGGATCTCCACCAGGCGGCGCGTGATCGCCATCAGATATTCGCTGCCTGCCACATCAAGCAGTGGCGGCACAAAGCGCTGATCCAGTTCGAGCGTGCCGGTGGCATGCCGCTTCACACGGGCGATACGGATCGTCGAATACCCCTCCCGCGCTTCGTTGCCCGTCAGCAGGCGGAAATTCTTCCGCGCCATCTGCACCGGCTTTTCCACCGTGCCGTTATTCTCATCCCGCAACATCGCCACATCGGCGTAGTAGCGCGTCGCCGCGTCTTTCTTCGTGGCGAGGGAGATGTTCATCCCCGGAATCCGCGACTCCGGGATGCACAGGTAAATATCGAGCTCTTTCTGGTCCGGGTCAAATGCCTCCGCCAGTAGCTTCGGCGGTGGGGGCGGATCGGCCACCGGGATGTCGAACATCAAGCCGTCGGGCAGCATCCCCCGTGCTTCCGCCACGGCCAGGTTACCGTTCGAAAGCTGTTCGTGGTCAATGCGCACGTCTTCAAAACCCCACGCCGCAAAGGCGAGAGCTTCGGTCTGGAATCGAAGAGTGGATTCAATGAATCGGTCCTGCGTCTGGAGATGTTGGGGACTCAGCAAAGTTCCCTTCATCCAGATCACCGGCTGGAGTTGCCTCATATCGCCTCAAAGGTACCACGCGGAAACCAGGGGCCGGAACCCGCATTTATAAAGGAAGAATTTCTTCCCGTTCCGGATTGTAATTCAGCCGCCGCTTTTGCACATACGCGATGTTGCCCAAGTGCGACGCCGCCGCGGACCGATGGCCGATATACACATCGCCATTCGGTAACTTCCGCGTCCGGCAGCAGTCCAGGAAGTTCTCCACATGGTCAATCGTCTGGTCGCGCGGACTCTTCACCGTCACCGGCACCGCATTCCGCTCCGCCGGCGTGAAGATAAACTCACTGCGGGTGATATACAGCTTTCCTTCCGTGCCGCAGAACTCAATCGCCGCGCCCTTAATGCCTGGAGCCAGAGTCGCTTCAAAAGTCGCCGTCCAGTCGTTCGGGTATTCCAGCAACACGTTGATCGTATCCGGCGCCGTCCGGCCGTCTTTGTAGTGATAGACGCCCCCCGCAGCGCTCGCCGCAATCGGGTTGTCCTGGTTCATGAACATGTGGACCACATCGATCCAGTGCGTGAACAGGTCAGTCACCTGGCCGCCGCCGTAATCCAGGTACGCGCGGAAATTGAAGTACTGCTGCGGATCGTAGTCGCGCCATTTTAACGGACCCAGGAACCTCGCCCAATCGAGATTCGAAGGTTGCGGAGACAGCGTGGCCGGGGCCTTCCGCAGGTGATACGTATTGCCATGCCACCACGTGCGCACCAGCGTAATCTTGCCCAGTTTCTTCGTATCGAAGTACTCCCGCTTGGCCTGTAAGTAGATCTGTCCGCTTCGCTGCTGCATGCCCACCTGGCAAATGCGATTGTTGATGCGCGCCGCCTTCACGATGCGCGGACCTTCTTCAATCGTCAACGACAGCGGCTTCTCAACGTACACATCTTTGCCGGCGTTGAGCGCGTCCACCGCCGTGCCCGCGTGCCAATGGTCCGGCGTCGCGATCAAGACGGCGTCAACGTTCTTCTGCTCCAGCAGCTTCCGATGATCGTTATAACCCTTCGCCCCCGGGGCTTTGGTTTGCATCTTGTCGATCTTCGCTCCGTACACGTCACAGACGGCCGTCAGGTCGATCTGCTTGGTGCCCGAAAAGATACCTGCGACGTGTTCACCGCGGTCGCCGCTACCGATCAACCCCAGATTGATCCGCTCATTGGCCCCCATAATTCGCCCGTAAGAAGCAGCCGTAAAGAGGGCCGCACCGCGATAAGCAAGAGTTCGACGTGTCATCTTGGACCCGATTGTATCAACAGGGCAGGCCGCCGGTGGCATGCTAGACTCAAAATTCTGGCGGCATGGCTGCTCTTCTCCAAGCGCTGCGCGAGTCGTTCAACGGCGAAGAGAAAGACTTCACCGAGGGCTCCCTCCACCGCGCCATCGCCCTGCTCGCCGTCCCCATGATTCTCGAAACGGCGATGGAGTCCCTCTTCGCCGTCGTCGACATCTTCTTCATCGCCCAACTCGGCGACGACGCCGTCGCCACCGTCGGGCTTACGGAAAGCCTGCTCACTTTCGTCTTCGCCATCGCCATGGGTTTAAGCTTCGCCACCACGGCGTACGTCGCCCGGCGCATCGGCGAGAAGGACCCGGTCGCTGCCGCTCACGGGGCCATGCAGTCCATCTATATAGGCATGGCCGCCTAGTGCGGCGCGCGTGAGCCGGATGCGGCCAGGTCCGCGGAAGAGCTGCCAGACCTGATAGGCAACACCGGAGCTTCGCCCGATGACCGTGCCAACGGCCGCTCCGGTGATGCCCATCTCCGGGAACGGGCCCCAGCCGAAGATGAGGCAGGGGTTGAGCACGATGTTGATGAAGTTGCCGAACCAGAGGACCTTCATGGCGATGACGGCATCACCGGCGCCGCGGAAGATGGCGTTGAGCAGGAAGAGCATCATAACGGACGCGGAACCGGCGAGGGACACGCGGGTGTAGCCGTTGTTCTTTTGCATGGCTTCGGACGCACCCATCCCGCTTCGATCGCACGCTAGAGCAAAACCTGACATACTAGAGGGGCTATGGATTTTTGGCGGCAAATCGATATGGCGCGACCATACTCAGATGATCTGCGTGAAAAGTTCGTATCCGCCTACGAGGCTGGGGATATCGGGCTGGAGAAGTTGGCATCCACGTTTCAAGTGAGCCGTGCGTGGGCCGAGAGGAT
>JBBQRA010000135.1:0-16225 GCA_038215275.1 Bryobacterales bacterium | reverse complement strand
CCAACAACGTCCCGCCACCCCATCGGTCCATCATCCCCGGCGTAATCCGCACCGCGTCCGCCGAAAGCACCTCCACCACCACTTCGATCGCTCGCGCATCGCCCAGTTCCACCAGCGCCTCCCCCGCGCTCACCACCCCCTCGCTCTCCCGCACCAGCCGGATCACCCGCCCCCCCGTCGGCGCCACCCCCGGAAACCCTTCGCCAGTCGCCGCACCCGCCGTCTGCCGTAGCGCCGCCCGCGTACTCGCCACCTCCGCCTTGGCCGCCTCCACTTCCGCCTCCGTCGTCGCCAAGCCCCGCTCCGCCGCCGCCACCGTCGCCTCGGCCCGCCGCAAGTCCGTCACCGTCCGCTCCAGCCGCGTCGCCGCCACGTCCCCGCTCTTCCGCAGCCGCTCGTCCCGTTGCCGCTGCTGCGTCCAGTAGTCCAGCTCCGCCTTGGCCAACCGCACCTGCTCCCCCTGCGTCGCCACCCTGCTCTGCGCCACCTGCAGCGACCGCTCTGCCGCCGCCACCCGCGCGTTGCCTTGCTCCAACGTCCGCGCATCCAGCACCGTCGGCCGCGGCGGCTCCAGCATCGCGATCACCGCCCCGGCCTTCACCGCATCCCCCGCCTTCAGCCGCAGCCGCGGCATGTAGCCCGCCACCGGGGCCGAGATCACATACCGGCTCCGCAGCCGCGTCTTGCCCTCTTCTTCCACCGTCACCCGCAGTGGCTTCGCCGTCACCGCCAGCGTCTCCACCGGCACCGGCTGCGGACGCATCCCCCACCAGATCCCCACCCCGGCCACCGCCGCCAATCCAATTACCCAAAGCCAGCGCTTCACGTCGCTCCTACTCCCGTGCCTTCAGCACTTCCACCAAGTCTAAATGGTTAATCTTCCGCCCCACCAGAAACGCCGATCCCGCCGTCGCCAGCGCCACCACTAACGCCGCCATTGCATAGGTCGAAGGCCGCACCACAAACGGGATCCGGAATAACTCCGTCTGCGCCGACATCGCCATGAAATACGCCAAGCCATGGCCCATCGACAGCCCCACCGGAATCGCCAGAAACACCAGCACTGTCAGCTCGCCCAGCAGGATATAGGACACCTCTCCTCGCGTGTACCCCAGCACCCGCAAACTCGCCAACTCCCGGCCCCGCTCGCTCAGCGAAATCCGCACCGTGTTATACACCACGCCAATCGCGATCGTCGACGCCAACAGAGTGTTGAAGAAGGCGAACGTCAGCATCTGCGCCGCCAGCGTCTCATAGAAGCTCCGGAGCGCCTGCAATCGCGCCGCCACCCCCGCCACCGCCGGGATCCGCTTTAGCCGCTGATACAGCTCCGCCATCGCCGGCTCATCCACCGCCAGATACGCACCCGTCGCCACGTCGCCCTCCCGCAGCAGCCGGTTCAGCGAATCCCGCCGCATGTATCCCGTCACTCCGATATACTCCGTCACCACCCCGGCCACCGCCACCTGCCGCACCGCCCTCGACCCTTCCAGCAACTCCACCGTCACCAGATCCCCGGGCTTCACCCCTAACATCGTCGCCAGATGATCCGTCAGCAGAAGTCCCTCCGCCGGTAACTCCACCCGTTCCAGCTTCGTATCGAGTAACCGCCGCAGTTGTCCCTCCGGCTCCATCCCTTGCAAAGCCGTCCGGTAAGTCCGCTGTTCAAAGCGAAACCGCGCCGCCACGCTCCGCGTCGGCTCGGCATAGGTTACCCCTGGCAGGCTCCGCAGGGAATGCAGCGCCCGCACCGAAACCGGCGCGAAGAATGTCACCGTCAAATCGTCCAGTTGGGCCCGCCGTAACTGCGCGAACACCATATAATCCACCGCATCGCCCCAGAATCCGCCCAGCACCAGGATCGCCGTCGACATCGCCACCCCACCAATCGACAGCAGCGACTTCACCGGCCGCCGCTCCAGATTCCGCACAATCATCCGCGAAGGCTGCGAGAACCACGGCATCTCCAACAGGCTCCGCCGGTACTTCCCAGGGTTCGCCGGCTGCATAGCCACGGCCGGTGACTCCGCCGCCGCCTTCAGAACGGAGAACAGCGTCCCCACTCCTGCCGCCGCCAAACTCACCGCGAACGACACTGCGACCACACTGCCCCCAATCGAATACTCCAGATACGGAAATCGGTAGACGTCCATGTACAGCCGCGACATCCCTGAGCCCATCCACGCTCCGCCCGCAATCCCCAACAGCGTCCCAATCGTAACGATCACCGCCGTGAACTTCAGGAAGTGCCAGACGATCGCCCCCGTCGTGTATCCGAACGCCTTCAGCGTCGCGATCTGCCCCCGCTGCGTCGCCATTAGCCGCCCCACCACCACGTTCAGCAGGAATCCCGCCACGGACAGAAAAATGGCCGGAAACAGCGTCGCCATCATCTCCAACTGCTTGAACTCCTCGGCCAGAAACCGGTGCGAAATCTGGTCCTTCCGCCCATGCGCGCCCAGCCCTCCGTAAGTCCGCAGAATCGCGTCCACCGCCTGCATCGAGTCCTCCACGCGGGTCCCGCGCTCCAGTGACGCCGCCAACTGGTTGAACGCCCCCGTCATGTTGAAAGACCCCTCCAGCGGCTCCGCGTTCATCCACAGAATGCAGTAGGTCTTGAAGTCCGGCACAATCGATCCCGGAGCCAACTGATAAGTAAACTCCGGCGACGACGCCACCCCGACGATCTCCAGCCGCTGCTTCCGGCCATTGATCGTCACCGCCAAGGCAAAGCCTGGCTGCAGCTTGTGCGCCTTCGCGAATCCATCACTAACCAGTGCTTCCTTGTCCCGCCCCGCCTCCGGCATCCGCCCAGCATGGAGGTGCAGCAGATTGAACCGTCCGGCTCCCCGTGGCAGTCCCACCACTTGTCCGGAAACCGGCTGTCCATAGCCCGCGAGTTCAACGTTTGCCGGCGCCACCACGCGCGCTTCCACAGCCGCCACGCCTGGCACTGCGGCGATCCGCGCTGCCACGCCCATCGGCGCCTGCTTCAGTCCCGCGAACAGCTCCGGAAACCGGAACTCCCGGTACATTCGGGTCTGCGTCCGCTGCAGCGAATCCAGCGTCGAAGCCGACATCACATAGGTGGCGATGCCGCCCGCCAGCACACACGAGATCGCGATCACTTGGCCTCGTACCGCCCACAGATCACGAAACAGCTTTCTGTCGAGCGCCCGGAGCATTACCAGTGCAACTCCCGTGGGTCCCGGCGGAGCGGGTTCATTTCAACATGGGAGATGCCCCCGTTGCTCATGTGGACGACGCGATCGGCCATGCCGGCGATATCCGCGTTGTGAGTGATGACTGCGGTCGCCGCGCCCAACTCCCGATTGACCTTATCAATCGCCTCGAGGACCACAATGCCGGTCTCAGAGTCGAGTGCCCCGGTCGGCTCATCGCAAAGCAGAACGCTGGGTCGTTTAGCGATCGCGCGAGCGATGGCGACGCGTTGTTGTTGGCCGCCGGAGAGTTGGGAAGGGAAGTGGTCCATCCGGTCGCTTAGCCCGACAAGATCAAGCGCTTCGGCTGGCTTCATCGGGTTGTCGGCGATCTCGGTCACTGCCGCGACATTCTCCAGCGCCGTCAAGCTTGGAATCAGGTTATAGAACTGAAACACAAACCCGACATGCCGCCGCCGGTATTGAGTCAACTCGCGGTCTTTCGCCGCGGTGATATCGAAGCCTCGGTAGTGCACTGACCCGCCGGAAGCCCGGTCGAGTCCACCGAGGATGTTGAGCAGAGTGGATTTCCCGCTCCCGGAAGGTCCGAGGAGCACCATCATCTCCCCGGAGTAAAGTTCAACATCCACCCCGCGCAAAGCATGTACGCGGACCTCGCCCATGTCATAGAACTTGGTGACTCCCCGCGCTGCGAATACCACTTCCACAATTCGAGCTTAACTGCTTGCAGGATCTTCCATCCGGAATTCCGTCCCGCCCCCGCCTGCACGCCGGCGTGAATGAATTCGGTTCCCGCGGAAGCTGTAGGGAAGGAGACGTTGACATAAAGCTGCAAGGAGTTCGGCTGCCCCCACTCCTCCAACTACACTCCACCACAGAACCAAACTCCGCAATTTTCGGGCAGCGTAGAAAAGATGTCCGCGCGCTTGCCGTTCCCTGCATTTGACGGGCCATTCATTCTTCTGTTATCTTGGTTTATAAGCCGGAGTCGGGCCGGGACATCCTATCTGTGAATTTTTCCTTCCGCTGCTTTTTTCGCGGTCGTTTCTACGACTTCTTGAGCACAATATTGCCTTTCCCCAAGCGCACCCTCCACGCGCTCGCCTACACCTCTACCGACTCGTTTGTACCCGACTCATCCTGCTTTCCCTTGCGGCCCAAGCACCCGACGCTTTGCCGCTTGCCCTTTCTTGTGCATGCCCTTTAGGAGTGAATCATGAGTAGCCCTGCGAACGTTACCCAGCGCCAGCGCGTGGACTTTTCCAAGATCAAGACTTCGGTACCCATTCCGAATCTCATCGAAGTCCAGAAACAAAGCTATGAGCGCTTTCTGCAAATGGATCTGCTCCCGGCCGAACGCGATGACTCCGGCCTTCAGTCCGTCTTCGCCAGCGTCTTTCCGATCTCGGACTTCCGCGGTCTCTCCCAACTCGACTTCGTCGACTATTCCATAGGCAACTGGGAATGCAAGTGCGGAAACCTGAAAGGACTCCACAATCTCCGGTCCACCTGCCGCTCCTGCGGATCGATCATCAAGACGGACCCGTTCCACCCCGGCGACATCCATTGCGACAAGTGCGGCACGTTTAATAAGAACGTCGTCACTTTCTGCAACCGTTGCGGCGACCCGGTGGGCCTGCAACTGAAGTACGACGTCCCCGAGTGCGAAGAGCGCTCGATGACCTACGCCGCCCCCCTCAAGGTCACCATTCGGCTCACCGTCTTTGACAAAGACCCCGATTCCGGCACCAAGTCCGTCCGCGACATTAAGGAGCAGGAAGTCTTCTTCGGTGAAATCCCGCTGATGACCGACAACGGCACCTTCATAATCAACGGCACCGAACGCGTCATCGTCTCCCAGCTTCATCGTTCGCCCGGCGTCTTCTTTGAGCGTGTTCAGGCCCAAGGGTACTTCCTCGGGAAGATCATCCCGTATCGCGGCTCTTGGGTTGAGTTCGAGTACGACAACAAGAATCTCCTCTATGTCCGTATCGACCGGAAACGGAAGTTCTACGGCACCGTGTTTCTTCGCGCGATGGGGCTGAAGACGGATGAACAGATCCTCCGGACCTTCTATACCGACACGGCCACCCGAGTCAACATCTCCAAAGACAACAAGCTGTTCTGGCAGATTGCCCAGCAGGGTCAGCCGGGCCGCAACGCGCTCAAGGACATGAAGTTGTCCTACGCCGTCTCCACCAAGGCTGGTGAACAGGTAATCGCCGCTGGCAAGAAGATCACCAACCGCGTTCTCGGCGAACTCGGCAAGTCGAAGTTGGAGCAATTCGAAATCGCGGCCAACGACCTCGAAGGCGCTTATGCCCTCGCCGATGTCATCGATCTGTCGACGGGTGAGATCGTCCTCGAAGCGAACAAGGAACTGACACCCGCTTCGATTGGCCGTTTTATCGAAGCCGGCATTGAGACGTTTGAGATCTTCTTCCCGGAACGCGACGAAGTTGGCAACGTACTCTCTCGCACGCTCGAGAAAGATGCGGTGAAGCTCCAAACCGAAGCGCTTCTCGAAATCTACCGGAAGCTGCGGCCGGGCGACCCGCCCACCCTCGATACCGCCACTCAGCTGTTCAACGGCATGTTCTTCGACCAGCGGAAGTATGACTTCTCCCGCGTCGGCCGCATGAAGTTCAACATCAAGTTGTACGACAACGCAGGCGCCACTCCGCTCGACAAGCGCACTCTCGATCACAAGGACTTCGTCGATACCATCCAGTACCTGTTCCGGCTCCGCAAGGGCATCGGCGCGGTGGATGACATTGACCACCTTGGCAACCGCCGGGTCCGCGCGGTGGGCGAACTGCTGGAAAACCAGTTCCGCATCGGCCTGGTCCGCATGGAGCGCGCGATCAAAGAGAAGATGAGCGTCTTCCAGGAAATCGCGACGGCCATGCCGCACGACCTGGTGAACGCCAAGCCCGTGATGGCGGCCATTCGCGAGTTCTTCGGTTCTTCGCAGCTCTCGCAGTTCATGGACCAGACCAACCCGCTGTCCGAGATCACCCACAAGCGCCGCCTGTCGGCCCTTGGACCGGGCGGTCTTTCCCGCGAACGCGCCGGCTTCGAAGTCCGCGACGTCCATCCGACGCATTACGGCCGTATTTGCCCGATTGAAACCCCGGAAGGCCCAAACATCGGCCTGATCTCCTCGCTGTCCTGCTTTGCCCGCATCAACGAGTATGGCTTCATTGAAAGCCCGTACCGTCGCGTGGTGGAATGCTCGGTGGTCGATGAGGTCAAGGTCCTGAATCCTGGCGCGACCAGCCTGAAAGTGGGCCAAGTCCTGCTCCGCTCGGAAGCCGAGGCTCTCAACGCCGAACTCGGTGCCGACAAGCAGCCGGCCGAACTCGAAGCTCATTGCGACTACCTGTCAGCCTGGGAAGAGGACAAGTACATCGTCGCTCAGGCCAATATCAGTCTCGATGAGACCGGCAAGATCGTCGACGAACTGGTGAACGCCCGTCAGGCCGGCAACTTCGCCCTCCTGCACCGGGACGAGATCCAGTACATGGACGTCAGCCCGAAGCAATTGGTCTCGGTTGCGGCTTCGCTGATTCCGTTCCTTGAGAACGACGACGCCAACCGTGCCCTGATGGGCTCGAACATGCAACGGCAGGCTGTTCCGCTGCTTCGCGCCGACGCGCCTTACGTCGGAACGGGCATGGAAAAGGTTACCGCCCGCGACTCCGGCGCCGTCATCATCTGCAAACGCTCAGGCATCGTCGACTCGGTTGACTCGGAACGCGTCATTGTCCGCGTGGACGGCTCGGCCGCTCACGAAGGGCAGATGTCGCGCGAAGTTGGCGCCGACATCTACACGCTGACCAAGTTCAAGCGCTCGAACCAGAACACCTGTATCACCCAGAAACCGATCGTGCAGGTTGGCGTTCGGGTGAAAAAGGGTGACGTGCTCGCTGACGGTCCTTGTACGGACCAAGGCGAGTTGGCACTGGGCCGAAACGTGCTGGTGGCGTTCATGCCCTGGCGCGGTTACAACTTCGAGGACGCCATCATCATCAGCGAGAAGCTGGTGAAAGAGGACTACTACACCTCGATCCACATCGAAGAGTTCGAGATTGAAGCGCGGGACACCAAGCTCGGACCGGAAGAAATCACCCGGGACATTCCGAACGTTCCAGAGTCGGCGCTGCGCAATCTCGATGAATCCGGCGTGATCCGGATCGGCGCTTCGGTGAAGTCGGGCGACATCCTGATCGGCAAGGTAACGCCGAAGGGTGAAACGCAGTTGACGCCGGAAGAGAAGCTCCTCCGGGCGATCTTCGGCGAGAAAGCCGGCGACGTGAAGGACGCCTCCTTCTACTGCCCTCCGGGCATCGAAGGCGTGGTAGTTGATTGTAAGATCTTCAGCCGCAAGGGCACCGAACTCGACGAACGGTCCAAGCAGATTCTCGAAGAGCACATTGCCCGTCTCCACCGCAATTTGGACGACGAAAAGCGCATCCTCTCGGACGAACGCGCGAAGCGCTTGTCGAAGATGTTTGATGGCCACATCGTGCTCGCCGACCTGCACGACGAGAAGACCAATAAGAAACTGCTGGCCAAGGACACCGTCCTCACTCGCGATCTGATCGAGAAGATGCGGGGCCGCGACCTGAAGCGCATGCGCTTGAAGGACCGCGATCCGCGTTTGAACGAAGCTATCGATGAGATCGAGGAGATGACCTCCCGCCAGATTGCAGTCCTCGAGAAGATAACCGAGGAAAAGTCCGCCAAGCTTAAGAAGGGCGATGAGTTGCCCCCGGGCGTGATTCGGACCGTCAAGGTCTACGTCGCGATGAAGCGTAAGCTTTCCGTGGGCGACAAGATGGCGGGCCGCCACGGCAACAAGGGTGTGATTTCGCGCATCGTGCCTGAAGAGGACATGCCGTATCTGCCCTCGGGCCAACCGGTGGAAATCATCCTGAATCCGCTGGGCGTTCCGTCCCGTATGAACGTGGGTCAGATTCTTGAAACCCATCTCGGCTGGGCGGGTATGACGCTGAAGCGCCACTTCGCCACGCCGGTGTTTGACGGCGCGACGGAAGCCAACATTAAGAGCCAGTTGCAGGACGCCGGGCTGCCCAGTTCGGGTAAGGTGCAGTTGGTGGACGGCATGACTGGTTTGCCGTTTGATCAGCCCGTCACCGTCGGCTGTATCTACATGCTGAAGCTGTCCCATCTGGTGGACGACAAGATCCACGCCCGGAGCATTGGACCGTACTCGCTCATCACCCAGCAGCCGCTGGGCGGCAAGGCGCAGTTCGGTGGCCAGCGCTTCGGCGAAATGGAAGTCTGGGCGCTCGAAGCGTACGGCGCCGCGTACGTTCTCCAGGAACTGCTCACTGCCAAATCCGACGACGTTTACGGCCGCGCGAAGATTTACGAGGCCATCGTCAAGGGCGAAGCGGCCGCCGAACCCGGCGTGCCCGAGAGCTTCAACGTCCTTATCCGCGAACTGCAATCGCTCTGTCTTGACGTCGAGTTGATCAAGAAACAGCAGAGCGTTTCCGACACGGCACTTGCCGCCGACTAATTCAAGGAGACTAAGCCATGTATCGATCTTCCCCTTATGAACGTGCAAATCTGATCGCGGATTTTGATGCTATCCGGATCAGTCTGGCCTCTCCGAATAAAATTCGGAACTGGTCTCACGGTGAAGTTACTAAACCGGAGACAATTAACTACCGGACCTTCAAGCCTGAACGTGACGGCTTATTCTGTGCCCGTATTTTCGGACCGATCGCCGACTGGGAATGCCTGTGCGGCAAGTACAAGCGGATGAAGCATCGCGGAGTGATCTGCGATAAGTGCGGCGTCGAAGTTACTCTGTCGCGCGTCCGCCGCGAGCGGCTCGGTCACATTGAGCTCGCCAGCCCTTGCTCGCACGTCTGGTTCTTTAAGGGCCTCCCGTCGCGTATCGGTTACCTGCTCGACATCACGTTGCGTGAGCTTGAGCGCGTCCTTTATTTCGAAGCGTTTGTCATCGTCGAAGCCGACAAAGACACCGGTCTGAACTTGGCCGAGGTGATCTCGGACGAGCGGAAGCGGCAGTTGGATCAGGAGTTCCCAGGCAAGTTCATCGCCATGATGGGCGCTGAGGGAATCAAGGAACTGCTCAAGAAGGTCGATACCGAGTCGCTCTCGAAAGAGATCCGTGAGCGGATGAAGACCGAACAGAGCCAGCAGAAGAAGCTGAAGTTCGCCAAGCGCCTCCGCGTTTGCGAGAGCTTCCGCAAGAGCTCGAACAAGCCGGAGTGGATGATTCTGGACGTTCTGCCGGTGATCCCGCCGGAACTGCGTCCGCTGGTGCCGCTCGACGGCGGCCGGTTTGCGACGTCGGACCTGAACGACCTCTACCGCCGCGTGATCAACCGCAACAACCGGCTGAAGAAACTGATTGAGCTGCACGCTCCCGATGTGATTGTGCGCAACGAAAAGCGCATGTTGCAGGAAGCGGTCGACGCTCTGTTCGACAACGGTCGCCGTGGCCGCGTGCTGCGTGGCGCCAACAATCGTCCGCTGAAGTCGCTCTCCGATACCTTGAAGGGTAAGCAGGGGCGGTTCCGGCAGAACTTGCTCGGCAAACGGGTTGACTACTCCGGCCGTTCGGTGATCGTCGTCGGTCCTGAACTGAAGCTGCACCAGTGCGGCTTGCCGAAGAAGATGGCGCTTGAGCTCTTTAAACCGTTTATCTATCACCGCCTTGAACAGCGCGGCCATTGCACGACCATCAAGCAGGCCAAAGAGCTGGTGGAGCAGCAGGATCCGGTGGTTTGGGACATTCTTGAGGAAGTCATCCGCGATCATCCGATCATGCTGAATCGCGCACCGACGCTGCACCGTTTGGGTATCCAGGCCTTTGAACCGGTGCTGGTGGAAGGCAAGGCGATCAAGCTGCATCCGCTGGTGTGTACCGCCTTCAACGCCGACTTCGATGGGGACCAGATGGCTGTCCACATTCCGCTGTCGCCGGAAGCGCAGATTGAGGCGAGCACCCTGATGCTGGCTTCGAACAACATTTTATCGCCGGCGCACGGCGCCCCGATCACCATTCCGTCGCAAGACATGGTGCTGGGCCTTTACTACCTCACCAAAAAGCGCCCCGGCACGAAGGGCGAAGGCAAGAAGTTCGCTTCGATGGCGGACGTTCTGATCGCGCTCGAGATGGGCGAAGTGGAAACGCTGACTCCGATCAAGCTCCGATATACGGGCCGCGTGATCGATCTCGAGAACGCCTTCGACAAGCAGAACATCATGCACTCCGAGCCTGTTGAATACAACAAGCAGGACATGGAGACCACTGTCGGCCGCGTCATCCTCAACGATGTGCTGCCGGACGATATGCCGTTCATCAACGGCCTGCTGAAGAAGAAAGGCCTGACGCAACTGGTGCAGTATTGCTACCTGAGCTCGGGTCTGAAGACGACGGTGACGATGCTCGACGACATCAAGTCGCTCGGGTTCCTGTACGCCACCCGCGCGGGCATCTCGATCGGCATTGACGACATGGTGGTGCCGAAGTCGAAACCCACCCTCGTTAAAGACGCCGAGAAGGCTGTTATCGAGGTGCAGAGTCAGTACCAGAACGGTGCCATCACGCAGGGCGAACGCTACAACAAGATCATCGAAATCTGGACCCGCGTTACCGAAATGGTTTCCGATGAGATGTTCAAGGTGATGGAAGAGGACGACCGCACCGGCCGTTACCTCAACCCGATCTACATCATGGCCGACTCCGGCGCGCGTGGTTCGAAGCAGCAGATTCGTCAGCTTTCCGGTATGCGCGGCCTGTTGGCCAAGCCGTCCGGTGAGATTATCGAAACCCCGATCACGGCTAACTTCCGGGAAGGCCTGAACGTGTTGCAGTACTTCATTTCGACGCACGGCGCCCGTAAGGGTCTGGCCGATACCGCGTTGAAGACCGCGGACTCGGGTTACCTGACCCGCCGGTTGGTGGACGTGGCGCAGGACGTTATCATCTCCGAGTTCGATTGCGGTACCTCGGACGGTATTTTCGTCGAGCCGATTGTCGAAGCGGGCGAAGTGATTGAGCCGCTGCGGGACCGGATCGTCGGTCGCGTGGTGCTCGAAGACCAGTTCGACTTTGAAGGCAAGCTGATCGTCGGCGTGAACCAGGAGATCTCGGAGGCGCTGGCGAGCCAGATTCAGGCGGCCGGTATTGAACGGGTGAAGATCCGTTCGGTGCTGACGTGCGAATCGAAGCGCGGCGTTTGCCAACTCTGCTACGGCCGGAACCTGGCAACGGGCCGGTTGGTGGAGCGCGGCGAAGCGGTGGGCGTAATTGCGGCCCAGTCGATCGGCGAACCTGGCACCCAGTTGACGATGCGTACCTTCCACATCGGCGGCGCGGCTACCCGTGCCTCGGAGCAGAACACGCAGGAAGCCCGGACATCGGGCTTCGCCAAGTACATTGGCGTAAACACGGCCCTGAATCTGAAGGGCGAGATCATCGCCATGAACCGCAGCGGCATCATTGCCGTCGTGGACGAGAAGGGCCGGGAACGCGAGCGCTACCAGATTGTCTACGGTGCACACATCCGGTTTGCCGATGGCGCTCCGGTTCAGGGCAACGAAGTGCTGCTTGAATGGGATCCGTACTCGTTCTCGATCCTGACGGAAATCTCCGGCATTGTCCACTTCAAGGACATGGAAGAGGGCGTGACGTTGGCCGAGCAGGTGGACGAGGTTTCCGGCCTCAGCCAGCTAGTGGTGGTCGACGCGCCGGAATCGAAGAAACAGCCGATGCTGATCATCCGTCCCGAGGGTGGTCATAAGGCGGACGAGAAGCGGTACATGATGCCGACACACGCCCACCTCATGGTGCGTGATGGCGACAAAGTGCACGCCGCCGACGTTCTTGCCAAGCTTCCCCGCGCGACCTCGAAGACCAAGGACATCACGGGCGGTCTGCCCCGTGTCGTCGAACTCGTGGAAGCCCGGAAGCCGCGCGACCCGGCCGCCATTGCCGAGATCACCGGAACGATCAAGTTTGGTGAGGTCACCAAGACCGCGCGCAAACTATACATCATCGGTGACGATGGTCAGCAGCGTGAATACGCCATTGCCCGCGGCGCTCACTTGAGCGTTCAGGAAGGTGAGCGCGTGAGTGCCGGCGACCAGTTGGTGGACGGCCCGATTGACCCGCACGACATTCTCAAAGTCCGCGGTGAGCACGAACTGCAGAAGTATCTCGTCAACGAGATACAGGAAGTTTACCGGCTGCAGGGCGTGAACATCAACGATAAGCACCTTGAGGTCATTACGCGTCAGATGATGCGCTGGGTGAAGATTGAGGACATTGGCGATAGCGAGTTCCTGCCCGAGGAAGTGGTGGACCGTTTCCGCTTCAAGGAAGAGAACACGCGGGTACTCGATGCGGGTGGTCGGCCGGCGATCGGTAAGGCAATTTTGCTGGGTATCACGAAGGCTTCGCTTTCGACCGACTCGTTCATTTCGGCGGCCAGCTTCCAGGAGACGACTCGTGTCCTGACCGAAGCGGCGATCAACGGCAAGGTGGACAATCTCCGCGGTCTCAAGGAGAACGTCATCATGGGCCGCCTGATCCCAGCCGGTACAGGTATGGACTATTACCGCGGTGTAAAGATTGCGGGCGAAGACATCCCGGAAGAGGAGCCGACGCCAGAGGTGGAGGTAAGCCTCGCCGACAGCATGGCCGACTACGAAGATACCGCGCGGACTTTCTACGCCGGCGGGCTCAGCGAAGTGACCCCGGAGGGCGGAGGCGAAGGCGACCTGGCCGAGTAACCAAAGGTCATGAGAGGATCAAACGGCCAAGCGAATGCCTGGCCGTTTGTACGAAGGGCGGCATAAGTTTTGTGAAGAGTCGCGTCAAAGAGATCTTGGGCGATCGCTCGTATCGGATTTGGACGGTTGTGTTTGCTTTGTTGGTCCTTGGCCTCCAGTACTTCGGCGGGGCCTACCAAGCAGAGTACGATGGCCATGCCGACGAGGCAGCTCATTTTGTCTCTTCCTTGCTCGTGAGGGATTACTTGGCGCAATTTCCATGGCCGTCGCCGATTCCCTGGGCGCTCGACTATTATGTTCACTATCCGAAGGTAGCGATAGGACATTGGCCTCCCGGCTATTATGCGATTCAAGGCGTGTGGTGGTTGGTGTTTCCTCCGGGGCGCGAGTCGGCCCTAGCCTTGAACTTGCTAATGGGTGCCGGGCTGATGACCATATTCTGGGTTCTGGTTCGTCGGTTGCAGGTTCCATCGCTGGTGATGGGAGGGGCGGGAGTGGTGATGCTGGCCCTGCCCATTGTGCAGGAGGCTTTGTCGCAAGTGATGTTGGAGCTACCCTCGCTGCTGACGGCGACGTTCTTCCTTTGGGCGTTGACGAGGGTGCAGGAGAGCCCGGGACGGCAGTCCTTAATGGTGGTTTGGTTGGCGCTCTTTGCGGCGTTTTCGATCAAGCAGACAAGCGTGGGACTGGCGGCCGCTCCGGTGCTGGCCTTGGCGATGGGAGGGGGCTGGCGGCGGCTGCCGCGCGGTCCGATGCTGCTCTGGCCGGCCATGTTGGCATTGGTAGGGGGGCTGCTGCTCTATTGGCAATATGGGGGATCGATCGAGCAGATTGTGCGATGGTCCGGGGCCGGGAGCGGGACGAGACTACCGTGGAGTTTCCCTCAAGTGCTCGATGTGGTGGGCGGGGGGATAGCTCTGATGGCGGCCGGAGGGGCACTGGTAGTATGGCGGCGGCGGGAGCCGATGCTGGTCGCTTCGTTGGCAATTGTCGCTTCGTTCGCGCTCTGCTCCTATTACGTCCGGGCTTTTCGCGAGCCGCGGCATTGGATCGCGTTAGTGCCACCGCTGATCTTGCTAGCTGTGGCGGGTTATCGCTGGTTATCGGAGCAAAGCCGGTGGGCCCCAGCCGTGCTGTTGGCGTTAGTTGTCTGGATGCCACATGGTTTGTATCGGCAGACGGCGGGCGGGTACGGGGCTCTCGCGGCGCAGATCCGCCAGCCAGCCCGGATGCTCGTTTCCTCGTCGGTTGGTTGGTCGGAGGGGCCTTGGATTGCGGTGGCGGCCTTGCGCGAAGCGCGGCCATCGAGCGTTATTATAAGGGCGACGAAGTTACTTGCCTCCACCGATTGGAATGGGAAAATTTACAAGGCTAAGGTGGGAACGGCAGAAGATGTGGAGCGGGCCCTGGATGGGGCGGGAATCGACTTGGTAGTGATCCACGATGATCACACGATTGAGCGGCCGCACTTGCACCATTCCCTTTTGAAGGCCACGTTAGCGGCGAGTGAAACGTGGCGGCAATGCGCGGAGGCCGGGAATTTGGCAGCTTACTGCCGTCAAAGGCCGCCACGCTATCCGCCAGTGCCGCTCCGGATTGAGTTGGATCGGATGGGGGTCAGTTCCGTGGGAGAGACTCCATAGGGATGGGGTCTTTTTCGAGTAGCTTGCCGACTGAGTCCGTGGAGGCGGGCAAGTACTTAGCGTAGCTGGATGTTAGTACTACTGTGTTATGAGCGAAGCGTGCGGCAGAACGGGCAGCACGGGAGTCGACCGATTAGCACCCTGGCGATCAGGATTCGCAGGGTGACAATCGATTTCGGGTTATGGCGTTGCGCTCGCCCCGCGCGGCTTCCAGTCGGGTGGAACTTCGGGTAAGGCAAATTGGAGCTGTCCAGCAAGGGCCGAGGGGCCCGTGATGGCGGCGCCGGCGGCGGTGCCGCCGGGGCAGCCGATTGGGATGTGAGGATCCGTGGGGGGCTTGGCGGTAAACGGAGCCTCTTGCGGATTGCCCGCCGACCGGTGAACCCCGTGTTTGGTCGAGCGGGATCCTCTCGGGCTTCCGATCTTCTCTTGGCCTGTCGCAGAGAGAGGCGGGGGGTATTGGTAGAGGAAGTGGCATTTGGAGAGGCGCGATCGGCGTAATCGCAGCAGTTCCCGGGGAGACGCCTGTTCTGATGCGGGGTTCTTCGAGTGCGCTGATGCTGGCGTGCGGGGTAATCTTTATGCCGACGGCGCCCGGCTTGCCCCGTCTGAGCCGATGACGAAGAACGGGCGGATGACAGGCGTCTCATCGATCCGGACGGAGGGGACGACGAGGGCGGTTCGGGGGTTTCGCCGCGATGAGAGTCGTCTGAACGCAGCGGGCGGCGGAACTGCGTCTCGGTGCGGACTGGGGGAGTGAAATTGCGACCGGCATGTGATATGCTCCCGCCACATTTAGGGTCTGCGGCGGTCTCTCCCGGTCAAACAACCAAGAGGTAACTCCCGATGAAGCACCTGTTTCTGATTTTCGCTATCAGTCTGACCGCATACCCACAAGGTGCGCCCAGTCTCTCTCGTCTCTCCTCCTACCGCGCCGCACCAGGCGCTGGCGCGGAATTTGAAGCCCTGCAACGCGACACGGCCCAAATGTACAAGACGAACAAATCACCCCTCACCCGTTTGGCTTGGACCTCGTTGGCGGGGCCACCCACCTTCTATATCTCCGTCCAAATTCCGAGCTTGGCTGAACTGAACGAACCCACCTGGCTGAGCAAGCAAGGCACGAACGCGGAGCGGACCGGCCGCCAGATGAGGCTGAGCCGCTCGGCGGCAGCGGTCGATTCGAGGGTGCTCGTCAGCATTCCGGCGTTGGCTTGGGATGAAACACCCAACAACGAACCGGATGCTTTCGCGGTGGTCTCTATTGTGCGAGTGAAACCAGGACGAGTAGCGGCCTTTACGGAGGCAGCGAAGGAGCTGCAGGCGTTCACCAAGCAGATGAGTAAGGCCAAAAGCCTCAGTGCACACCGCGTCCGGTATGGCGGTAATAGCTATGACTTCCATATGGTCGCGGGGTACGCCAGCTTGACGGATATCGGTACCGATAATGTGGAGCAGCTCCGCAAGTTGATGGGCGAAACCAAGTACGCAAACTACCTGAAGTCGAACTCGGAGAATATCGAGTCGGTAGAGAGGCACTTGGTGCGGTATCGTTCCGACTTCAGTTACATAGCAGCGCAGTAGGGGCATCGGTTTGCA
>JBBQRA010000134.1:0-16314 GCA_038215275.1 Bryobacterales bacterium | reverse complement strand
GCCAAGGCTTCGAAGGCAGCCGTGAAGCCAGATCCCGGCCTTGCCCACGGCACATTGAGCTGGGTAGTCTTGCCGCAGGAGCCGCAGGCCACGCGCGGCACATCGGCGTGCAGCCAGGCTTCGAACTGGAAGAAGTCCAGGGCTCAACTTCCTCGTAAACTACACCTGGCAGAAGAACATGGAGGAAGGCGGCTCCGGACCCAGCGCGTTCACCCAGAATGGAGGTACTTCCATAGCCCTCGATGCCTACAACCTCTCTCGCGAAAAAGGGCTCGCCCCCATCGACGTAGCCCACATCTTCAACGTCAGCTACGGTTACGAACTCCCGTGGGGCACTGGACAACGGTGGCTCAGCGACCGCGGCGTGCTGGGGAAAATCGCGGGCGGATGGCAGGTCAACGGCATCACCACTGTGCGCGGTGGCTTCCCTACGGACATTCGGACCAACCGCTTGCCGCCCATCTTCAACACCTTCAATGTGCCGGACCGCGTGAAGGGCGAACCCATTCAGGTAACCAGCAACCGGGGCCCGGATAGCTTCTTCAACCCCGCGGCTTTCCGCGTCCCCGGCACCACCCCAAGCAACACGGGTGCCCCCATTCAACTCTACGGTGATTCGGCCCGCCGCGTGGCCCGTGGCCCAGGTTCGGTGAACTTCGATTTCTCACTCTTCAAACAACTCAGCCTGGGAGAGCGGATGCGCCTCCAGTTCCGGGCCGAAGCGTTTAACCTGACCAATACGCCCACCTTTAGCTTGGCCAGTTCCAACAGCCCGCCCATGACATGCATCGGCCGGACGCCCGGCTCGGCCTGCAACGACAACAACCCCCAGTTCGGTAAGTTGAGCGGCGCCCAAGCCACCGGACGGCAACTGCAGTTCGGTTTGAAATTCCTGTTTTAGGCTAAGGATCTACCATGAATCGACGCGTTTTTCTCGCTAGCCTCCCAGCCGCCGGACTCTTGGCGGCACCCGCCCCACAGGATCCCGTGTTCCCGTATGGAGCGGTCTACTTTCGAAAATCGAATCCGCCGGAGGAAGACTGGGCCAAGGACCACCGCACAGCGGCGCAACTGGGCATCAACAACTTTCGGCACTGGTTCCTGTGGTCGGCGATTGAAGTGGCGCCAGGCAAGTTTGATTGGCGCGACTACGACAGGATGTTCGAGCTGGCTGCTGAAAACGGGATAAAGGTGACCGTGTCAGAGATGATCACCGCGGCGCCAGAGTGGATGTACGATCAGTATCACCACGCCCGCTATCAAGCTTCCGATGACAGCTTCGTCTACTCTGGCATCTCCGGGTCAACCGCCACTGGCGGCTTCCCCGGACTTTGCCTGGATAACGAAGACGCCCGCACCCGCGCGGGACTATTCTTGACTGCGTTGGTCGAACGCTATCGCAACCATCCCGCCATGTGGGCCTGGGACTTGTGGAACGAACATGCGTGGCCGGGCGGCGCACCGCCCAAGATGCTCTGCTACTGCGAAGCCACCCAACAGAAGTTCCGGGAGTGGTTGCAGAAGAAGTACGGCACTCTCGAAAAATTGGGCCAAGCCTGGTATCGGTATAGTTACGCCGAATGGGCCCATGTGCATCCGCCTCGCAGTCTCGGCGGCTATCCGGAGAGTTTGGACTGGCTCGAATTCCGCGTCGACAATATGTTTCGCCTGCACCAATGGCGCGTCGATCTGGTGCGAAATCTGGACAAGCGGAACCGGGTGACCGCCCATGGTATCGCCTCGACGCTAGAAGGTCTTCCCGCTTCGGCCAACGATGATTGGCGCTCCGCGGCCCAAGTGGATTCGTGGGGACTCACGTGGGTCGCCTCCCGCAAGGGCAGCGAGCTGTGGAAGCAGTTCCACGCCCTTGACCTTACGCGTGCCGGCGCTCGTGGAAAGCCGTTCTGGCATGCGGAAGCGCAGGCCGGTCCGCTGTGGATGCAGCCGCAAGTCATCGGGCGTCCTCGCGAAGACGGGCGCATCTCCGAAGATAAAGACGTTCGCCTGTGGAACATGGTGTCCATGGCCGGCGGCGCGACAGGCATCTTGTATCCGCGCTGGAGGCCGCTGCTGGACGGGCCGTTGTTCGGAGCCTTTGGTCCCATGGGCATGGATGGCTCTATCACGCCTCGGGCGGAAATGGCGGGCAGCCTGGCGCGGTGGGCTAATCAGCAGAAGGAACTTTGGAAGTCGCGGCCCGTGCGAGGCGATGTCGGGGTTGTATTTGTACCCGAAGCGGAAGTCTTCAATTTCGTACAGCAGCAGGGCAGCACCAAGCACTATGCGGAGTCCGCCCGCGGCGCGTACCAGGCTTTCTTCGACTCGCAGATTCAGGCGGATTTTGTGCACATCGACGATCTGCGGCAGTACCCCTTGGTGTACCTCCCGTATCCCATCCACCTGAAGGAATCGAGCGCGCGTAAACTCGAACAATATGTGCGGGACGGCGGCATTTTGGTGAGCGAAGCTTTGCCGGGCTACTTCGGCGAACGGGGCAAAGTGGGTACTCGCCAACCCAACTTCGGGCTCGACGTGCTCTTCGGCGCCAAAGAGAGTTATGTAGAATTCACCCCGGATCTGTTGGAAAATCTGACTCTGCACGTGCAAGGGCATCAGATCGGCGGCCGCTTTTTCCTGCAGCAATTCGAACTCGCCGGCGGAAAACAAGCTGGCGCGTTCGCCAACGGAGCCATCGCGGCCGTAGAGCAGATAGCGGGTAAGGGCCGAACGCTCCTGTTGGGGAGCTTTCCGGGGGCATCGTATTTTCTCCACCACACTGACGGGACGCGCGCGTTCTTCGCTGGGCTCTTGCAATGGGCCGGTTTGAAGCCGCTCTCACGCATCAGCGAACCGGGCCTCCAGGCCCGCCTGCACACCGGTGACGGAGGCACTTATCTATGGGTGGTAAACCCAGGGAGGGAACCTCGCACCGTCACCGTGACCCTCGACCCAAGCCGGGCTGGCACTTTCACCGGCGGGCAAGAGATGTGGCAACTCGCAACCCCCGCCGTGACAGTATCGAAAAATCAAGTGCGGCTGACCGTGCAAGACCGGAACGCGGCGGTGATTCGACTGGGAGCTAACCACTAGTGGTGTGCTCCAAACAGATCGATTGTTATGAGAGTGCGGCCTGAGCTCTGACAACCTTGGCTCGAATGTCCTGCGCTTTGGCGATCCAAATGAACGGTTTGGGCTTCTTGTTGTGATGGTCAACGTTGTCGTCCAGGGCTTGGATCAACTCCAGCACGCTACGAAAGACGCCTCAGCGGAGACGGTTTTCAGTCAGGTCGCGGAAGAAGCGTTCGACCATGTTCAGCCAGGATGCACTCGTCGGCGTGAACTGCGCATGAAAACGGGGATGGCGCTTGAGCCACGGCTGGACCTTCTGGTGCTTGTGGGTGGCGTAGTTGTCGGCAATCAGGTAGATCTGGCGGTCGGCGGGAGTGGCGGCATCGATTAACCGGAGAGACTTGATCCATTCCTGATGGCGGTGCCGCTGCTGAGAGAGGCTGATCACCTTGCCCGTGGCGGAGTTCAATGCCGCAAACAACGTCGTCGTGCGTGCCGGCAGTAATCATGCGTCATCGTCTCGGCGCGCCCCCTCTTCAGAGGTAGCGAGGGCTGCTTCCAGGTCCAGCGCCTGCATCTGACTCTTTTCCTCCACACCGAGCACGAGGGCATGCTCGGGCGGGCTCAAGTAAAGCCCGGCCACGGCCTCCAACTCCTCGCTGAACTGGGGATCATTGCTGACTTTGAACGTTGCGATCCGATGCGGTTTCAGGCCATAGGCGTGCCAGATCCGCAGCACGCTGGTGTCGCTGACGCCCACCGCCTCGGCCATGCTGCGGGTACTCCAGTTCGTCGCTCCCTCGGGCCGGCTCTGCGTCGTCAGACGGACGATCTCGGCCACTTTGTCGACTCCAATCAAGGGAATCCGGCCTGGACGCGGGGCGTCTTTCTCCAGCCCGCTCAAAGCCTTGCGCCAGAAATCCCTCCGCCACCGCGCCGCCTTCTGCGCGGTGATCGACAGAGCTTCGGCGATATCGACATCCCGCTTGCCCTCGGCGGCCAACAGCACCACCCGAGCCCGCTCAGCGGCCAGCACCGGCGTCTTCCGCCCCTTAGCCCAACTCTCCAGCGTCGTTCGTTGTTCATCGGTCAGTTCTACAGCAAGGGCTAAACGCATCGTTTCCCGGTTCCTCAACTCTGGAAACGCCCGAAGTTCGTTACTGGTTACGATTAGCGAAGCACACCATTAGCGGAAGGCGTCCCCGGAGCAGAAAAATCTTCCCTCGCCAAACCGAGCGGTATCCATACCATCTCTCTTAAACAATCCTACGATCGTTTGCCACCACCTCGGAATTCTTCCCCACTCAGTCTGCCCGAACCCCGCGTTCCTTGCCAACGAGACCTGCTTTAGCCAAACCCTCGGCTGCCTTTTCGTCCCTGTCGATCTACACCTGCGGCGGCCCCTTTGTTTCATGCTTGTAAAGCACATCCGGTAGAAACTCACAACCAACACCGTCGGCACCCCATAGGTCTCTCAGGGTCGGAATCCAAGTAGCCTGGCGACTCGGCACTGGATGGTTTTCTTGAACGCGCCGCTGGAACACGTCGACAACAACCCCGTTGTCCACGGATTCGCCCCGCCCCGAACGGTGGCCTTTCGCATGCAACTATGTTCCAAGAGCCTTCTCTATGGACTCGGAATTGCTACCCATCATTAAGGCGTTGAACGAAGTGCGCTGCGACATGCTCGATCTCGTGCAAGAGAATCGCCCCATCTTGGCCCAAATCCAGCCCGATAACCAAACGAGCGCGACGAACCTGCTTCACTATCTTGCGTTGCGACGCCACGATCTTCGCTTACTGCAGGAAAAGCTGGCCAGTCTAGGACTTTCGTCTCTGGGCCGTACCGAGACCCACGCGATGAGCGGTGTCCTTACCGTCATTAATGTCCTAACCAACCTCGCCAGGAAAAAAGACGCCGGGCTCTCCACTGACAAGGTCCCGTGCAACGCAAGCGAAGGCCGTCTCCTACTCGGTCGCAACACCGAATCTCTGCTGGGTCCTGAACCGAAAGCCCGCAAGGTCCGCATCATGGTCACCATGCCGTCGAGCGCCGCCACGGACTACGACCTCGTGCGGGATCTTCTCCACAACGGCATGAATTGCATGCGCATAAATTGCGCACATGATAACGAACAGGCTTGGTCCGGAATGATTGGCAACCTGCGGCGGGCAGAACTGGAGACGGGCCGCAGTTGCAAAATCGAAATGGACCTCGCCGGTCCCAAACTGCGCACTGGCCCCATCCAGCCTGGTCCGAAAGCGTTCAAACTGCACCCCGAAAGGGACCGCTTGGGACGAATCCTGGCCCCCGCACGCATCTGGCTCACGCCGCAGGCAACTCCAGAACCTGCTCCCCCAGACGCCACGGCCAGTATTCCCGTCTCGCGCCGCTGGCTGGAGACCCTGTCCACCGGCGCTCAAGTTCGATTCACCGATACCCGCGGCGCCCCGCGCACGATGACGATTGCCGACGCCGTGGGCAAGAGCCGGTGGGCCGAGAGCAGGGACACCTCCTACATTGCCTCCGGGATAATATTGAAAACCACACCTCCAGGAACCAACACGCGAGTCGGCGATCTGCCCCCCGCACCGCAGACCCTCTCCCTCCGGCCCGGCGACACGCTCATTCTCACCCGGGATCTGAAACCCGGTCAGCCCGCCGTGCAGAGCACGGACCAAGCGAAAGCCACTCCAGCCCGCATTGGTGTCACGCTGCCAGATTTCTTTCACTGTGTGCAACCCGGCCAGTCGATCTGGTTTGACGATGGCAAAATCGGAGGCACAATTCGTCACGTTACACCGGATGAAGTTACAGTCGAGATCCAGCAGGCCAAAGCCACGGGAACCAAGCTCGCCGGGGAAAAGGGGATTAACCTACCCGAAACTGACCTGATCACCCCCACGTTCACCGCGGACGACTTGGAGGTATTGCCTTTCATTGCGAAGAATGCAGATATTTTGGGCTACTCGTTCGTTCGCACGGACGATGACGTTCGGCTCTTGCAATCGCATCTCGCCGAATTGGGCGCCAAGGACCTGGGGATCCTATTGAAGATCGAGACGCGTCAAGGCTTTGAAAACCTGCCCAGCCTTCTTCTTGCGGCTTTGGGTAGTCACCATGTCGGCGTCATGATTGCGCGGGGCGACTTGGCGATCGAGTGCGGTTATCAGCGGCTTGCCGAGGTTCAGGAACAGATCCTGTGGATTGCGGAGGCGGCTCACGTTCCCGTCGTATGGGCCACGCAGGTCTTGGAGTCGTTGGTCAAATCGGGGACGCCGTCGCGATCGGAAATCACCGACGCGGCGATGGGAGTCCGCGCCGAATGTGTAATGTTGAACAAGGGTTCGTACATCGTCGAAGCCGTCCGGACCCTGGATGATATTCTCCAGCGCATGCAGGATCACCAGCTCAAGAAGCGCTCGATGTTACGCAAGCTTGGAGTCGCTGAGGAGTTTGCCGGCGGGGTTCCCGATGCCGGCCACGCCCTCTGAAACCGAAAACGACCCTCTGACGCGCCATCCGCGACATTCCGGGTTCTAAATCATTTCGGCGACATGTTCGGACTCCTGGGAGCTGCCAATCGGCAGCTAATGGAGGCTGGGGAGCCAGCCGCCTCACTTCACTCCACGCGCAAGATCTTCTCAATCTTTCGTCCTTTCGCTAACTCATCCACCAGTTTGTCTAAGTATCGGACCTTCTGCGTTAAAGGATGTTCACTTTCTTCCACCCGATAGCCACAGATCATACCGGTGATGAGGCGTGCATTTGGGTTTAACGTGGCACTCTGATAGAACCGTTCAAAATCAGCCTTCACCTCAATCTGTTTTTCCAACTCGCTTTCGGTGTAACCCGTCAGCCACTCGATGATCTGGTGTAACTCGTCTTTCGGGTATACCGAAGCGAACGTCATTTTCGCGATTCCCACCTCAGGTTCTTTTGTGTTCTTCATGTCTCGCTACTCCTGATATACCGGGGAAACGTACGTACGGGAAGTCGGCGCGGACCCGAATGACGTTCGTTTTGACGGTTGTCATTGGGTCAGGCGTCGGGACGCCCCGGATGATCACCGCGAACGTAGGCAAGATTTGATCCTGGCAAAGCAGGCGGGCGGGCGGTAAAGAATCAAGTTCCTGCATCGGTGAGGTACTTCGCCAGCATATCCCTCAAGCCCTTCGCGTTGACTGGTTTGGGTATGAAATCGTCCATGCCGGAAGCGAAACACCGTTCGCGATCTTCCGGCAGGACGCCGGCGGTCATGGCGACGATTGGCGTGCGCTGCGCGGCCCCTTCGTGGTTTCGCATCTGGCGCGTGGCCTCGTAGCCGTCCATTTGCGGCATATGGCAATCCATCAGGATCAGATCGTAGGGCAGTTGCTTGGCCATCCGGAGCGCGTCCAGGCCGTCGCCAGCGACATCGACGCGGCAGCCCAACTTGGCGAGCAGCGCCACCCCTACCTTTTGATTGACCGCGTTATCTTCGACAAGGAGAACGCGCCGGCCCTCGAAGTGAGGCGTCCAATCGGACGGCCGCTTTGCCGGCACTGACCTGGAAATGAAGGGGAAACCTGGTGATTGTGAACCCGGTTCGCGGCTGGCCAGCGTGCGTTCGATGCCGTCCAGCAGGACAGACTTCCGGAGCGGTTTCACAAGGAAGATGTCGCAGCCCGCATCACCGATGCGGCGCACATCGTTCCGCTCGCTCGTGGAAGTAATGAGGATAATGGCCGGTTGCGCGCGAAGACCCAGTTCCCGCATGTTGAGCGCGGCCGCCGCCCCGTCCATGCCGGGCATCATGTAATCCAGGCAAACGATGCGGAAGGGATCGCCGCTTTCATCAGCGGCCGCGATCCGCCGTAACGCCTCCGGGCCGGAGGAGGCCTCCTCTACCCTCATGCCCCAACCCGAGCAGAGCGCGACAGTCAGCGAGCGGCAGATGGGATAGTCGTCGACCACAAGAATTCTAACCGATTTCAAATCGACGGCCCGAGCCGCCTGCGTACCAGCGGATGGCGCGCTGGCGAGAGCAATGTCGACATGGAACGACGAGCCCTCGCCGGGTTGGCTTTCCACATTGATCGTGCCACCCATTAACCCGGTCAACTGCTTGCAGATGGCCAGACCCAACCCGGTTCCCCCGTACCTGCGCGTCGTGGAGGCGTCGACTTGCAGGAACTGCTGAAAGAGCCGCCCGATGTGTTCGGCCGGAATCCCAATGCCGGTATCGCGAACCGTAATGCGGATGTGGGCGGTGTTGGGGTCTTTGGTCACTTCCAACAGGACATGGCCGCGTGAGGTGAATTTGATGGCGTTGGAGACGAGGTTCAATACGATTTGCCGGAGGCGGCCGGGGTCGCCCAAAAAGTCCCGCGGCGCCTCCGCCGGATACCAAAACAGCAACTCGAGGTTCTTTTCGTGGGCTGTGATGGCCAGGAGATCGATGACGTCCTCCAGGGCGCTGTGAAGGTCGAATGGGAGGAGTTCCAACTTCAATTTGCCAGCCTCGATCTTGGCGAAATCGAGAACATCGTTGATGATGGTGAGCAGGGCCTCCCCCGAGTTCCGGACCGTTTCCGCGTAGCCTTTCTGTTCCGCGGTCAACGCCGTTTCCAGCAGCAGGCCGGTCATTCCGATGACGCCATTCATCGGCGTTCTGATTTCGTGGCTCATGCAGGAAAGAAACTCGCTTTTGGCGCGAGTGGCGGCTTCGGCCTGCTCTTTGGCAAATTCCAGTTCCCGCAACATACGCGCCAACTCACCGTTTGCGCGCCCCAATTCGCGGCTTAGCCCCGCATGTTCTTGGTTTAGCGTCAGGACCTCAAGGCAGAGACGCTCCATTTCGGCGGCATCCACCTCGCCGAAGAAGAGGAGATCGTCGCCAGCCTGGACTACGCGGACGGAGAGGGTCTTGGGTGGCCCGGCGGCCGTAAGAATATTCGCCAACAGAGGAGCCTCCGATGGTTGCAGCCACTGGCCAACATCGGGCGGGTCATTCTGAGAATAGATGATGTCCGCCAAAGAGCGTCCAACCAGAGCCAAGCCCGATACCGTTTCCGCATAACGGTTGGAAGATAGGATACGACCGTCAGGCTTCATTCGTAGGACAACGACGGCTGCCTTGCCGCAAAGGAAATCCCACCCGACGGCGGCTAAATCTGAGACGTCGTTTGTCATTTCTCCGAGATCGTCCGTTCCAATTGCTCGATTGAGGAAACCCATGTCACGTTCAGGTACGGTTTCAGGGCCTCCGAGGCGCCGTCACGAAAGGCCTGGCCGCCGACCAGGATGGGCAATTCGGGGTGCGCGGAGGTAATCGCGTCGACCGCCGCCAGCATCGCTGGCAGGTTGCAATCGAGACTGACCGACAGGCCCACCATATCCGGCTTGCGGGCCGTGACCATGTCCACGAGGTCGCTCGCCGGCAAGTTGGCGCCCAGAAAATCTCCCTGCCAGCCGTACATTTCAAACAGATCGGCGACCATACGGCCACCCAACTGATGGTGCTCGCCGGGAGCGCAGGCGATGAGCACGGAGCGGTTCCGGCGCGGGCCGCTGAAGATCCGGGAATGAGCCAGAGTGAGCAACCGCTCCGTAATCGCCGTTGCCAGATGCTCCACGGCGACCGAGACCTTATGCTCCTCCCACAGCGAACCAACCTCATACAAAGCTCGTTGGAACAGATTGAGGTAGAGGTCCCGGGCATCGACGCCGCTTTCGAGCAGTCCCTGCGCGATAACGGTGCAACGCGCACGGTCCCCGGCAAGCAGGGCTTTCAGGTAATCGCGATATTCTTGCTCCGTCACAGCCAGCGTGAAGTGTGCCATTTTTCAGCTCCAGATTTCCTATCGGCCAATCTGGCCATTCCCACTACGGAAATGGATTGGATGCCGATACCCTCCACGGCGGGGGCCTCCAGTACGACGGGCAATCCCACCCGATGGAGGGGACTTTGGCCTTGGCTTCACACCCTTGCTGCTACCACCTGGGTAGTGGTGGAGGGGTGATGGGCCCCTCCGCTCCGAACGCTTGGCTCGCTATTCAGCCCAGCGGCTTCCCGCTACCGGGTCTCAATGGATGCCGCTCGCTTTTGGATTTCCGCGGCGTGCCGCAAAATTTGTGGTTCGCGAATTCCAACGCTGATCGCCCTCTCGATTTGAACGTTCGCCTCCTCATATTGGCCGTTGGTGTATAGGGCCCATGCTAAAGCGTCAAGAGTGAACACATCCTGCCTTCCGGAGGCCTCAAGCCGGGCGATCTTTAGAGCCTCCACTGGGTTCGGCGCGATATCGGTGTAATAAAAGATCAGCTCTCTATTCGAATTATCAGTGCCAGTCATCTCCTTGCGGGACGCCGGTTCGAACTTCGCGAATAGATCTTTCGCTTGTGTCTTCTCGCCCGCCTCATGCAGCGCCCGCGCCCAGTCGAACTGATTCTCTGGATGCGGAGCCACCTTGTATCTGCGCGCGTACAATCCGGCCGCCTCATCCATGTGGCCTTGCCGCGCTCGTACCCTTGCAAGACTCGCCAATCCGTAGTGATACTCCGGGAATAATCGCAACGATTCTTGCGCCGCCTCCTCGGCAGCAGGAAGATTGTTTAACAGAAGCTGGAGGTGGCTGACATGCGCCAAAATCCAAGCGAGATCCTCGGTCTCATTCGGCGGCGTCCGCTGAAACGCTTTTCCCATGAAGTCAAGAGCGCCTTCGATATCGCCGAACAATTCTCTTAAGTAAGCCGCTCGGGTTAACCCGGGAATCGTTCCTGGCCGCAGATTCAGCAGCCAATCGGATGCCGTTTCCGCCTCCTTGTAGTTCCCCAGTTCAGCATTCGCATCTACCAGAAACGCGTAGGTAAGCAAGTCGTCCGGCACTTTCTTATTCAGTGCTGTTGCCTGCACCAACGCGCGTTTGAATTCATGACGACCGAGAGATAACCAGATTTGTGTCCGTAAACTCTCTAAATTGCCAGGATCGATTTCGAGGGCTTTCGCCAACTGCTCCTCCGCCTGGGTGTAGTAAGTGGGATCGCCGGTCTCGCGGGCGCGAAAAGTCAATGCCAGAGATAGCGCATTGTAGGCGGCTGGGGACTTCGGGCTCTTTTGAATAGCTAGTCTTGCTGCCGAAATTTTTCCTTCGGCAGGACTCGCCCCGCTGCTGATCGTCGGGAAAGAGACGATCAGCAGTGCAATCAGAGTCTTCATGGTTTTACCTCGTTAGTTGGTAATTTAGGGCAAACAAGCTGGCCCAGTTCCCGCAGTGCATCCCGGTTCACCTGGGTCGATGTGTCTACGGTTCCGGCCACTCGGCGCATGCGCCAAGTAAGGGAACGCTGTCCGATAGGGGGCGTCGTTGACATTCACGCCGTCGCCCAATGCGTTATTCGGCGATTTATTGAAAGCCGGATTAAATACACCAACTACAGCGCGTAAAGAAATGTCCACCACATCGTCAGCTAATCGCCGGCCGTTTGGATAGCCTGCGGCATCTCCGCCTAGTAACCCTAGCCTGCTGGCGGAAGCGGGAGCGGTCGGCACAACACCGGTATTAAGTCGTAGCATATCCGCGATCGGCCCCGCTGGGGTGCCTGCGGCCGCGATAGGCGGCGCATAGGTGACCAACGGGAGAAGATCGGTCCGAGGCGGAGTGGGTATTGAAACGAGTCCCGCCGTGAGCGCATTGATCACACGGGCCAGGGTCGGGTCCAGAAAGAACGGCGCGAATTGAGCGTCGTTCTTCGGCTCGTCCATGCTGAAGCGATCTTTCGATCCGGTCCCGATCAAAAGTTCGTTGATCAGAGGATTGCCCAACCGTTGCACTTGAGTAAAGTTACCCGCGTTTAGCGCAGCCATTGGGGCGCGCCGGGTGGTGACGCGCGGGCGAGACGTGGTCGCCCATACACCGATCGTCGCGGCGGCTGAGGTGGCCGCTTCCAAGTTGCCGGTTCTGGTCAGCATGGTAACGGGTACTTCGATCGCGATCGAATTGACTGCGAAGCCCGAGAGCGAATCGGAAGCTAAGTTGATCAATCCAGCGTCTTGCGCAGGGCTAAGCACCGGCGGGGAGAGGTGCGTGTTCAACGTGTCAAAGGTCCCACCTGAATCGAGCCAGAAAGGATCGTCTACAGTCCCGGCGAACGTCTTCACGCCACTGGTCGTTGTATACGTGCCTGCGGTGAAAAGCGCTGGATAATTCATGGTTCTCGGTCCCACATTCGCAGGCACTGCGTACATCGGGCTGCCGGTGGTAAGAGTCGTGGAAACTCGATTCTTCACCATCGTCACGGTGTAGCTTTGACGCTGACCCAAGCCTGGCGAATTAAAGTTAGTGATTTGCGGAGGAATCAGCGCCGTCCCCGCAGGCACAGGCGCAGGGGAATTCGCGGGAGTGTTCACACCTGAGCCCGATCCTGCATAAACCTGAAACAGCCCCGGAAGGCGCTGCTCGGTTTGGAAGCGAACCTGGAAGGTGACGTCAGCCTCCGCGTCGTTATTGTTGTCGACTTTGATCTCATAGAGGATTTCGGGGTCGAACGGAAACCAGTTGGGACCATTTCCGGGCTCCAGCAACGGGTCCACGTTCATAATCAACGTCACGAATCCAGATCTCTCGGGCTCGTAGCTGCGGAAAGCATAAACATCCGTGATGTCGGCCTTATGATCGAGTGCGGTGATCGGCGCCTCGCGATGGCTGCTGGCGAAGCCTGCCTGCGGAACGGTCATAAGACCGGCACATACCATGGCTACAAGCGGCCGGGTGGAGTTCCACGTGGTGATTTTCATTGTTTTCTCCTTAGACTGATTGAGATGTTCCGGCGGCCTATGAATGCCAGCCCCATAAAGGCTGAAAGAGTAAGCAAAAGGCTGGATGGTTCGGGTATCGCCGTATCTTGGGCGGTGAACGTCACGCTGCCTTGCTGCAGGGAGGCGCGTCCGCTCGGCCCGCCGTCGACGACGAAGTCGAGTTGGGCCGCGATGGAGGTCGCGTTACCGAGCGACACGGAATCTGTGAGCTCCGAATCGATACCGATATCGAATGCGATGGCGTTCCCCCCCGGCGCGAAGACTCCCAGCGCAGTGTTCGCTCCATCCACCGTGACCGAACTGCCTATCAGACCGACGCTTGCAGTTAAAAAATTGGCTCCGCTGCCAAAAAAGGAAAACGTGGACTGCAGGGCCTGGCCAGCAGAAGCGGTGGCATTCAGACCAACCAGGAAGCCAAGGCCCGAAGGCGTTAGCAGAACATCAGTTGGGCTGATTTCAGTGAACGAGACAGGAAGCAAACTGAAGCTCGTAAACTGCGTGGACCCGACGCTGCAACCAGCCGCACCTAACGCGGTATAACTCTGCAGACTGCCGGTAATGCAAGGTGCCGCATCAGCGAGACCCGTCAATCCCATCAAACTTGCACACAGTACCGTCGCGCTTGAAACTCGAATACGATTGAAAAACTTCATAATTCTCCTTTTGTAGTAACCACATCACCTCGAAACAATCCGGCGGTTGGGGATGGATGGGGCGGAAAGGTTCTCGTACTATGCAGCTGGCTCCGGTCTAAAATGGACTCCTGCCCCTTCTCCGCATCTGGCCGCGTGCCAGTGTGTCAACGATTACCGGCTCTCGTAAAGCAAGTGGAGGGCCAACAGGTTCAGCGATTCATGACCTGACCATTTGTGAAAATGTTCGGCGCAATCTCAAGTCAGATTGAAAATGCGGCTGCCTGATCCTGGATGCGAGGGGCGTCCCTCCCCGCCACAGAATCCCATGGCCGTTCACGGTAACGGGCGTGTGGCGCAATACGGTCACGTGAACGAATACGGTCAGGTACTGTTCGGCCGGACGAACCGAGTCCCGATCCCGGAGCCCACCTGATCCACCAGACGACCTGATGAGTCAGTAGCCGCAGCACGTCCTTCTACCGCCTCCGGATGCTTCGCAATCACCCGCCAGAAGCTGCCGATCCAGCAGACCAGCTCGCCCTCCCTGAACGGTCGATTCCGTCTAGCGACCCTCAGAGGGACTAAGCCGGAAGTGCAGCGTGGTCTCGCCCGGTACCGCCACATCATTCCGCCGCGCTGGCTTAAAAACCCAACGTCGTACTGCATTCGAATAGATGCTCCACAACATTCGGTCGAGACCTCCTGTTGCCTCCGACGGATAAATGTTGGAAACCCGGCCCTTTGAATCCACGGCTGCGGTCACCGCAATCACCGTTTCATTCCGCACTAGCCGACGGATGTCGGCTGGCACCGAGACGGCCGGATTCTGCGACAGGAGTGTTGGCGGCGTGTCTTCAATACGTGCTGGGGGCGGAATCAGGCGGACGGGACGACTCGGAAATGCCACCAGCGGAGCTTGGACAACGGGAAGTGCGGGTGTGTTTCGGGCCACCTCAACCGGCGGCGGAAGGGGTAGGTTTACTGGCTGTGGAGCAGTTGCCGCCGGCCTCGGTGAACGGAACAACCGAGCCGTTTGCGGTGGCTTGGGCGCCGGGTCCAATGGCGCCGTCGGCTCCGCCGCATTCGGCCGTGTCGTGCTGGGTTCATTGCTGTCTGCCGCAGCGGCGCGGCTAGAGTCGCTAAATGCGGCGCTGCCGGAGTTGACCGGACTCATATTGCTTGCATTCGCCAGTTCTCTTTCCGCTATCTGGCGGACAGCCAGGCTTCTGTCACTCCGCGCGCGTTCTTCGAAAAAGCTGCGCGTGGCTCTGTTCACCTTCCAGCCGCGTGCAATCGATTCCAGCGCCGCCGCTCGAACACTGTCGCTTATGTCCGTTTTCGCCGTTTCGGCGAGTAACCCCAGAGCTTCCAGATCATCCTTTCCGCGACGTGCCAGTTCGCGAACGGCGATCTCTCGCAGGGTGCTGTTCTCATCGTTGCGAATCCAACTTTTAAGGTTCTGCAGTGCCTTTGCATCCTGGCTGATACCGCCTTCGGGTTCGCTCGTTCGCACAGTGGACCTGGAAGTTTCGCCTTCAATCAAAGGGTTGCGGCTCGGCTCGACGACAACGGGAGGATACTTCTCCCCGCTTAGCGCCCTAAACTGTTCTGCTGTGGGCACGGTGCGCAAGTCTTGGACTCGCCACCCAATGAGAAGGAGCAGGAGCAATGCCGACGCAGTAAACGCGATCCATTTCGTTCGCGCGCCATCCCCTGTGCGGATGGCGGCTGCAGCTTCGACAAGGGACTGCTCGGGAAACGGGAGCAACTGTCTCTCCCGAACGGGAACCGATCGAAAAACGGCGCGTTCGTCCGGATCTGAAGGGACTCTCGAAGATTCGGGTACCGGCCGCTGGACACCCATCCACTGCCCTGTCGAGAAAATATCTCCTACGCTCTCCAGTCCCTCCTGGCCGGTGCTGTCGCCCCATACAAGCAGCCGGCCTTCCCCGGCCGTGTTCTTTTGCTGCCGTATAACAAGCACCGGGATAGGCCGGCGAGCCAACAAATCGAGTAGAAGTTCGTCCTGGCGATCCAGATCTAACGAACCGTCATTGCGGCTTCGGTAAAACCCAATCACATTGCTCAGCGGTTCGACAAGTCGCAACTCGTCCCGCAACTCGGGTTCGCGAGCGCGAAAAGCGGGGCCTTCGGCATAACGGCAAGTCAGCGGAACCAGTGACGTTACTACGAACGTGTTCTCGGTGTGCTCCCCCAGCAGGAGCCCACAAACTTCGAGGCCCCGCTTCGGAAGCGCGTTCGCCGCCACAGCGATGCTGCGTGCCAGGTCATTTGCCAATCCGGAGGAAAGTTGCAGGCCGAACCCGTCGGCCGTTACGATACTGACTTGTTCCAGTGAAGCCACAACTGCCCCTATAGTAACCAGCTGAAGCGCACTTGACGATCCCCTCTCGACAGGTGGCGGCCAGTTTCTACTTTCCGGCTCCTGCCCCCGATCGTAGGCATCCTCCGTGCGCTTGCGAAATGCCCGCATCCGCTAGATGTCGCGATAGCGAAAACCGTTACAAACCACTCCTCAAAAATCTTTTGTACCCGCGGACTTCCCGTCGATGGTCTCGAACGGAGTCCCGATCTCGGAGACCAACCGTTGCCATCGCGCACGGACTGACCCTATGCTCCACCGACGGCGACTTCGCGCGATTCCAACGGTTACGCTGGGTCAATCCCTTGGCCCCATAGTCGGGACTTCCCAAACAAATCCGCTCATCGGTCTCTGCGCGCCCGCCGGCGCCGCCTGCACCGTGCCACCCGACGGTGCGCTTCCCTCCCCTCTTGGCAGGTCAGTCATC
>JBBQRA010000133.1:0-16722 GCA_038215275.1 Bryobacterales bacterium | reverse complement strand
AAGGTCGGGGGAATGCCGGCGGGACGGTCGAGCGCCGGAATGGAAGCGGCCCGTTCGTTGGGTTCTTCGCTTTTCTGAATCTTCCTTTCGATCTCGCGGACCGCTTCCATGTACTCGCCGAGCTTGCGCTTGTCCGAGGCGCCGAGTTGCATGCCGAGGCGGGCGGCGTCTTCGCGGACGAAATCGAGAATGCTGCGATCCTGCTTGGCTTGAGCGGCGCGCGCGGCGGGGTCGGTGGAGTCGCCGTCGCCGAACAGGCGCTCGAACAGGGCACGCGGGTTAATCTCCGGCGGCATCGGGGTGGAGGGCGACCGCCAGGAGACGGTGTTGCTGTAGGCGCAGCTATAACCGCTGTCGCAGCCGCCGACGAGGCGGGAGTCTTCGAGGCCGATCTCGAGCGAAGGCAGCACGGTGCGGCTGCCGACTTCCTTGGCCGCCACTTGGTCAATGGAGATGCCGGCTTTGATGTCAGCGCCCTGCGTCTTCTTGGGGTGGACGCCGGTAAGCCACGTCGCGCCAGCGCGGGCATGGTCGCCTGCGCCATCGCCGAGGGCCTGGCCGTTGTAGTGATCGAGGCCGGAAAGAAGCAGCAGGTCGTTGCGGTAGGGCGCCAGGGATTGCAGCGTCTTCGTGAACTCGAACGCTTTGCCCTCGGCGGTGGGCGTCCAATGGTTCATGATGATGCCGTTCGGCACGTAGCAGAACGCCATGCGGACGACGGGCGCGGCGGCGGTACGAGCCGCATGGCTCAGGGCCGGAACCATGGCGTCGAACAGAGGTAGGCCGAGGGCAGTGCCGAAGCCGCGCAGCAGCGTGCGGCGGTCAAGAGACTTCTTGGTGATGATCATCGTTCCGGGCTCCTTCTCATTTGAAATGGTACGCTGTTCACGATCGCGTTGACGAGGGCGGAGAACTGGTAGTTGTTCTTCGCGGCGTCGCGGCGGATCTGGCGAATGGCCGGCATATCGTAATGTTCCAGGCCCCGGCCCAAGGCGTAGGTCAAAAGTTTTTCGGTGAGACAGTCCACGAACTCGTCCTGGCGCTCGGAGAGAATGCGCTTCAGGTCTCCGGGTCCGTCGAGCATGACGCCGCCCGGCAGTGCGCCGGAGGCGTCGATCTTAATGCCGCCCTCTTCGGCGCGGAACTTGCCGGTGGCGTCGTAGTTTTCGAGAGCAAAGCCGAGGGGGTCCAAGCGGTCGTGGCAAGAGGCGCAGGCGGCCTTGGCACGGTGGGCCTGCAGGGCAGCGCGGAGGTCCTTGGCGGAGCCGTTGGCGCTTACCTCGAGGTCGGGAACGTCGGGGGGCGGCGGGGGAGGCGGCGCCCCGACGATGTTTTCGAGGATCCACTTGCCCCGCAGCACGGGGGAGGTCCGCGTGGGGTAGGACGTCACCGTCAGAATGCTGCCGTGCGAGAGCAGGCCACCGCGCTCAGGGTTGGTTAGGGTCACCCGGCGGAAGTAGTTGCCGCGGACGCCGGAGATGCCGTAGTGGCGGGCCAGGCGCTCGTTCAGGAAGGTGTAGTCGGCGTTGAGGAAGTCGATGATGCGGCGGTCTTCCTTGACGATGTAGGTGAAGAACAGTTCGGTCTCTTTCTGAAGGGCGGCGCGGAGGGAATCGTCAAACTGAGGATACTTTTCGGGGTCGGGGCGCCAGGAGGGCACGTTGCGCAGGTGCAGCCACTGGCCGGCGAAGTTGTCGACGAGGGCCTTGGCCTTGGGGTCGGCGAGCATCCGCTTCGTTTGGGCGGTGAGAACCGGCCGTAGCTTCTTTTGCTCGGCCAAGCGGATGAGCTCTTCGTCGGGGATGGAGCTCCAGAGGAAGAACGACAGGCGGGAGGCGAGTTCGAGGTCGGTGACCTTGTGGAGCGGCGTTGCGCCGTTGGCTTCCATGCGGAAGAGAAAATTGGGGGACACCAGGATGGCACGAAGGGCCATTTCGAGGCCCGCATCGAAGGAGCCTGACGCGGTGTAGAGGCGCTGCAGCGGGGCCAAGTCGGCGGTCGTCACCGGCCGGCGGTAGGCTTGCCGCGCGAGAGTAGCGATGATCTTGTTGGCGCAGGCGGCGGTCTTCTCGGCGCACTGCAGAACGCGGCGGCGGCTGGGCGTATCGCCGGGGCCGGTGGGGTTGAAGGGGCCACCGATCAGCACGTATTCGAGCTGGGTGAGAGTGTTAGGCGGTGAGCCCAAACGGCCGACGCTCACTCCGGCGGTGGTTTCGCTCTTGGCGGATTCGTTGAGAAAGCCGGTGCCGATGGAGTGCAGACCGGCCTTCAGGGGGACGCTGATCTCGAAGTTGCGGGTGGCCTGCGATTCCTCTGCATTGCTGTAGACGGTGTCGATGAGCTTCACGCGCGCGCCATCCACGCGGACGTCCAATTTAGCAGGCGGAAGAGTGGGGTCCGGGTTGCCACGGACGCGAACCGTAACCACGTACTCGGCGTCGGCCGGGAAGTAGTGCTTGATGGTCATGCCGCTGCGGAGCGACAGTGGCAGCTCTTCGCCGGAGTCGGAAGCACCGGGCCTCGTGAAGGTGTACTTCTCCACTGACGGGCTGAGCTTGGTGGTTCCGAGCGCTTGGCGGACAACGCGGCGAGCCGTCGCCATATACTTCTCCATCAGGAGAGGAGACACGGTGAGAACGGATCCAATGTTGTCGAAGCCGTATCCGGAGTCGTCGGCGGGGAGGCTGGCGGCGTGGTCGAGGTCGAGGTCGAGCAGGTCGCGGACGGCATTCGCGTATTCGGCGCGGTTCAACCGGTGGACGGTGGGAGAGCCGGGATTTGGGAACTTGCGGATGTTCTCGTCCAGCCGGGTTTCGAGCCACGATGCGAGGGCGGCGTTGGCCTCCGGCTTCGGCCGGGGCAAGCCCTTGGGCGGCATTTCACCCGTCTTCAACTTGCGCAACACTTTCTCTAACTTGCCCGCGTGCGCGGCGAGGTCCGTGGTGCTGACGCCTTGCAAGGAGAAGCCGGCCATCCTGCTTTGGTCGTTATGGCAACCTTGGCAATACTGGTTGAGTGCCGTTTGCACGGTGGCGGCGTCTTGCGCGAAGACGGCCGAAGCGGCGATGAGGAGCGAAAATGGGAAACGCAGCATCACTTATTTTTGGTAGGGCTTTCGCTAGTGTTACAGAAAGAATATCATTTCTTCATGTACCTGCCGAAGCGGTTATGCCTAAACCTCCTATTTTCCTTGTCGCTCTTCGGTGCCGACGTTCGACTCTTTGAAGCGGTACAGAACGGAGATCAACGATCTGTTTTGGGCTTGGTGAAGTCTGGCGTGAACGTCAACACGGCGCGGCCGGATGGCTCTACGGCGCTTGGCTGGGCGGTGAGCCGTGACAACGTCGAGATTGCGAGCGCACTGCTGCAGGCGGGGGCGAAGCCGAACGTGGCGGATGAGAATGGCGAATCGCCGATGACGCTGGCGAGCGCGCAGGGGAACCTGGCCATGGTTCGCTTGCTGCTTGGCGCGAAGGCAAAGATTGACGTCACCCGTTGGAACGGCGAGACGCCTCTGCTGGGCGCAATTCAATCCGGCAATGTCGAGTTGGTGAAACTGCTGCTTGAGCAGGGCGCCGCCGTGAACGCGGCGGAGAGCCGATTAGAGCAGACTCCGTTGATGTGGGCCGCGGCCGCGGGCCGGGCCGATATCGCGGCGCTGCTGCTTGAGAAGGGCGCGGAGGTGAATGCCAAGTCTAAGAGCGGATTTACGCCGCTGCTCTTTGCGGCGCAGAAGGGCGACTTGGTTACCGTGAAACTGCTGGTGGACGCTAAGGCTGATCCGCTGACGAAATCCAAGGAAGGCGCGGCCCCGTTTGCCTTGGCGCTGGCCCGGGGTCATGAGGCGGCAGCACGGTATCTGCTCGATTTCGGGGCGGAGGTGAACCTGCTCGACTCGTCCGGCAGCACGCCGCTGCATACCGCGGTGCGGCTGGGCAAGGTGGACCTGGTGAGAGATCTGGTGGCGCGCGGAGCCAATTTGAAGGCGAAGACCACGCGCTCCGGAGTGCAGCGTGGCCCGTTCCGCAGTTTCGGCCTGACACCGTTCCTGACGGCGGTGGAGGCGGGTAACGTGGAGATGATGCGGGAACTGGTAAAGCTGGGCGCGGACCCGAAGGCGAAGACCTCCGACGGCGCGGGCGGAGTTCTGCTGGCGGCGCAGAGCCGGAAGTTGGACGCCGTGAAGATGATGGTGGAGCTTGGCGGCGACGTAAACGAGGAGCGCCCCGGCGGCGGCACGGCGCTGCATACCGCCACCCGATTCGGCGATAACGTGATGATTCAGTATCTTGTGGATAACGGCGGCGACCTGAGCAAGAAAGACCGTTTTGGCCGCGATGTGTTGGGAGAGGCCGAGTTTGAAGCCCCAAAACCGACGATTGAGTTCGTCCGGAAGTTAGTCGGGAAGAAGCAGTGATAAACTGCGGGCATGCAAAGACGTAAACTTTTGGGATGCGCCCTTGGCCTGGGCGCGGTGGCCTTCGCGAAGAGTAAGCGGTTCAATTTGCCGGCCCCGAACCCGGCCAGTTCGGCGGCCAATGGCGCCAAAGTGGTCCCGCAGCCGGCGGGCGCGACGCTGAAGGTGCCGGCGGGCTTTGTAGCCGAGGAGTTTGCGGGCGGCTTCCAGAAGCCCCGGATCATGCTGGAACTGCCTGGCGGCGCGGTGCTGGTCACCGAGAGCCTGCCGAAGGGCAGCGTGGTGGCCGTGGGACCGGGCAAAGCGAAGAAAACATTGATTTCTGGTTTGGACCGGCCCTTCGGAATGACGCTGTGGAAGGAGTATCTCTACGTCGCCGAAGCCGAGTCCGTGAAGCGGTACAAGCTGGATGCGAAGACCGTAACGGTGGGTACGGGCGAAGAGGTCGTGTCGTTGAAGGGCTACGGCAAAGGCCACTGGTCGCGCGGCATCGCGTTTGACCCGAAGGGCGACAAGTTCTATCTTTCGGTGGGCTCGAGCAGCAACATTGACGCAGGCGACCCGGCGGACCGGGCCGCGATTCACGTCTATAACGCCGATGGTTCCGGCAAGCAGATTTTCGCCACCGGCCTGCGCAACGCGGTGAACATCCGGATCAATCCCCAAAGCGGCAAGCCATGGGTGACGGTGCAGGAGCGGGACGGCCTGGGCGACGATCTGGTGCCCGACTTTTTTACTTCGGTGAAGAAGGGCGCTTTTTATGGCTGGCCCTATGCCTATATCGGCAGCAACGAGGAGCCTCGGCACAAGGGCGCTAACCCGGACGCAGTGAAGAAGGCGGTGGAGCCGGATATGGTGCTGAGCGCGCACGCCTCGGCGATGGATTTTGCGTTCTATACCGCTAAGCAGTTTCCGGCCAGGTTCCACAACGGGGCGTTTATCGCTTCGCGTGGCTCGTCGAATCGCGCCAAGCGGCTCGGCTACTCCATTTTGTTTGTACCGTTTGCGAACGGCAAGCCCAGTGGGCCTGCGGAGGACTTTCTCACCGGGTTCATGCTCGGCGAAGATAACAAAGAGGTCTGGGGCCGGCCGGTGGGGCTGCTGCAACTTTCCGATGGCAGTTTGCTACTGAGTGAGGACGGCAACAACAAGATCTGGCGGATAGCGTTTAAAGGCTAGCAAAATAAGAAAGGCCCCCGAAACCGGGGGCCTTTCCTTCATCAGAGCGGAGGTTAGATGGGGCGTTCTTCAGGAGGGAGCGTGAACGACTCAATCGGCTCCGTCTCAATTTCGGGACCGGATCCGGGGATTCGTCCCGTCTCTTCAGTCTTCTTTTGCAATCGCCTAGCCGCTTTTTCCTGCGACTTTTCCATGCGTGCGAACTCTTTCTGCCGTTTCTTAAATGTTGTGTGTGCTCTAGCCATGCAGCCTCCAGTTCGTACTGCGCCGGATATTCCGTAGCCATACTCTCCAAGACGGACCAAGAGGGAGAGGAGACGCCGGTTCCGCCGGCGTGCAATGGCCCCCTAGATGTTGGGAGGGGCCGATTCGACAGTCAAACCTGCAACCATTGTAGCAGGTCAGTCCTTCTCGAAATCGATTTTGGAATCCGAGCCGAACTTTCGGTAGTTTCGGAAGTTGATCTCATTCCGGCTGCAATTATTCGACCCACGCTGGCACATCAGGTTTTCGCTGTGCACGGGAAGCAGAAAGAGCTTGGTATCGATCCTGACAAAATCGTACTCCAGCACGACTTCCACTTTGTCGAACGGGAAGTCGCCGGGGAAACTGAGGCTCTGTTGTTCGATCCGCATGACGCGATTGGTGTCTTGGTCGATCCAGATGGTGCCCTTGTAGCCGGGACGATACATTTTGCCCTCGTCGCGGGAGTGTACCTGCCAATGGGAAAGCGGCTGCTTCACCGAAAAATTGTAAACGAGCGTAGTGCGGCCGGAGATCCGATCGGTGCCGCGCTTGGTGAAGGTCGTGCCGGACATGGGGGAGAGGATGTCGCGCTGCGTGGTGACGAACTCACCGGTGGACCAGGTGCCGGACTTCTCGGCGGGATCTTTCGAGGGGCGTCCATTGATCTTGATGTTGCGATACTCTTCCTGGCCGTTGACGCTAGTGACGTCGGCAGTGACGTTGTCGATGGCGGTCCACTGCGGGGGGTTCGTTCCGCTGTAGTAGCGCATGGTGTGCTGCTGAACGAGGAAGTTGGGGAGGGTGTCGGCAAAGTTTTCGGCCTCTTCGCGCGCGGAGGCAATCACGGGGTCGGCCGGGGGAGGTGGCCGCAACAGGGGTTCGGTCGCGGCGACGGGAGCATCGGCGTCGGTGGCGGGTTCGCCGGGGGCGGGTTTCTCCGGGCGGGGGGGCGCGTTCTTGATGCGGTCCGGAACGCCGCGGCGGAGGCGGGGGCGATCCTCGAGCGGTTCGCCGCCGATTTTCGGGGTCCCGGTGGCAGGCGCGGTGGCGCCGAGGCTCTCTTCGGCGGCGGGTTCACCGGGCTCCGGAGAGACCTTCGCGGCGCCAGCGGAGCGCTCCTCGGCGGTGCCGGCGCGGACGAGGCTTACCTTGATGGCGGTTTCCTCGTCGTCCGGGCTCACTTCCACCTTCAGCACGTCGCCGGGCTTGAGGAGCGAATCCCGCATGGGGTCGCCGGACGCGTCGCGGAATTGGGTCCTGGCGATCAGGCGGTACTTCAGCACGCCTTTGCCGGACGTTTCAAGGACCAGTTCCTTCTCGCCCAACTGCCGGAGCGTGCCTTCGGTGCCCGTCAGCTTCGGTCCCCGCTTAGGCAGCTTGATCTGCGGGATCGGCAGGCCCGTGCCCTGGCCTTGCGGATACTGCCCGGGCGGATACTGTCCCGGCGGGTACTGGCCGGAGGGGTATTGTCCAGGTGGATATTGTCCGGGTGGATACTGTCCCGGCAACTGCGCGAACAGAATTGCCGAAGCGGACAAACCGACCAGACAACGACGCCACATAATAAGCCCTCAACTAACTTAGACTACATTTCACTCAGCGCCGCAATCACCGCTCCGCGTGCAGTGGAATTCAGGGGCTCCATGGCGAGGCGGATTTCGCTGATCGGCACCGGGAAATCGTTCTGACGCAGCGCCTGCTCGAAGCGTTCCCGGAATCCACCGGCCAGAACGCTGCCGCCGCTGAGGACGAGGGGAATGGGCCGTCCCAAGCGGGGTAAGCTCTTGGCCTGCTGGAAGACTTCCCGCATCGCCTGCACCACACTCTGAATCATGTCGTCGTAGTAGACGCTGAGCACTTGGTGGGCTTTGTCCGGACTGATGGCGTTGAAGAAGAACCCGTCTTCCTTGATCATTCGGATACGATTGACCATCTCGCCCGCCACCGCGGCGGCGTTCGAATCAACGAAGTCGCCCCCCTTCGGAACGCTGAACTGAATCACGGGAACTGCGAGATAGGACATGCAGACGTTGCAGAGGCCGCCGCCGAAGCTGATACCGATCCCGGTGTAGTTCGAGGATTCGAGCTCACTGTAGATGACCGCGAGGCCCTCGTTGAGGGGTTTGGCGTCATAGCCGAGTTCGGCGAGGATCTGGCGCAGCGTGGCCTCGTGGTAAGTCAGGCTGTCGTGAGCGCCGATCGGCGGCGCCGGCACGCTGAAGAAGAGCTTTTGCCGCGCGTGGGCGGCGGGCCCGAGCAGGGAGAGCAGCAGATTCTGCATCATCGTCATGCTTTCGGGTTCGCCCGGGTTCAGGAACCCTTTGGTCATGGGCCGGCGGAGTTCGGCACCGATCAGGTCGGCGAACCGCTCGCTCTCGTTGCCGTGCACGATGATCTCATTGCCTCGCACGGTGTGGGGCACGCTTTCCTTGCGCAGTACGCCTTCGGTAAGCCGGGAGTTCGGCAGAGTGACAAAGGAGTTCAACTGGCTGCTAAACCGGTAGCCGTTATCGGCCGGCCAGGCCGCGACAATGCGGCTCGTGCCGACGTCCAGACCAACCGGGGTCGAACCGTCGGAGTAGGAGTAGTTCATCAGTTTCCCTCCTGGGAAAAATCTGGCTGTTTGACTAAGTTATACAAACGCCGGTATCGCTGCACGAGACCGCGCCGCCACGCCAGCAGATTCATTTTGTGGGCGACCGCCCCACTTTGCAACTCCAGGTCAGCCGCGTCGAGACCGCGCCACAGGCGCTCTCCGGTGGCATCGCGGAACGCGGAGTCGTAGTTGAATCCGAAAAGCGTGATGGCGGGCGGCGGCAATCGATAGTTGTCCGGCAGGCCCATCTGTTCAAACGGGAAGTTAGCGGCCCAGTCGGTGTGGTACCCGATGCCCATGTTTTCGGGGTTCACTGAGACTTGGGCATGGGTTACGCAGTTGCGGGCCGCGATTTGATAGCGGGAGCGGAGCAGATCGGTCAGCAGGCGGCCGGAATGAATCTGCGCCGCGGTTACAGGGGTCTGGCCGGTTTCGTCGCGGGAAGGTCCTTCGAAGGAAACGCCCAGGAAACTGGTGTTGAGGTTCAGGTAGAAATGCTGGTCCTCGGCCCAGACGGAGTTACCGGCGTGATGAGCCGGTTCGCTTTCGGGAACGATTCGCCAGACCCGGCCAAACCGGTCGATGACGAAATGATAGGCCCGAATTTGCCGCACGTACTGCAACACTCCGGCACCGATGCGCCGAAGCGCCCGGTTTTGTGTTTCGTCAAACGGGAGCGCATGGCTCTCGGTGGTGTGAAAAACAATGCCGTAGGGGGTGGATCGCTGCTCGGTTTCCTCCGACGCGGTGCGGTAGCGGACAAACGGGACCGGAACCTGGCGAGGCAGTTGATGTCGCTTTTCAATCTGCAGTCCATTGCTAAACAGCTCCTGCGTTTCGGTCGACTCCACTTGCCAGACTTTGGCGGGTTGGCCGCCGGGGCCGATCGCCAAACGTTGGATCGCGGTACGCTTCAATCCGGCGCCGTCGGAGACAATCGGGATTGGCAGCAGGCCGAGGGCGAGAAGCAAGGCCGAGAAGTGGCGCACGCGGGCGCTCCGGAGCGCCCGGCGTACCGGATGACCCGACAGAAACGCAGCACTCCCCCGGAGGAAGCGGAGTCGCGAGACCGGCTCGACGATCTGGTCGGCCCGCCAACTAACGATTGCCGCGGAAAAACGCCGCGGAGGCCGCCATGTGGATTCTTCGAGTTCTGTCATCGACGCAGAAATATCCGCTCTCTTGTCAACTACATCGGAAGGGTGTGAACGAACTCTTATAGTAAGCAACACAACTCAGGTTTACAACCCGAGTTTACTAGGGGCTTACACTTACAGGGCCACCGGATTTCGGACGATTACGACCTTTTGATCTTGCGAGCCCGCCAGAATGAAGCCACGCCCAGCGCAAACATCGGCACAATGAATAAGACTTCCAGGATGATCCGTCCGAACTGGTCAGGCTCCCCGGAAAAGCCCATCGCCTCCCGGTACAGCCGGGGTGCGGCGATCACGGCAATGCTAATGAACAGGAAGCCGATGATCTCATTCCAGAGAATGCGGAGGGGCCGCATGATGCCCGGCAGGACGTGGGCTACGAATTTTCGACCGATAGCAATCATGATCCATTTCCATTATAAGTCTGCAGAAATCTGGTCACTACGCCGATAGGGGGGGATAGTGCTATTCTGGGGGTGCCCAGAAGAATTATGTGAGAGGGCCATTCCTTTGGACGACCGACTGAAAGAACTCATGCAGGATTTGGGAAACGCGATCAACGAATCCCTGTCCGACTCCGACCGAATAGCGGAAGCGATTGGCGAGATCAAGAAGTCCGGCTACGACGTCTTCCTGGTACTGGAAGCGACCATTGGCTTCAACAAGCGCGACGAATCCTCTCCGGATGTCGACGACGAAGAGTATGTCGATGGTGAAGAAGAGGAAGCTACGCCGCGGAAGCGCCTTGGCCAGTTTGGCAAGGTGAAGTGGACGTCGCAGGACGAGAAGTTCTTGAAAGCGCTCAAAATCGCCACCGACGAAAACGGGGAATAATTAGCGGTCCATCACTTCGTGATAGGCGGTCCAGGTTTGGTCCACCGCTCGATCCCAGGTGAACTGTGCGGCATGCGCAAAGCCTCGCTGTGCGACCGTCTCGCGCAAAGCGGGCTGTTCGATCAGGGTTTGCAGCGTGAAGCGAAGTTCCTCCACGTTTTCAGGATCCACCTGGAACGCGGCCTCCGCAGTCACCTCCGGAAGCGCGGATCGATTGGAAGTCACCACCGGTACTCCCCAGGCCATGGCCTCAATTGCGGGTATGCCGAAGCCCTCGTCAAGCGACGGGAAAGCGAAAATGGCAGCGCGGCTATAGAGCGCCTCCAGGCGTTCCGCGGAGACGTATCCCAGCACTTGAATATCCGCCCGTCGCGGACTGGCGGCGATCTGCGCCATAATCTCCTCCGCGCCGAAGCCTGTGGCCGCTCCGGCGAGGACGAGGCGCCAGCCGGCGGGCAACCCCTCGAAGGCTTGAATCAACCGGCCCGTGTTCTTCCGCTTCTGAATAGCGCCTACGGAGAGGATGAAGGGCTGCCGCTTCGTCAGCTCCCGCAGCCGCTTCTCGCCCGGATGGAACACACCGTGATGCACCACGCGGATCCTTCCTCGCTCAACGCCGAGCAGGCCGGTGATTTGCGAGGCCGTAAACGAGCTGACCGCCAGGATCAGGTCCGAACGGTTGGCAGCGTCTTTGGCCTGTGCCGTGAAGCGGGACCGGAACTCCGGGGTCGAATAATCGGAGGTCATGACGAAAAGATCGTGAAACGTGGTTACAAGCCGGTGGCGGCTCCTGAGGTGCGGCAGCCGTTGATTCAACCCATGGAAGATCTGCGCCGGGGGAGCCCACGTGTCGAACAACGGCCGCCGAGCCGCGCCGCGGGGCAGAAAGGCCTCGAGCGAACGAAAGAGGCGATGCGGCCGGTAGCAGAAGTAGTAGTGGGCCTCCGGATGGCGCCGGGCTAACCCCCACATGATTTCGCGCGAGTAAACAGCCACCCCGGTCGGCTGTGAGCCCACACTGTAGGTGGCATCAAGAGCGATCCGCACGAGCGAATCCTAGATCACACTCGGAAGAGTCAGGAGACTCGACAGTGCCAACGCTATCCCGGCGGCCCGGAGCACACCGCGCACCAAAGGGGTATCCGGTACGGCGGCGGGTGCTGAACCCCGCATCGGAATCGGTATGCCCCGGCTTTGGAACCGGTCGGCGAAGGTGGTGAACTTCTCCGCACACACTGCCGGACGCAGCAACAGTTGCAGGCCCAGGAACAGAAAGGCGCCGGCGAGCGACAAGCTCTGCACGGTTGAAACCAATTCTGTGACTGAATTCATACTACTATCCTAGCGCGGGCGTCAGCTCTTGGCCGCGGTTAACCGCCAGATCTGCCTCTGCGCGCTGTAACATTCCGTCTAGATTGGTCGTGGAGGTTGGAATTAGCGTCGATTGGCCGGAGAGATAGCTAAGGGCCGGACGATTGCTGGGATAGGGAGTCAGAGATTTCAGGTAGCGTTCGATGCGGTCTTCCATCGATTCGAGTGCGGCCGGATCGTCGAAGCACAGCGCGCCAAACGTATCGCCCTGCAGCCGCGCCACGACGTCAGACTCGCGGAAGACGGTGCGCAGCAGATCGCCGGTTTCGATTAACGCCAGATCGTGCGCCTGATGCCCATAGGCATCTTCGAGCAGCGAATAGCCGGTGAGCTCGACCAGGAATAGTGTCGCCGGATGCTGCCAGCGCGCCGCCAACTGCAACGATTGTTCCCCTAACAAAACGAACCCATCGCGGGAAATCAGGCTGGTCAGTTCGTCGAGAAGTGGCAACTCCGCCCGGGCCACTATGGCCTGCTGGCGCTCCATGGCAGACCGCAGCGTGCGTGCCAAAGGCAGGCAGTCGAGGTCCTCTTTGAGCAGATAGGAGAAGGCCCCTTCGCGCACGGCCGCCAGGGCCGTGTATTCTTCGCGGGCGTTGCAGAGGATGACGATGGGCGCGGTCCGGCTCATCGGGTGTACGCGCAGAAAGGTGTGCAGAGCATGACTGTCCGTCAGGTCGAGATTGAGTAGGATGATGTCGAAGGCTTCCTGTTCCAGGGCTACGATCGCCTCGGCCAGGGTCTCGGCATGATACAACTCCATCACCCAGGGAAGCAGCTTCCTGTACTGCTGTTCTTCGAGTTCATCGAGAGCTTCCTGGACCAAACCGGCGTCCCAGGGGTCGGATTCGACGAGGAGAACCCGGCTGCGGATACGGGCGGGGGAGGGCGAATTCATCGAAATGAAAGTGGCCCCGATCGAGGGAAAGTCTCAGTCGCCCAGTTGGTATTCCTTCAGCTTTCTATAAAGAGTGGTCCGGCCGATGCCCAGCAGGTGCGCCGCCATCAAGCGATCGCCCTTCGTGTATTCCAGCGCGCTGAGAATGGCGCGCCGTTCCATCTCGACAAGCGGCAGGATGGGCGAGGAGACGAAGGCCGGTTGGGCCCCGGCGCCGGACTGCGCCGAAGGCGCGTAACCCGCGGCGGCAGCCATGGTCAAGCCGGGCTCGGCAGGGCGCCGGGAATAGTGGAAGTTCTGGATGGGCGAAGGCAGGTCTCGGGCCTGCAGCACTGGACCGGTATTGATGGCGACCATGTGCTGAATCGAGTTTTCGAGCTCGCGGACATTGCCGGGCCAGTCGTAAGCCAAGGCCGATTCGAGCGCCTCCTGCGTGAAGCTATGGTTGGAGCCGTACTTCCGTAGAAAGTGTTGCAGCAAGGCGGGGATGTCTTCGCGGCGATCGCGTAGCGGGGGCAGGCGCAGCGTTACCACATTGAGCCGGTAGTAGAGATCCTGCCGGAAGGTTCCCTTGTCCACCTCTTTCGCCAGGTCGCGATTCGTGGCCGCGATGATCCGGAAGTCGGAGCGCTTGGTGACCGTCGAACCCAGTGGGCGGAACTCCTTCTCCTGCAAAACCCGCAGCAGCTTCGCCTGCAGATCAAGCGGCATCTCGCCGATTTCGTCGAAGAAAGCGGAGCCGCCGTCGGCGGCCTCAATTAAGCCCATCTTGTCCCGGTCCGCGCCCGTGAATGCTCCCCGGCGATGGCCGAATAGTTCACTCTCCATCAACGGGCCGACGAAGGCAGAACAGTCGATCGTGACGAAATTGCCCGACGGGTTGGCGGCGTGAATGGAGCGGGCCACCACTTCTTTGCCCGTGCCAGTCTCACCCAGAATCAGCGCGGGCCAGCGGCCATTGGCAAGTTTTTCCACCATCCGTTGCACGTGCCGAAGACGCGGGGACTGGCCAACCAGCAGGGGCGGACCATGAAATGACGGACCTTGTGCAGTAGGGATCATAGAAATGCCTCAACCGAACGGAAAGACCCGCTCAGATGGACTAGTGGTGGCTGTGAATCATTACTCTAACTTTTTCTTTGGCGGGCCTACAACAATTTTCTTAGGATTTGATTTCGTGAGCCTTTCCCGCGGAATCCGGTGAGCCCTACTCGACATCCCAGCCGACGACGAACGAGTTCGGGTAGTCCGGACGCACCTCGAGCAGGGTCTTCTGCGCCTGCTTCACGTCGTCCACTTTGCCAACCAGGATGCGCCAGGACTCCGGCGTGTTGCCCTTCGCTACTGCCGGACGGTAGCGGACGAATACGTCCCTGTATTTCCCTTTGAGCTTCCGTTCGAGGTACTGCGCGTTCTGCTGATTGCGGGCCGTGGTCACCTGCACGGTGAACTGCCGGCCCCGCACATAGCTGCGTGGCGGATCGATCACAGTGAGCTTCACCTTGGCGATGCCGAGCCTGACCAAGTCGATCTCTTCGGCCGCGGCGCGGGAGAGATCGACGATGCGTCCCTTCACGAACGGACCCCGATCTGTGATGCGCACCTGCGTGGAGTTCCGGTTGTCCAGGTTGCGCACGGAGACCCACGTTTCAAAAGGTAGCGAGGGATGCGCGGCCGTCATCGCCCGCATGTCGTAGACCTCTCCATTGGCAGCGCGGCGCCCATGGTAAGGCTCGCCATACCAGCTCGCAACGCCCTCTTCTGAGGCGCCTACACGGGCCACTGGGTTGCTAATTTTGATTTGCCTGCCGCCGCCGCAGCCCAGGGCAAGCGCCCAGCCCGCCAACAGCATGAGATACGCGAAACCCCTATGTTTATTGGGGCGAAACGAAACTGACTGCGGCATTCGCATAACAACATTCTGCACTAGTTTCGTTTTTTATGCGAAAACACTCGACTTTTCGGCACTCTTTGGATCCGGCGAAGTACTTTTTCTCTTGACATTGTCCTGGAACAACTTTATATATGGTCACAACTGCGTTCTCTCTAGAGAGCGCTAGAAAGATGTTAGGGAGAATCACTCAATGAAGAACGCAACCGCAAAGAAGGCAGCCCCGGCGAAGAAAGCCGCCGCTCCTGCCAAGAAGGCTGCAGCGCCCGCCAAGAAGGCCGCTGCTCCGGCACCGGCGAAGAAAGCTGCTGCTCCTGCGAAGAAGGTCGCTGTGCCTGCCAAGAAGGTCGCTGTGCCTGCTAAGAAGGCCACTGCTCCGGCTAAGAAAGCTGCCCCGCCCGCCAAAAAGGCTACAGCTCCGGCGAAGAAAGCCGCTCCGAAAAAGCCGTAGTCCTTCGATTTACCGTCAACCGCGAATAGCCCAAACGGCCCCGGCTTCAACCGGGGCCGAAATCATTTTGGAGCCCTGTTTACAGGCCTTTCCCGCTTCTCGAACCACATCGCACGGAACGATTCGCCCACGTCGAATAGTAATGCCTTCAGTTGCAGACGCCGCGCCGCATCAGCCTCCAGATCGAGAAAGGCGAAGTGGTCCGCTTCGCCGGTGCGCAGCAGGAACGAACCCATCGATTCGCTGCTGACGAGCGCGAAGCCATACTCGCCGGCCAACGCTTCGAGCGTCGTGAACGGCACATGCGCCGTGATGTCCTGCTGGCCTGGATCAGCCAATACATCATCGATCGCCCGATGCTTTCGATAGCTCATCAGCGAGCCCTGCGGGAAGCGGATCTGTTCACGTCGCGTATAGCCATAATCGAGCACCAACAGATGGCCGGACTCCACATGCGAGGCCATGAGCCGCAGCTCCCGCTCCATGCCCACGGGCACTTCGACCACATCGATGCCTTCAGCGATCTCTTCCATCGCCAACGCCGCACCCGGGGACCAGACGAAGCTGCCTCCACTCACCCTCACCCTTCGTTCGCGCCATCCGTCCTCGCTTCGTTCGGCAAGATCCACGGGTAATGCATCGAAGAACTCATGTGCCAGCACCAGGCCCGAGAACGCCTTTGGCCACGCTCCATAGCCGATATCGATGGGCGTGTACTCCATGCCCGCGAACGTCTCCGCTAGCGCTGCCCGCCCTGCGCCCGGCTGCACGACGTGGCCAATGCCCTGCTGCTCGCAGAAGCGGCGCAGCAGCATCCCGAACACCGGCTGCAACTGCTCGGCTGTATAGAAGTCGCCTTGACGGCCGAAGCGGTCCTGTCGATAGTAGCCGCCCGCAGGATCATAGAGCGCCACCTCCATGAAGCGGGAGAAGGGGATGGGTCCGTGCAGGGCGATTTCCGCCCGCAATAACTCGGCGACTGACATGTGCCTCCTCAGCTTCGCATGGGCCACTCGCACTTTGGCTCCGGACAGCATAGAATAACGGGCCATGCTCCCTGCCTACATCAGCCAAACCAAACCGAACCCAGCCACGAACCGGGCGCCCTGGTATACGAACACCGCCCCGACGTACGCGGGCGTCTTTCTCTGGATCGTCTTCTATCAGACGATGGCCCAAGGCACCATCGACCGGGCCAGCCTGGGCGTCTGCATCGCAGCGCTCGCCGCCGCGGGCCTCATCTGTTACGCACTTTTTTATTACGTCCCCGGCATGCTCGGGATGAAGACCGGTTTCCCGCTATACGTCATCGGCAGCTCTACGTTCGGCACCCTCGGCGGCTATCCCTTGCCGGGCCTGTTCATGGGCCTGCTGCAGGTGGGCTGGTTCGCGGTGGGCACCTTCACTTCAACGCGGTTCATACTGATGGGCCTGGGCGTGGACGCGACCGCCGGCACGCCTACCTTCTGGCTTGTGGCCGCGCTGTGGACATACATCATGGCCACCATTGGCATCCTTGGCATTCAATACGTCGCCCGCGCGTCTCTGTTCCTCAACGCGATTCCGCTGCTGATGATCCTGGTTGTCTTCTTCCGCGTGCAGGGCGGCATCAGCCAGCATCAGCCCACGATGTCCGATAACTGGGGCGCCATTGCGACCATCCTCCAAACCGTGATCGGCTT
>JBBQRA010000132.1:0-16801 GCA_038215275.1 Bryobacterales bacterium | reverse complement strand
CTACGTCCCTCTCGGCCTCGAAGGCAACGACCTCTTCTTCCCCTCCACCCTCGGCGGCGGTAACTGGGGCGGCGTCTCCATCGACCCCACGCAGAACATGCTCTACGTCAATGTCATGCACGTGGGCCAATGGGGGCACATGGAGAAGAAGGGCAACGAGTATGTCCGGACTTCCGCCTACGGCACCTACGCCCGCTTCTGGAATCGCGAGACCCGCATCCCCTGCAACAATCCCCCCTTCGGCGAGATGATCGCCATCGACCTCGCCTCCGGCGACATCAAGTGGCGCTCCCCCCTCGGCCGCATCGAAGAACTCGAAGCCCTCGGCGTCAAAAACACCGGATCCATCAACATGGGCGGCAGCATCGCCACCGCCGGTAATCTCGTCTTCATCGGCGCCGCCAACGACTCCCGCTTCCGCGCCTATCACAGCTCCACCGGCCAACTCCTCTGGGAGGTCAAGGTCGAAGCCAGCGCCCACACCTCCCCCATCACCTACCTCGGCCGTGACGGCCGCCAATACGTCACCGTCATGGCCGCTGGCGGCGGCGGCTTCCTCGGCGGGGGCTCCAGCAACACCCTCGTCGCCTACGCCCTGCCCGATGTCAAACGCAAGCCCCTCCCCATCTCCGTCTCCCGCGCCGTCGCCGCCGCCTCCGCACAACGGAAAAACGAACCCAAAGTCGGGTCCTTCACGCCCGTCACCCTCCCCGCCACTGCCGCCCGCGCCCTCGCCGACCGCACCTGCGGCATCGGCTGCCACTCCATCGAAGTCGTCACGACCCAGCGTCACTCCGCCGCCGAATGGAAGGAACTCGTTCAAAACATGATCGCCCGCGGAGCGCCCGTCAAAGATGACGAGGTGCAGGCCCTCGTCGACTACCTCGCCACCACGCTTCCCCGGCAATAGCCCCCCGCGGTCTGCCAAAATAGAAGTTCAGGAATGGAAAAACGAATCGTCGTGGCCATCGATGGCCCGGCCGGGGCCGGCAAAAGCACCGTCGCCCGCCAGGTCGCTGACCGCATGGGCTTCCTCTATATCGACACCGGGGCCATGTACCGCGCCGTCGCTCTCTGGGCCAGCCGTCAAGGCACCGCCTTCGACGACCACCTCAACCTCACCCAACTCGCCCAAGCCGCCGACATCGACCTCACACCCGACAGCGTCTTCCTCAACGGCGAAGACGTCTCCCTCGCCATCCGCGCCCCCGCGATCGCCACCGCCGCCTCTCAGGTCTCCGCCGTCCCCGGCGTCCGCCGCGCCCTCGTCGAAAAGCAGCGCGCCCTCGGCGCCCGCCTCAGCGTCGTCATGGAGGGCCGCGACATCGCCACCCACGTCTTCCCCGACGCCCAAGTGAAAATCTTCCTCGACGCCTCCGCCGAAGTTCGTGCCGCCCGGCGCGTCAGCCAAGCCGGCGGCGACCTCCCCATCGTCACCCGCGAAATCCAGGACCGCGACCACCGCGACCGTACCCGCGCCGAAGCCCCCCTCCTCCAAGCCCTCGACGCGACCTATCTCGATACCTCCCATCTCCCACCCGACGAAGTCGTCAACGAGATCCTCCGGCTCATCCGGGCACGGACCTCCAATGGAAAGGCAGTAACTAGTTGAACAATCTCCTGATCATGAAATTTGGCGGCACCAGTATGGGTTCCGCCGATCGCATCCGTGTGGCCGCCGGTCTCACCGCCGAACAGCAGCGCCTCCGCCCCACCGCCATCGTCGTCTCGGCCATGAGCAAGGTGACGGACCTTCTACTCGATACCCTCCGCCACGCCGAGAACAACGACGCCGAAGCGGTCGCGACGAACCTCGACACCCTCCGCGCCCGCCACCATCAAACGGCCAAGGACGTCCTCTCCGCCGAGGCCCTCCCCGCCGTACTCTCCGAAATCGATAGCATTCTCGCCGAGTTCGAACGCATCGCCAAAGGCATGCAACTCCTCGGCGACCGTCCGCCCCGCTCAGTCGACGAAGCCATCGCCGTCGGCGAGCGCCTCTCGGCCTTGTTGATCGCCGCCTACCTCAACGGCCAGGGAACGCCCGCGGAGGCCATCAATTCCGCTCGTGTCGTCATCACGGATGCGGTTCACGGCAACGCCACGCCGCTGCTCGACCTCACCCGCGCCAGGGCCGCCGAGCATCTCGCCCCCCTCCTCGCCTCCGGCACCGTCCCGGTGCTCACCGGCTTCAACGGAGCCACCGCCGACGGCAAGCCGACGACGCTTGGCCGCGGCGGCAGCGACTTCTCCGCCTCCATCTTCGCCTACGCCCTCGACGCGGCCGAACTCTGGATCTGGACCGACGTCGACGGCATCATGTCCGCCGACCCCCGCTTGGTCGCCGACGCAAAGGTGCTCGACGAAGTCACCTACGCCGAAGCCGCCGAACTCGCCTATAACGGTGCGAAGGTCCTCCACCCGCGCACGCTCGCCCCGCTAGTTGAAAAGAAGATTCCCGTCTGGAGCAAGAACTCTTTTAACGTGGCGGCGAAAGGAACCCACATCGCCCCGGCCCTCTCCACGCCCGGCCAGGGAGCCCGCGCGGTCACCTCGATGGCGAACGTCGCCATGGTTTCCGTTGAACCTGCCAGCGCCGAGATGCCAGGCACGCGGATCATGGCCCGCGCCCTCGACGCCCTCGCCATGGTCGGAGCCGAGGTCCTGACGTTTTCGAGTTCCAGCTACCGCCAAAGCTTCTGTTTCCTCATCCGCAAGGATGAACTCCAACTCGTCCTCCAGGCGCTCCGCGAGACGTTAGCTCTCGAACTGGAACACGGCTACGTCCGCCCGGTCGAAGTGGATGACAACGTCGGTCTGATCGCGGTGGTGGGCGAAGGCATGCGCGGTCACGCGGGCCTCGCCGGCCGCATCTTCACGGCCGTCAGCCGCGAGCAGGTGAACATCATTGCCATCGCCCAAGGGTCGAGCGAATTGACCATCAACTTGGTCGTCCCCCGCTCCGGGATCGAGAAGGCGGTCAAAGCCATCCACGCCGAATGCGCCATGGGGCGCGAATGTTAGCCCGATTGCGACCGAAGTGACCCTCGCGGAACTTGGACCGATTTGATGAGCTCGCGTCGGATCTTCTTGAGTTCGCGCTCGCTCAACAGGCCCGACCATTTCCCAAGTTCTTCTGTGGACTCAGCGCCCAGTTGAATCGAACTTAAGAAGAATTCATAGCTGCACCGCGCCAGGACCTGATTTAGTTCTCGTTCCGAGATTTTCGGGCACTCGCGACCATGACTTCCCACAAGCAAACGGTCCGCCGCTATAGGGAGATAAATGCGGTGAATATGGTCCCCTCGATCATCCAACGGCTTGAATCTCCGCTGACCAGCGGTCTCGGCAACTATCACCGTGTCACCCAATAATACGCAGTCCTTTACAAATACTACATGCCAGCGGAGCTTCCGATAGCTATCCGCGCGTATTGGCAGACGTAAGTTATTCAGCATGGCGGCATTCATCGCACCCCTGATTGCTTCCGGAAGTTGACGCTTCATTTCCGCGACGAATTCATCGATATCTGCGTCGATGGCGTGCGGAAAGCCTTGATTATTTCGTAAATGAGCCTCAATCAATCGCCGACCCTTGGGTGATTTGACGAGGCTCACTCCGTCGGCTCCTCCATGGGCAAATGCCGCGGTTTCGATTTTCTCGCGTTCGGGCCCAGGTCGCTCAATCGCCTCCATGACATGGCGGGTTGCCGTTCCTTCCCGGCGCAATTCTTGGGCTATCTGGTCTGTTAACTCCGTCACAGTTCGGATGGAATACTGTCGGATATATCGAGTCCGCACGGCGAGATGGGCCACCATCTCCGGAATCAAGGTGGACCGGATGAGCTCACCGTTCCCACGACTTCGGAGATCGTCGATTAGTGGAACATATTCATACTCGAGCCGCGTAATCGCCTCGTCCAGTTCTGGATCAGACGGGTCACCGTAAAAAAAACGCTCCACCGCCGTGTCCGCGATACCAACCTGCCGGCCCGGGTGTCCCTTGCGGTACATCCAGATCCGCGCTGCCGCTCCCTCGCCACTACTCGCAAATCCTCTTTGCAAGAACTGGGGAATTGTATGATGCCTCTTGCCTGCCACCCTGTTCCCTCGACGACCATCACCCAGGTCGAACAACGCCAAATCGGCTCCCGATTGATGGTACCTAAACAAGCACAGGCCTGGTAAGTCAGCTACCTAGCACCCAAGTGTGGCCTTTCATTTCTACATAACCAAGCGGAAGTCGTCCCCTGCCTCAACGCTGTCTTTCCCGGCCAAGCCACCGCCGCAACTCCGCCAGCGGCGGCGCCCAGCGCACCGCATCGCTCCCACTCGCCCGCTCGAGCAAACCCACCGTATACTCCCCCATCGCCCGCCGCGCCTCTCGCATCGCCCCCTCTTGCCCCAGCTTCCACTCCCGGGTCTGCACCAGGCGCATCGCCAACGCCGTCCCCACGCGCCCCGCCATCTCCAAATCCGTCCCGCCCGCCAGTTCCCGCCTCACCCGCTCCCCCAACCCGTCGTCCAGTCGCATCGGACTGCCCATCGAACCAACTCCCGCCCGCCGGTGGAAGTCCACCGCAATCACCTCCGAGTAAAGAGCCGCCAGTCGGCCCACCCAATGGCTATTCTCCCCGTCCAACGCCCGAGCCCGCAACAACAGCCGTTCCGACTCCGCCGGCTCCGCCCAATGCAACGCTGCCGCCGCGTGCCCCAGCACCCGCACCTCCCCGCCGTGCCGCGCCACCTGCTCCTTCCACAACTGCCGCGCCTTCTCCGCCAACCGCTCCATCTCCCCAGGGCCTCCCAGCCCCGTCAACGACCACATCATCACTGGCCCGGTCCCCGCCAACTCCGATTCCGGATGGTTCGCAATCACCCACAGCACATGCGTGCCCAAAGCCTCAAAGTCCGCGTTGTAGCAGTAGTACGCCACCAACCGCGCCCGCGCCCCCAGTGCTCCGGCCTCCCGCGCCACCTCACGTTCCAACTCCCGCGCCTCCTCCGCGCTCGTGCGGAATCCATCCTGGTACCAGTGCCAATCAGGCCGGACGTCACCGGGGTCGACTATCGCCCCGCGCGCCTGCGCCATCGCCAGGAACACCACCACCGGCAGCGTCCCCAAAACAATCCAAACCCAGAACCGCCACGGAGCCAGCCCCGTTGACCTCGTCCCGCCCTCCAGCAGCCGTTCAATCCGCCGGCCCACCGGGCTCGCACCCGCCATCGACTGCGCCGTCCCAATCCGCAGCCCAGGCCCAGCCGCAGCGATATCCCACAACACCTGCGCATAGCGCGGCGCGTCCCCCACCGTGCGCACCGCCGCATCGTCACAAGCCTGTTCGCACAGCGAAGCCAGCCGCCGCTCCAGCCACCACGCCAACGGATGGAACCAAAACACCGCCCGGTTCCACGCCGCCAGCACCACGGATCTCCCATCGCCCCGCCGCACGTGCGCCAATTCATGCGCCAGCACGGCCCGCAGTTTCCAGTCGTCCCACTCGCGCCACCCGTCCGGCAACAGAATCGCCGGAGCCCGTCGCCCCACCACCACCGGCGCCGTCACCTCCGCCGACTCCAATACCTCCGGCCAAGGCATCGGCGCCCCTTGCTCCCGCGCCACCGCCTCCAGCGCCTCTCCCATGCGCTCCTCTCTCACTCGTGCACTCCGCCCCACCAATCGCCCCGCCAGAATCGAACCCACCGCCAGCCGCCCCAACATCACCAAAAGCCCGGCCAGGTAAACCGCCCCAGCCACGCTCCACCAACCCCACACCACCCGCGGCCCCACCGCCTTAACCTGCCATCCGCCCCGGCTGTCGATCTCCATCACCATCGGAGCCAATCGCTGCGCCAAAACCGCCGTCCCCAACCCCGCCGCAGCCGGCGCGGACTTCTCAGGCATGCGCACCCAACGCGACAGATCCACCGCGGCGGGCAACGGAACCACCGGTGGCAATAGACTCCCCAACGGCAGCAGCAACATCGCCATCGTCACCACGGCCCACAAAGCATGGGCCACCGGCGCCGTTAGTCCCCGCCGCCATCGCAGCGCGAGCACCGCCATCCCGGCCAGAATCAGCGCCCGCACCGACGCCCCCGCCAGCGCCTCCAGCAGGGCCGCGCTCCATGGCTCGATTGCAATCATAGCTCCCTCAGTCCTTCTTCCGGCGCTGCGCAATCCTCTTCGCCAGCGCGTTTAGCTCCTGCGGGCTGATCATTTTCTGATCCACCATCCCCACCAAAAGCTGCTCCATAGAACCGCCGCAGAAGCGATCCAGCAACTGCCGGATCGCTTGTACCGCAACATGCTCGGGCCGTTCGAGGCCACGGTAAATGAAGGTGCGGCCCTGCACCTCGTGCGCCACATAGCCCTTCTCTTCGAGGCGCCGCAGCACGGTCCGCACCGTCGTCTCTTTCATCGGGTGTTCCCCAGCCAAACCTTCGCGCACCTGCTCCGAACTCACCGGCCCCGCGGTCCAAAGAAACCGCATCAGCTTCGTCTCCAGTTCGCTCAGCGGTTTCCGTTTCAATTCTGGCTTAATGCTACGCATTATAACAGTACAACTTGTAGCATCAGATTGCACACCTGTCAACAGCTCGCTGCGCCAAACGAGTATCACTGGATGGCTGGCAACTACCTGAAGTACTCCGGTCCCTTAACCGCCCACAATCTGCCGGTCGACGCCCATCACCTTATCGCCCTCTGCGCCCCTCGGGCCGGTCTTCATCAGTTCTGGGGATCAGGGCGATGGATGGGTGGATGCCAAGGGGATGTTCCTGGCTGGCGCAAGCGCCGAATCCGTCTATCGCCTCTTGGGGAAACGAGGCCTCGGTACGGCCCAGTTTCGGCCTCTATGGCGTGCTGACCTACTCCGTTGCTCGCCGCCTGCGCGAGATTGGCGTCCGGATCGCCCTCGGCGCCAGCCCCGCGTAGTCGTCCACCTCGTCGCCGCTGACTGCTTCCGTCTCATCGGCGCGTGACTCGCGCTCGGCCTTCTCGCGGCCTTCTTCGTCACCAAGCCGTTGGCGATGTTCCTGGTCCCCGGCCTGAACCCCTCAGACCCGCTCAGCTTCCTCGACGTCGCCGCCGCGCTGGGCGCGGTCGGCCTGCTCGCCTGCTTCGGCCCCACCCGCCGGGCTCTCCGCGTTGATCCCATGCAGGCGCTCTGCCAGGATTAAGCGTCCCCTATACTAAGAGCAAATGCAGCTCGCCCTCCCCGAACTCGACGCTCCCGCGATCCTCAACCTCAATCGAGCGGTCTCGGCTGCCGATTTCGAAGAGTTCTGCGCGGCCAATCCAACCCTGCGCGCTGAGCTTACCGCGCACGGAGAAATCATCATTATGCCTCCAGCCGGCGGCGAATCTTCGTTTCGCTCACTGGATGTCGCCGCTGAACTGCGGAACTGGGCTAAGGTCACCGGCTATGGGAAGGCCTTTGATTCGAGCGTCGCCTTCGTCTTGCCCTCCGGAGCCATTCTCTCGCCTGACGCCGCCTGGGTAGCGAACGAAAAGCTGCAGAACCTAACTCCCGCCCAACGCCGCGGTTTCCTGCGCCTGACACCTGACTTCATTGTCGAAGTCGTCTCCCCGTCGGACCGCTTGCCCGATATCGAAACCAAAATGGACGCCTGGATCGCCAGCGGCGTTGCCCAAGCCTGGCTCATTGATGGCGACTCCCGAACGGTCTCCATCTATCGCCCCGGCCACCCGGTCGAGCGGCGTCAAGGTGAACTCAAAGTGACAGGCGAAGGGCCCGTTGACGGGTTCGCCCTCGACCTCGCGGATATTTGGGCCGGCCTCTAACTACCCCTGCGCGACACGTTGTCAATCCGGCCTACCGCCGACCAGTACTCATCCTGCCCCGCCACCGGGAAGCTCATCGTCGGCGCATGGAACCCGTAGTCGATCAGCCGCTTGGCTATGTCGTCCACGGTAACCCCGCAGGCATCCTTATAATGGCCGCGGATCAATGATGCACTCGTGCGCCACCCGCCCGTTCGTGTTCTTGTACAGCACCGGGAAGTGCGGACCGTACCCGCCCGGAGAATGGTGGTGGACTTGCCCTGGAGGCCCCAAGCGAAACCGGCGCGAGGAGCGAAGTTGTTGCGGTCAGCGTTGTCGGTCTGGGTAAGTCGCCAATCGTCCTGCAGATACCAGCCCAGCTCGCGGTTGCGCTGTTCGATCCGGCTGATGCCGATGGCGCGGGAGTAGGTGAGAGGAACACCGGCCAGGAAGGTGGCAACCGAAGGGAAGATCATGGTGCCGTTGAAGTTGCGATCGCTTCACTCCAGCCTTAAATACAGGCTTTCCAACGCTGTAGCTCAGGTCATCGGCGAAGGTATAGTCGTGGGTCCGGGTTTCCGTAGGAGGGATAAAGGTACCCAGGCGGGGAAGACCGGTGACGGGCAGCAGGCCAATCGTACCGTTGATCGCCGGATCACCGAGAACCGGGGAGTTGGGCGTGACCTGGGAGTAAAAAGTGGAATAGGTACCGCGGAACTGCAAGCCAGGATTCTAGGCGGAGCAGCAAGTATGCGGAGCCCGTCTCGATGCTAGGTGAGCCGTCCCGCCGAGGCCCCACACCAGCGGTCCAGAATTATTCCCAACTCCCTTGCTTGCCAGGGTTTCGCGATGAAGTCGTCCATGCCGCATTCGCGGCATCGTTGTCGCTCAACGGTCAGGACGCTGGCGGTCATCGCGACGATAGGTGTCTGTTGCTTGCCCGCCTCGCGACGGCGAATCTCTTCCGTTGCGGCGTAGCCATCCATTTCGGGCATTTGGCAATCCATCAGGATCAAGTCGAAACTCTCGCGGGCATGCAGGTCGACGGCCTCCCGCCCAGTAGCGGCGTTGACGACTTCGCAGCCGAAGCGTTCGAGGATGGCCTGTGCGATCCGTCGGTTGATCAAGTTGTCTTCGGCGACCAGGACCCGGGGTCGCTGCCCATTGGCTGGCTGCCAGAGAGCATCCGGGCGTTCGGGTGTGGCGGGCGCCGTCGTTAGAGGAAAGGGCAGGGTCACCGTGAACGTAGAGCCGTGGCCGGGCCGGCTGGTTACACCAAGGCTGCCGCCCATGGCCGTGGCGAGGCGCTTGGCGATCGCGAGTCCGAGGCCGGTACCGCCGAAGCGGCGGGTCGTGGTGGCGTCGGCTTGGCGAAAGGGTTCAAAGACCAAATCCAGGCTCTCCAAGCCAATACCGACCCCTGTATCGATCACGGCAAAGCGGAGTGTGGCGTTTTCGGCCTGACGCTCCAGGACCGTCCACAGGACCTTGACCGAGCCCGAGTCCGTAAACTTCAGGGCATTGCCGATTAGGTTGACTAGGATCTGCCGGGTGCGGAAAGGGTCTCCGAGTAGCCAAGCCGGGACGCTGGGGTCGAACTCGGCATTCAACCGGAGATGCTTCTCGCTGGCGAGCGCCGCAAAACTACCCACCACCTCGTTTGTGAGTGCGGCGGGAGAGAACCGGATGGATTCGAGGGCCAAGCTGCCGGCCTCGATTTTCGACAGATCCAGCACGCTATTCAGAATGTTCAAAAGGGCTTGAGCGGAGGATTCAATGGAGGCGCCGAGTTCCCGTTGCTCTGGCTGGAGAGGGGTTGCCAGCAGCAGGTTGGTCAGACCGAGAACACCATTCATGGGCGTACGGATTTCGTGGCTCATGGTGGCGAGAAATACTGACTTCGCCTCGTTAGCGCGCTCAGCCTCGCGGCGGGCGGCACGCACCCTTTCGGCTTGCCAGGAAGCAACGGCGGCGAAGATCAGCGCAGCCAGGATACCGAACTGGAGCAACTGCGCCCGCCTTTCCGATGCGGCGAGCTGCATGAGCCAGTCGGTGCTGCCTAAGCCAATGGGATAGCGGGACGTGATGCGGCCGAGAGTGCCGTCGACGGCCATGCGGTCGATCTCGCGGCGCAGCGCAAGGGCGTGCGCCTCCATGCCTGGGGCCGCGGCGGTGCCAACCTCGGTTCTCGAACTGGGCAGGTAGACCGCGCTGAAGGCAGCGCCTTGGCAAGCCGGAGTGCGGTTCATCGCCTGTGCCACGAAAGACCGCTGGTCCATGAACACTTGATTGACTTCGCCCCGGCAGAGGGCGTCGAACAAAAGATTTCGGTTAAGGTATTGGCGGATCGTAGCGTTGGGCCGAACCTGGCGGATGTGGAAGTTCGGAACAGGGGCGCGCACTAAGCCGATGACGTCCTCGCGGGGAGCTGTGGCCGTCGATAGGAAGATGAGTCCAAAGTAGGACTCCGCCCAGGGGCTGGTGAAGAAGAGCCTCTTGACTCGTGGCGAGGTCATCGACAGGCTGCCCCAAAGATCGAGTTCCCCGGTAGGCAGCATCTCTTCCGGACCGCGAGGGGCACGAACCCACTCGATGCGCATCCCTAAGCGCTTGGCCGCTGCATTGATGACGTCCGGGCCGAGGCCGCTGATGGTTCCGTCCTCGGCATGGATTTCAAACGGAGGACCGTGCCAGGTGCCGATTCGCAATGGGCGATGGGGAAGCTCGTAGCTGGTCGTCCAGAAGTACCCTGTCGCCGCAATTGCGGCCACTCCGCAAAGGGCGCAGAAGAGACGGAGACGGCTAGTCGTAACGAAAGGCGGGAGCCCGCGGGCCATAGATTCTCCCTAGAACCGTATCGGTAGCAGTTGAGGAAAGATTAACAGACAATCGAACGAAGGTGCATTTTGAGCGAAGTTAGGGAATAATAATGTCTACATGACCTATGACGACGTGCTCGCATACAACCGCCGCTGGGCAGCCGAGAAAGCGAAAGATCCCAGTTACTTCCCCGGACTGACCGCTGACCATAGCCCGGACTATCTCTACATTGGCTGCTCCGATAGCCGCGTGCCGGCCGATGAAATTCTAGGAGTGCCGCCAGGTGAGGTGTTCGTCCACCGGAACGTTGCTAACGTGGTGGCGAACACCGATCTGAATGTCGCTGCCGTGATTGAGTATGCCGTGACCCACCTGCAGGTAAAGCACATTCTGGTGTGCGGACATACTCATTGCGGCGGGGTGAAGGCCGCCATGGAAGCGAAGGACCTGGGACTGCTGAACCCGTGGCTGCGAAACATCCGGGACGTCTACCGAATGCACAAAAACGAGCTCAACGCGATTGAAGACGGGTGGGGCCGTTACGATCGGCTGGTGGAACTCAGCGTGATAGAGCAGTGCATCAACGTCATCAAAACAGCAGCCGTGCAGCAGTCGTATGCCAAACATCGAATTCCGACTGTACACGGCTGGGTCTTCGATCTGGAAACGGGCCTGATCAAAGATCTCGATATCGACTTCGAGGAGCGGCTCCACGAGTTGGACGAGATCTATAACCTGACGGATAGGCCCTGGTTCTAGGCCCTACTTGACCTGTTCGAGGATGGCGAAGTCGCCCGGGTTCCATGCTTGGGCGATGATATACAGCTTGCCGCCCTGCTTCTTAATCACCGCGTTGTGAATGTGCTGGAAGTTGGAGAGGCCCAGGTCCTCCTTCGGCATTATGGTGGAGATCACCTTGTCGTTCTCGAGCAGGTAGATCGGCGCACCCTTGCTGCGGTCGGGCCCATGGAGCGCGCCGACAACGGCGAACTTGTCCAGGTATTGAATGTCGCACGGAAAGGATCCTTTGGGCAGGCTCAACGTGGAGAGGTACTCGCCGGTGCGGCTATAGCGGTCAATCTCGGAGTTCGGGCGGTCGGCTACGTCAATCCGGGTGGTGCCCGGGGGGATGGTGACGCCGTGTCCCGTGCCGAGCTGACCGGGACCAGTCCCACGGCCGCCGAATGCGAGCGCGTTCCATGTGGCCTCGAAGGGGCTGGTGGAGTTGATCTTCGCCGTCAGGACGTAGTCGAGTTTTGAGTAACCGGTGGGAATGTAAAAGAGGCCGTCGAGTTGCTCGACGTCAGTGGGCACAAAGGGGCCGCCGCCAGCGAAATATTCGTTGGCGGTGGGGTTGCCCATGTCGGTCTTCGGTGCCGGCGCGTTCAGAGTGCCAATCAGCTTACCGTCGATCCCGGTCGTGAAAATCTTGGCGGCGGCGTTGCCGGGAAAGGAGAGAAGCGGCGTGCCGTCCTTCGTCTTCCAGAAGAGGGCATTGTGCATGTTGGTATCCCGCATCGCGGGATCCGTGGGCAGAAGCGTCGTGGTTTTCAGGTCGGAGCTGATCCGGATGATCCCCGCGCCGGGGAGGGCGAAATAGACCTCACCTTTTCCCTTGCGGCTGTCGATAGCGAAGCCGCCATGCGCCGCCTTTAGGACCTTCTGCGCTTCGGCGGGGAGGTGAGAGGAGTTGAAGAGGACGCGGAATTTGTACTTGCCGTCACCGCTCACGTTGCCGGCTTGGCCGAGGGCAGTCGAGGGCCCGCCCGGGGCGAGATGCCACGCCAGGGCGAGGAGGGCGAGAGAGAGGGTAACGCTGAGGAATCGTTTCATGCGGATAGAAGACCTACCCCGCTATTCAATCACATCCGGGGGAGAAGAGGAGCGTGAATTGCGCGCGTATCGCGGTCGAGGGACTTGCCAACGAAGTAACCGTCAACGGCCGTGGCGACCCCAGCGGGGCCCCAAGCGCTTTGGAGGGCTTCGGGACTGCCGGTAGCGGCAACCCCGACGGCAAGGGTGGAGTAAAAACCGATGAGGGCGCCGAGGACTCGGCCGCGTGCGCGGCGCCGGCTGGCGCGGACCGATCGAATCCGCTGGCGGGCGAAGGTTTTGGATTTGCGGCTGTTGTTGGTGAGGGTAAACGTGGCTCCGGTGACGGCGGCCCAGGCGCAGGACACCCGCTGGCCGCAGAGGAGACGGACCGTCAACCGCGCGCGAAGCGTGGCGGGGAGCAATGAGGGTCAGGCGAGACGTCGAGGGCAGGGAGAATCCGGGCCGACCAGTTTAGGATAGTGGGCAAGATCGAGACAACCGCGAACAGAAAGTCGACGGGTGACGCCGGGGCTGGACCAGCATTTCTTCGACCGAGACGAGGCGGACGGCGTAGACGGGCTGGTTGATTTCGGGGAGGCGACCGGCGGAAGGCGCGAATCCAATGGGTTCGTTCCATTGCACGGAGAGTTCGGCGGCGGCGGACGCTTCGGCGAGGAAGCGTTCGATGAGCGAATGGAGCGTGGGCGGGGTGAGTTGGGGCCGGACATAGACGCCGCTGCCGGGGCGGTGCTCGACCCAGCCCCGGGCGAGTTGGCGGACGCTGGGAAGCCGCGCGCCGTGCGCAAAACGACCGCTGAAAATGGCAAGGAGCAACTGAGAGATCAGTTGCTCCTTGATGTGGGTTGGGGTGCCGCGCGCGACCCAGAATCGCATGCGGCTGGTTTAGCTCTAGAACGCGAGGCGGAGCGCGAATTGGATTTCGCGCGCCGGACCGTTCAAGCCGGTGATGGTGCCAAAGCCACCCGCCGAGCGGTTGCCGTTCGGGTTGCCAAGGTTGGTCTTGTTGAAGAAGTTAAAAGCTTCCATGCGGAACTCCGTCTTGAACTTCTCGGTTATGTGGAAGTCCTTGTGGAGACCGAAGTTCATCTGGTGGAGCGACGGACCGCGGACGATGTTGCGGCCGGCGTTGCCGAAGGGGAAGCGCGGATCCGTGGGGATGGAAACTACCGTCGGATCGAGCCAGCGTTGGATGCTGCGCTGGCCTTCGGGGACGAGCGGGTCACCCGTGATGTTCGGCCGGTACGTCGGCGCACCGCTCACCTGGAACTGCGCCGAGGGGCCCCAGCTCAGGTTTACGGGGGTGCCGCTGCTGGCGAAATTAATCGCCGAAAGCCGCCAGCCGCCAGCGACGAGGTCCGCCGCTTTGTTCCAATCCGAGCCGAAGGAACGGCCCTTGCCAAAAGGCAGGTCGTAGAGGAACGTCGTCACGTTGTTGAAGGGCTGGTCGTAACCGCTCAGACCCTTCTCGGCGGCGAGGTTCTCGTAGTTGACGCGGCTATTGTCGCCGTTCTGCGCTTCGAGGTGACCAGAAGCGTTGTCAATGGCCTTGGACCACGTGAACGAGTTCAGGAAGTAGAACCCGCTGGCAAACTTCCGTTCGACCTTGGCTTGGAAGGCGTGGTAGTCGAGGAAGCCGCCGGGGAAGGCCGACTGAATGTAGCTGAAGCCCTGGATGGGCCGGCGGGCGTCAACCGGCAGATTCTGGCCGGGCTGGTTGACCCGGGCGGTGTTGAGATCCCCCAGGATCATCATGTTGCGGCCGAAGGTGCCAACGTAGCCGACGTCAAGGACAAGACCTTCCGCAATCTGGCGCTGGATGGTGAAGTGGGTGCTCTTCACCGAAGCCGAAGGCAGATCGAACGGAATCTGGTTGGTGCGAACTGTATTCGTACGCACGTTCGAGATGTCGAGGAAGTTGTTCGGGAAGCCGCGTCCAAACGGCAGGAAACAGGTAGCCGGGTTGTAGTTTCCACTGGACGGGCAGAGTTGCTGGCCGCCATTGGGAACGGCAGGAGCCACCTGGTTTATGTTCGGGTTCAGAATGAACGGAAGATTGTAGGCCAAAAGGTTTTCGCCACCGAGCCGGTTGAAGTGGATGTAGCTGCCGCCAAAGGCGGCGCGGATGACGGTCTTGTCGTTCACCGTGTAGGCCGCGCCGATGCGAGGTCCCAGGTTATTGCGGTCCGGGTTGACCAGGGAGCGGTCGCGGAGCGAGCCTTCCTTGGCCAGGACTACGGAATTGTTCGACGGATCGAAGTTGGCTAGACGATTGGCTCCCTCCCATTGCGGAGTGGCGAACTCATAGCGGAGACCGAGGTTGAGCGTGAGCCGACGGGAGACCTTGAAGTCGTCCTGCAGGTACAGGAAGTGCATCCGCTGCCGGTAATTGACGATCGTCGCCGTGTTGAGCGAGTAATTCGAGCGGGCGCCGAACAGGTAATCGGAAACGAACTGGCGATCGTCATTAGGCGTACCAGGGGCTTGTGAGAAGCGCCCGCTGTAGCCGCTGGTTCCGTACTTCGGGTTGAAGTCGTCGATATCGGTATCGATGCTCTGATACTCGTAGCCGGCCTTGATGCTGTGCTTGCTCAAGATCTTCGAATAGTTCACCTTCGGATTGATAACGAAGGGGTTCTGGAATTGGGGGTTCGAACTCTGGACGCCAAGGGTCGTGAATCCGTTAATGCCGTTACTCATCACGCCGCCGGTGAACCGAGGGTCGTTGGGGATGTTCGGGATGCCAAAGCGTTCGCCGATCGTGGGCGTGCCGACGAAGAGGGGGAACTTGCCGCCTTCAGTGCGGGAGATGCCAGTACGGATCTCGATCAGCGAAGTGGGGTTGATGGTATAGGTGGTGCCGATGGCCATCTGCTCATTGCGAACCCGAACAGTGCCGTTCGCGTCGCCGCCGGAAGGACCGGGGATCGACGGCGGTTCCAAATTGTTCATCAGCCGGTGGCTGTAGCGGACGAAGGCGGTCCATTTGTCGTTGAAGTATTGGTCGTAGCGGATGTCGCCTTTGTCGTTCTGGTCGCTGCGGCGGGGCTGCGATTCGAAGTTGTTGCCGACGCCGAGGGGGCCGGCGCCGATGCGGTTGGGGGCTGGGAGATCGGCTAGGATCTCGCGGGCCGAACGCTGAATGGCGCTGGCCGGGATGATGCCGTTCGTATAGACCTCGCCAGTGTAGGGGTTCCGGATGGGGATGCCCATGTTTCCTTGGCGCATGTCGAGACTGGGAAGCGTGGCGTAAGTGATGGTGCGGCTAACGCGGCGGAAGCCTTCGTAGTCGCCGAACACGAACATCTTGTTCTTGACAAGGGCTCCACCCATGGCAACGCCGAACTGGTTCTGAATCAGAGTCGGCTTCTGATTGTTTACGGGCTTGAAGAAGCCGGTGGCGTTCAGCGAGGTGTTGCGGAGATACTCCCAGGCGGAGGCGTGGAGATCGTTGGTGCCGCTGCGGATGGAAGCGTTGATGACAGCGCCGCCGGCGCGGCCGAACTCGGCCGAGAAGTTGCTGGTCTCGAGGCGGAACTCCTGTACGGCGTCAGGCGTAATCTGGACGACCTGATTGGAGAAACCTTGGTTTGAGGTTCCGTAGGAGTTGTTGTCCACGCCGTCGACGACGAAGTTGTTCTGCGAACTGCGCATGCCGTTTACATTGAAGGATGCATCGCGGGAAGTGGCGATGCCGCTGCGGCGGACGCCGGGGGCGAGCAAGGCGAGGTCGGCGTAGGCGCGGCCATTCAGGGGGAGGTTGACGATCTGCTGGGTGCCGACGACGGTGCCGCGGGAACTGGTGTCCGTTTCGAGGATCTGGGCAGCAGCGTTGATAGTGACGCTTTCGGTGGTGGCGCCGACTTCGAGTTGAAGGTCGACACGCTGGCGCGCGTTGACTGTGACCTCGAACTCCTGGGCGACCGCGGTTTTGAAGCCGGCGGCTTCGGCGGCGATCTTGTATCGGCCGACGCGGACGGTCAGGAACTGATAGGTTCCGGAGCCATCAGATTCTGACGAGGCTTCGACGCCCGTGCGAACGTTGGTGAGCTTCAGTTTGGCGTTGGGGACGCCGAGACCGGACGGGTCGCGAACGACGCCGAGGACGGTGGCGGAGTCAAACTGGGCACAAAGGGGCAAGGCCATGAAGGCCAGCACAAAAGACGAGATTCTACTCATAGGCTACACAATGGTAGCGTGCAGCCCATGAATATTGAATGACTAGAGCAAAACCTGACATACTAGAGGGGCTCTGGATTTTTGGCGGCAAATCGATATGGCGCGACCATACTCAGATGATCTGCGTGAAAAGTTCGTATCCGCCTACGAGGCTGGGGATATCGGGCTGGAGAAGTTGGCGTCC
>JBBQRA010000131.1:0-16840 GCA_038215275.1 Bryobacterales bacterium | reverse complement strand
AATATGCAATGTAAAGAGCGCGATCGAGTGAACCATCCGTGTCACTACATTCTCGCGATCGAGACGAGCCCAGCGTGAAGAATCAACGAGTTACGCCCACTTCGCGCCGCAAAGTGTTGAAGACGAGTCTGGCTGATCGGCTGCGGGCGGCGGAGCAGAAGTTCATTATTGAACCTTACGTACGGTTTCAAGGCCAGGTGGGCGAACAGGCGACGATGTTTTTCCTGGATCCATCGGGGAACGCCCTGGAATTTAAGGCGTTTGCGGACCGGTCACAGCTTTTCGCGAAGTAGAGCGGGGGAGGTCCATTGGGCCTTACCGGGGGAAGAGGGAACCGTAGCGGGAGTCGATCTGGAAGTGGGTGACTCCAAGGGCTAGAAGGCGGGCGGCGTCTTCCTTCGGTCCTTCCCATTCATCGCGCTTGGCCATCGTGTAGCGGAAGGTGTTGATGGCGGCGACGCATGGGATGCCGGCCTGGCGGCAGGCGGCGACGGTGGCGGGGGTGATGTCGCTGGCGAGTTCGAAAAGATAGTAGCGGCTGCCAACGTCTTCGCCGGCGGCAAGGGCCTTGGCGAGGCCGGCGCTGTTGATGGAGGCTTTCGCGTTTTCGGTGATGGGGAGGGTGGTGGCGTTGCGGCCGCCGAGGAGGTAGGCGGTGCGCAGGAGGTTGTATTCGGACAAGATTTTGGCTAAGCCTTCGTAGAAGGCCGGGGGCCAGTCGTAGCCTTTGATATCGAGCATGAGGCGAATTTTGCCGCGGCAGAGTTGGGCGAGGTCGCGGAAGTGGAGTGGGGCGGAGTTGCCGGGTTGGGCGCGAAAGCGGCGGAGTTCGTCCCAGGTGAGTTCTTCGACACGGTGGGGCTGATTGTAGAAGCGGCGGAAGTCGGCATCGTGTTGGAGGATGGGTTCGCCGTCTTTGGTGCGGCGGACGTCGACTTCGATCATCCAGTAGCCGGCGGCGATGGCGTCGGTGAGGGAGGCGGGGCTGTTTTCGGCGTGCTGGTCGTCAACGATGCCGCCGCGATGGGCGATGAGGTGGACAGGCTCGGCGGCCTGCACGGGAAGGGCGGCGAGGGAGAGGAGGGAGCGTCGGGAGAGCATGTCTCCTCACGATAACGCGTTCGCTGATTACGCCGGGGTTACAGGGTCCAGGGCTTTCGGTAGGGGCGGGAGAGCATGCTGTTAGCGGTTTCATCGTTCTCGAAGCGCTCCGAGGCGGGATCCCAGGTGAGGTCGCGGCCGAGGCGGAGGCTGATGTTGCCGAGGTGGGCGATGGAGATGGAGCGGTGCGCTTGTTCGATGGGAGCAATGGGTTGCTGGCGGGACAGGACGCAGTCGATGAAGTTGCGGGAGTGGCTGGCGCTGCGAGGGAGGCGGACCTCGTTGGGGGCGGGCGAGTAGTCGAGGAGGGTGAGAGGGCTGGCTTCAATGGCTCCGCGGTTGACCCAGACCCAGCCCTCGGCGCCTTGGAAGGTGACGCCTTGACGGATGCGGCTGGAGCAGATGAGCTTGACGCCGGAGGCGTAGATGGCTTCGAAGTGAAAGTCGGTGGCAGTGTTCCAGAGCTTCTCCTTGGCCCAGGTGGCTTGGCCGTTGCGGATGGCGACGGGACCGGCGAGTTCGGTGCCCATGCCCCACTGGGCGATGTCGGGATGGTGTCCGCCCCAGTCCGTGATCTGGCCGCCGGAGTAGTCAAGGATCCAGCGGAAATTCACGTGGCAGCGGCCGGGGGCGTAGGGGGCTTCGGGGGCGGGTCCGAGCCACATGTCGTAGTTGAAACCGGCTGGGATGGGTTCGGGATCTTGACGATGGCCCGTGAGACCGAAGTCGGGGGTGCCGCCGGGCAGGCCGCACAGGACGGTTTGAAGTTTGCCGAGGCGGCCGTTTCGAACGAGTTCGCAGGCCTGACGGAAGCGGGGATCGGAGCGCTGTTGAGAGCCAGTTTGGAAGATTCGCTGGTTGCCGTTGACGGCGTTGACCATGGCGCGGCCTTCGGCGATGGTGAGGGCGAGGGGTTTTTCGCCGTAGATATCTTTGCCGGCTCGGGCTGCGGTGATGGTGGCGATGGCGTGCCAATGGTCGGGGAGGGCGAGGAGGACAGCGTCAATATCGGGGCGGCGGAGGAGGTCGCGGAAGTCTTCGTAGACGGCACAACCTTTGTAGGAGCCGGATTGACGGGCGCGGCTGTAATGCCATTCGATGAGGTCGCGGGCGGGTTCGCGGCCGGCAAGGCCGCCGTTCCAGTAGCCGGGCGATTGGCGATTGACGTCGCAGACGGCGACGAGCTGGACGCGCTCGTCAGCGAGGAATAGCTTGAGGTCGTTGAGGCCTTGGTTGCCGCAGCCGATGACGCCAAGGGTGACGCGGCGGCTGGGGGGTGGGGCTTTTTGTAGACTGAAGGCGTTGGCGGGAAGGAGGGTTGAGGCGAGGAGATCGCGGCGGCGCATACGGGGGATCATCGCACACGGCGGGTTAGCGTGGGGTGGTGAGGAAGTGCCAGAGGACGCGGCAGGTTCGAGGATCGAGCTGATAGCGGGGCATAACGGAGGAGAACTGTACGCCGGCGGGGTCTTGGCCAGATTGGAGGGCTTGGCAGAAAGAGGCTTCGGTATAGGCGGAGGATGGGCCTCCTCGGCGAGGTTGCGCGGTGAGGAGGGAGTTCGGGACGAGGCTCGGGACTTGGAGTTCGCCTCCGGCGCGACCCGCGCGGTCGGGTCCGTGGCAGTTCGCGCAGCCGGCGGCGAGAGGGGATAGGGACTCGCCATCTAGGGTGGCGGTGAGATTCGTTTTGGAGAGGTAGACATGGGCGCCGGGATGCGTTGGCTCTACCGGAGGCGCGGAGTGCGGTGACCATGGTGGTGGCGGCAAGGGTGACCGTGGCTGGCGCTGCTAGTGGCGTCGTTAGTGCGGTGAGAGAGATGGTGGGTGCCGCGCCAACGGTGGCGACAGCTTTGGCGGTCAGGGTGTAGGACCCGGCGGGGACGTTGGTCCAGGAATAGGCGTAGGGGGCCGTGGAGCCGGCGAAGAGGAGGGTTGCTCCGTTGAAGAACTCGACCTGGGATCAGGTACCGGTCGTGGTGGCGGATAGGGTGACCGTGGCTGGTTCGGCGAGCGGAGTGGTCGGGGCCACGAGGGAGATGGTAGGCGTTGCCGGGATTGCCGCTTGTCAGGCTTGCGATGGCAGCTTCGGAGAGGACGGAGTCATAGATGATGACGTCGTCGAGTTTTGCGTTGTTGCCGTCATGGCGGGAGCCGGTATAGATGGAGTAACCGAGGGCGAGGGGGCCAGTGTTGGTGAAGGTGCCGATGGCGGCGGAAACTTCGCTTTCGAGTTGTCCGTCAACATAGGGCGGAGGAGTTTAACTTCGGCGTCGTGGACGGCGCCGAGGTGAGAAAGGTGGCGGGGCGAGTGGAGGCTCATGCCACTAGCCGACCGCCGGCAAGGTGGGCCACGCTAACCGGGATAAATGGCCAATTCAAAAGACTCGTCCTTGGCCGACCTGGTTCGGTTGGGGGTAGGCCGGGATCAGAAAAGCGATCAGTAGAAGGACTAGCCGAATTGACATAGGCATGAATTGGGGAGGAGATTACAGTCCTCCGGCACACAGTGTGACGCTTGGCAGTATTTCCCGTACTAACCTCAAGGGGCCACAGTGGATAGCTTAGGCGGGTATCCGGGTGGAGGTATCGGTGCGGGACGAAATGGGCCTAGCGAGCTGACAGGGCCGCGACGACGAGCTGCAACGTCTTCGGAGACGAGTCGCCGATGAGTTTCGGATCGGGGGCCGTCCAATTGGCGCGCGAACCATCATAGGTGTACTTGACCGGAAGCCGGGTGAGAGCAGGGTCGTACTGGCCTTCGTTGCCACCCAATTTAAAGACGACGAGATCGAGCGAGGGCACAATGTAAATGCCATGCCCGCCGGCGCCTCCCTTCCAGAAAGCATCCTTAGGAAGCCCGGAGATGTGGCTATCGTCGTTGGTGTTGAAGTTGAAGCTATGGGAGTAGTGGGGATTGTAGGAGACGGACTGGCCGCAGAGTTTGGCGAAATCGGCCGGGACGACTTGGCGTTTTCCCCAACGGCCCTGATGGAGCATCAGGTAGCCGAAGCGGAGCATATCGGTGGACCGGACGGCGATAGAGCCTCCCCCAGGCGTATGCAGCATTCGGCCATTGGCGTCGATGCCACCCTTCAGTTTAGGACGGTACATGGCATAGCCCCAGGTACCGAACCCGAGGGGGCCGGTGAGGTGTTTGCGCATGTAGTCCTCCATTTCCATACCCGAGACGTAGCGGACCATGATGGCGGGGATGTGGCTCGAGGATGTGGAGTAGGAGTAGCAGTCGCCGGGATTGCACCAGAGGGTTTGTTTGAGGGCGAAGCCGTCGGTGGTGGAGTAGGGGCCGTTATCCTCGGTTGGATTTGGCCATGTTTGGCGCTCCCCTTTTACATAGACGGGATTCGTGCCGCGGAGGCCTGCGGACATTGAGAGGACTTGGCCGATGGAGATCTGCTCCTTTCGGGGATCGCCGAGGGGGAAGGCTTCGGCGGGGAGGAGTTTAGGCGAGAAGACTTTCGTATCGAGGCCTTGAGGAAAGAGGGCGGGGTGTTGCTTCATGACAATGGCGGTGGCGAGGGACGTGAACGCTTTGCCGGTGGAGGCGAGTTCCGGCAGAGCTTCGCGATGGCCACGGCCGAAGTAGCGTTCATAGACCAGGTGCCCCTTGTGGACTACGAGGAGGCCGCCGTGTTGAGTCGTGTTTTGGACGTACTCGAATACTTTGTCCAGTTTGGCCTGGAGGGCGGGGTCCGATTGTGTGCGCCAACCGCCCTTCGAATCGGGGGGAGGGAAGTAGTCGGCTCCGAAGAGGGCGAGGGTGGAGAAAGCAAAGAGGGTGAAAAAACGCACGACGCTAATCATACTGAAGATTGGCGGTGGGCTGCCGAGGGCGCCTCGACAGTGATACGTTGGGCATCATGAATGATGCAGAACTGAATGAGACGTCTGGACTCGATCTTGTGATCCTGGCTAACTACCATGGGCCGCAGGCCGAGATGGAGGTTCGAGCGGTGGAAAGCGTACTGCGGGCGGCCGGCATCGAGTCGGTGGTGGAGGGCGCTGTGGGTTTTTCTAGCGTTCCGTTTGAGGTGAGCGTGGCTCGCAATCAGGTGGAAGCGGCGAAGAAGGTTTTGGCCGAGGCTCTAGCGGCCGGTCCGGCGGCGGCCGAACAGGCGGAGGCCGAACTTGAGGTGAGCGGCGATGGGGTGGACGTGGATTAATGGGAAACGTGGGGGCTCGGATAGCACCAGCTTCCGGGCCTTCACAGCAATCGAGTTCCGCTTGGGTGGTTTACATTTGGCACCGCGGCTGGACTGTACGAAGTTCTGTTGAGTTGCGATTGCGGTCGTGGGAGCCGGAAGGGCGGCAATCGAATCCCCGAAGGGCAGCGCCCTACGATGCGAAAACCGTTTCGCGATGCGCGGCTATCGACGCAGTGGCTTCCACTGGTCCGCTGCCATGAAGGGGATCGCGGGACCGGTTCGGCGGTTGTCCGTCAGCAGTTGTATGGTGTTGATCTGGTCGGGAAAGTGAGCCGAAAACGAGCGGAACCGGCCTCGACGCGGGGGCTCGGCGGCGGGCGCCTCCAGAAAGAGGGTGGCTTGGTGGATGGTCATCTCCATGCCGATGCAGCGTAGCCGGGCCTGGTCGAAGGCCACGGTTTCCAGCACGTAAGAACAAGCAAGCGCTTCTGCTTGCGGGTCGCGGTCGAGTTCGAGCGGCCGGCCATGGCGCTGTCGCAAAAGTTGCTCCAGGTCGTCAGCGTGGAGCCGGACCGCGAGTTCCAATGTCTTCGCACGCGAGTTCCAATTGGCATCGATATGCCCGAAGTGGAACTGGTGGGCGGTGGCGAGAATAGCGCTAGTTATTGCGGGAAGGAGGAGGCGCCGCATCGGACTTGCCCTCGTTCATGGGATTCCGTTTGTTGTCCCGATCCTCCTTGAACAGCTGGAACTTACTCTTCACAGTTCTGCGTGGCCAGTGATTATTACTCAGGTCCGCGTCAGCCGTTTCGAGGTGGGGGTCGAGAGTGATGGACCGTATCTCTTTACGCGTGGGGATCAACTTCGTGACCGAGTTGCTCTGCCGGCGCCAGATTTCGGCAGGAATGCGGAGCTCTTCTTTGGTTCCATCGTTGAATTCGACTTCGAGAATGACGGGCATCAGAACGCCACCGATGTTTTTCAAGTCGAGAGCGTAGAAATTCATGGACGGATCGAGCAACTTGCGTTCATCTTCTTCGAGGCCCTTCACGTAGGTTTCAAAGGCCCTCTTTTCAGAAGGCAACGGGGCGAACTCATCCCATTTGTTGTAGAAATCGAGTAGCTCGGGGTAGTCGTCCGTGCGCTTGCGCAAGGGCTTATTCCGCTGGGCGGACAGGGTGACAGGCTCCTCTTCTTTGGCCTTCTTCGAGAGTGGCTTTTCGATCTCGGGGTTGCGGGTATCGATGGTGTACTGTGTCAGCTTTTCGAGCGAGATATCGACGTGTTCGTTGGTGTAGAACCAGCCGCGCCAGAACCAGTCGAGGTCAGTGCCCGAGGCGTCTTCCATCGTGCGGAAGAAATCGGCGGGCATGGGGCGTTTAAACATCCAGCGCCGGGAGTATTCTTTGAACGCAAAATCGAAGAGTTCACGGCCCAGGATGGTTTCCCGGAGGATGTTGAGAGCGGTGGCTGGCTTGCCATATGCATTGGGTCCCAGCGCGACCACACTCTCCGAGTTGGTCATGATCGGGTCGTGGGCAGGGCTGAGCATGTATTCGACGATCGTGCTGGGTTCGCCGCGGCGAGAGGGATAGTTGGGCTCCCATTCCTGTTCAGCGAGGAACTGAAGAAACGAGTTGATGCCTTCGTCGAGCCAGGTCCATTGGCGTTCGTCGGAGTTCACGATCATGGGGAAGTAGTTATGGCCGACCTCATGGATGACGACTCCGATGAGAGCGTATTTGGTGCGCTGGGAGTAGGTTCCGTCTTCGAGCGGTCGCGGGCCGTTGAAGCAGATCATTGGATACTCCATGCCGCCGACGGGTCCGTTGACGGAGATGGCGATGGGATACGGATACTGGAATGTGTAGCGCGAGTAGATATTCAGAGTGTGGATGATGGCTTGGGTGGAGTACCGCTCCCAGAGCGGGTTACCTTCGTTGGGGTAAAAACTCATGGCCATCACCGGGTTGCCGCTTACGTTGTGTCCCTGAGCGTCCCAAATGAATTTACGGGAGGAAGCGAAGGCGAAGTCGCGGACGTTCTTGGCGTGGAAGACCCACGTCTTCTTCCCATTGGGCTTACCCTTTTCCGCGGCCTTGGCTTCGGCGGGTGTGACGATCAGTACAGGTTTCGGCGAAGTACGAGCCTGTTCGAGGCGCTGGCGATTAGCGGGGGAGAGCACCTCAAGCGGGTTCTGCAGGACGCCAGTGGAAGCGACGATATGATCGTTCGGGGCGGTGATCTTCACCTGATAGTCGCCGAATTCGAGAGTGAATTCGCCGGTGCCCAGGAACTGTTTATGTTGCCACCCGGTGACATCGTTATAGGCGGCCATGCGGGGAAACCACTGCGCAATTTCGTAGATCCAATTTCCGTCTTTCTTGAAGAACTCCGCGCCGGTGCGGCCTGAAGTGCGCTTGGAATTGTTGATCTTGTACTCCCAACTGAGGGAGAAGCGAAAGGATTGTCCGGAGGCCAGCGGAGAAGGGAGATCGACGCGCATCATCGTCCGGTTCATTTGTTGATGCAGTTCGCGGCCGGAGGCATCGCGCACCGGGCCGATCGTGTATCCGCCTTCGAAGGGGTCGTCCATCAGCCGGCGGGCTATAGGCAGCGGGAAGCGTTTAAGGTCGGGCGCCGTCTCCGTGAGTGGAGTGTCCGAGTGCTTCTGCCAAATGTTCTGGTCGAGTTGGAGCCAGAGGTACCGCAGCGTGTCGGGCGAATTGTTGTGATAGTCGATGGTGGCTGAGCCGATGATGCGCTGATTGACGTCATCGAGCTCAACGGCAATCTGGTAATCAGCCCGCTGCTGCCAATACTTGTGGCCGGGCGCGCCGGAGGCGGTGCGGTATTCGTTCGGAGTGGGGAGTATCTCTTCGAGTTGGCGGAACTTATCGAGAGGACTTCTCCGGCTTTGTCCGAAAGCGAGCGAGGAGAGAAAAGTCAGCGAGACAAGGACGGCGGCACGACGCATACTCTACGTTATCCAAGCCGATACCTCAGTGACAACTGAGACGCTACAGAACTACCCAGCCGAGGGCTTTGTGGGCCGGAAGGCTGGCCAGGAGGTTCTCTACATCCTGATAGCTATCACGGTTACGCCGGCAGGTAAGGATGGTGCCGTCAGTGTGTCGCGCCCATGCCGCAAGGTCGTTGGCACCTTCATGGCCGGGCAAGTGGAGGAACACAAAGTCGAAGTGACGGCGTAATTCCGAGAAAAGGGGACGAATGGCTCGGAAGTCGATGGGGTCCAAGCCGGCGGCATCGGAAGTCCCTGGACCCATCAGGTAGAGCTGGGTACCCTGAACCCGTTGCAGCGCGCTCGATAAGCTTGCCGTTCGTGCGGCGACGTCAATAAATCCAGGGCATTGGGCCAGTTCCGTAGCCTGCAGAGACGGCGCGTTGAGCGGATCGGCATCAATGAGCAGGACCCGACACCCAGACAAATCCAAGTGCGAGGCCCACAGGCCGGCAGCGAGGGCCCACCGTTCGCCTGGAGAACTGAGTCCGGCCAGGCCTACCAGACTTACCGGCGCAGCATCGTCGGAGACACTGTCCTGGACGTCCCACAGATTGTCTCGCAGGAGGCGGAGCTGTTGCCAGTCCGCTGCAGGAATATGGGCCAGCGGCAGATGGTGGAGGATTTCGAGCGGGTGTTTCCGAACCGCGGAAAAACGAATCGTCCAGATTTCACTGGGGTCCGGGCGGGGCGGTTCGACGGATGGAGCCCAAGAGTTTGGCACCGGCGAATCCAAGTCCGGCTGAATGCCACCCAGAATCCGAAGCGACTCAATGGTCTGCTGATCGGATACTGCCTCCGGGCTCCGCGCTGTTTTAACCGCGTGGTTCATTCGGGCGCTCCTGACGTATCCTCGGGGCGTCGGCCGCTGTACTTTGGACCTCTCTAATTAGAGCCTCAATCCGGGGACGCGACTGCGGGGGGACATACTTCAACATCTGCTTGTAGACGGCGAGTGCATTTCGATCGAGGCCCATTCTGCGATAGACGGCCGCTAGGGTGTCGTCGATTTCAGCACTGCCTGGCAATATTTTCTGAGCCCGTTGCGCCAAGGTCAGCGCTTCGGGAAGATCTTGACCTGATTGGGTTAGGGCCCAAGCGAGATTGTTCAAGACCAAGGGGTTGGTGTCATCCCTCGATATGGCGGCGCGGTAGGCACGGATGGCATCGCCGGATCGTCCCGCCTTGTGCGCTAGGGCGGCGTATTGGGTCCATACTCTGGTATCCGCAGGGCGGGACCGTTGTAATTCCTCGTATTGAGCCAGCGCATCCGGCGCCTGCCCGGTTAAGGCCAAACAGTTGGTTACCCCGAGTTTGTATTCAAAGTTGTCGGGCTGGGCGCTTGCAAGCAATTGATACTGGCCGATCGCGCGGGCGCCTTGGCCGGTATGCAACAGAAGGGCGGCGAAAGCGGCGCGAAGTGCAATGACGTGGGAATGTCGTTTCAGCGCGTCCTCAAGAATCGTGAGGGATCGATTGGTGTCCCCCCGCCGGCCGGCCAGTTGGGCTTCGGTCAAGTCAACTTTCCAGTCTGCGTCAGGCGAACTTTTTCGGAGCAAGCCGACCGTGTTGGCGGCCTGATCCCAATGGCGCTGGGCCAGTTGCACTTGGAATAGATCGTAAAGGGCCACCAGATTCTCCGGCCGGCTGCGGACCGCTTGATTCAGCAGGTCTTCGGCTTCGCCCGGCCGTTGTTGGGCCATTCTGGCGCGGGCGGCGAGTTGCAGTGCTATAGGATGGCCCGGCATCCGCCGGAGGAGGGTCCGGGCACGCTGTTCGCCGCGCGTCGTATCGCCGCTGATCAATTCGGCCTCAGCGAGCGCGAGCCAGCCCGGGGCATAGTTGGGATCGAGAGCGACGGAGCGTTCCAGGTGCTCGGCGGCTTTGGGTGCGTTGCCTTCAATCAGATAGGCGCGCCCGAGGTGGTATCGCACGAATGGAGAAGTGGGCATTTGCGAGAGCAACTGTTCCAGGCGTGCCCGCGCTTCGCGGCGATCGTCGGGTTTGGCGGCGGAGAGTCTCACGGCGGCGTGAATCGCCTGCAAGTTCAGGTCGTTCGGCGAGTGAGATTTTTCGGTTTCGATTAGCTGCTGGGCCTCGGCCGTCTTTCCGGAGGCCAAAAGTAGCTCGACGAGCCGGCCGGAGTATTCGCTGCGAAGTTGTGGCTCGAGCGAGCGGCCCTGTTCGTAGTGAGAACGGGCGCGGGCAAGGTCGCCGCGATGCAACCAGAAATCTCCGACTTTGGCCTGGAGGAGCCTCTCTTTCGGTTTGGTCTCGGCCAGAGCGCCCAGGAAGGAAACAGCTTTGTCGAGATTCTTCAAGGCGGCGTAGTGCGCCGCTACCTGGAGCCCTGCGTCGATCGTTTGAAGCTGTTGCCACTTTCGGAGGAGGGTCTCGGCGGCAAACTCGAGTTTGCCCGACTGCATTGATTGCAAATACAGAAGGTCGTAAGCGTTGGCAAATTCGGGTGTGGTGTCGAGGAGCGTGGTGAGCAACTCGGCCGCCCTCTTCTGGTCTCCCCGCTGATAGTAGGCCGCCGCCAATTGGCTGCTGAGGGCCGGTTCGCCCGGTAGCACGGTTAGCGCTCGCTCGAGGGTTTCGATGGCCGGAGGGAGTTGATGACGCTCAAGAAGAGCCTGGGCCTGGATCCGATGTCCGTCGGCCAGTTGTGGCCAGCGCTGGACCAATTCCGCGGCCAATACCTCAATTTCGCACAGGAGGCTGCTTGGGCGGCCCGGATCAGAAAAGTAGAGGCGGTAGGAGACGTCTGCCAGTTGAGCCTTCAATCTACCGTCGCCTGGGTGGAGCTCTACGGCGCGGATAAAAGCCTCTCGCGCCGAGATCACTTCGCCCTCGCGAAGGGCAAGGGTGGCGAGAGCCTTATAGGCGGGACCGCAACGGCCGTCGACCTTAATGGCTCGCCGGTACAAAATGCTGGCGGCTGCGTTGTTTCCTTTCGCTTCCAGCGCCAGACCGCGCTCAACGAGGGCAACTGGAGATTCGGAGAATGCTCCGCAGCTGGCCATCAGCAGGATGTACGGGAGGAGGGATATCGCGGAACGCTGGATCCACTTCTCGACCAGAGGCTGGGATGGCTTCGCCGGACCTACGAAACTGCTGCCAGAGAACACGGCCAGGATGGGGACTTGGGACCAGCTCTCAAGCGCTCTTTCGGAGCTGACGCGGAGGCGGCGGACGTAAAGGAGGCAGGCAAGGAAGCTACCGAGTAGAATTCCCCCTGTACTGTAGATGGAGACGAGCCAAGGCCGCCGAATTCCATGTGGCGACGTTGGCAGCGAAGGCGGTTCGATCATCTCAACGGTTTCACCTTGACCTCGCCGCTCCATCTCCGAGGCGGTCTGGGATTCTTGTTGCTTTTTCATCAGAACTCCGTACTGCTCTTTGAGGTTGTCGTACTGTCTGGTGAGGGCCAATAATTCCGCATTGGTAGCGGGATCAACGTTCATCCCGGCCCGGACCTTTCGGGCCTCGGCGCGGAACTCTTCCTCTTGCCTCCGCAGGTCGATGATCGCTTTGTCCGCGGCACGGCGTTCGGCATCGAAGGTCTCAATTTCTGCTGAGATGCCCACTTTGCGGAGATGCCGGTCCTGGTCAACTTCGTTCGCCACCGCATGCGAGTACTCCTGTTCGGCTTCCTTCAGTTCGAGTTCGGCGCGCGCGCGGTCCGGGTGAGACGGGAGATACTTCTGCCGCAGTTCTATCAACAGAGCACGCGCGTTAACCATCCGGCGGCGGGTGAGATCGGTAGCGGAATCGTAGCCGAAGCGAAGAATGCTAGCCTGGGGGTTTTCCTTGTCAATAGCAGCCAGTCTTCGTTGCGCTCCGATAACTAGCTGGACTGCCCGGTCTCTCTCTTTTTCGCGTTCGCGCAGGTCATGCGTGATGTCTCTAATCCGAGTGTCGATCGCGTAGAGGCGCTGGGTTGAACTCCCGAGTTGATTGGGGTTCGACGACATGTTGGTGCTCGAGTGCAACTCGCCGATCCGCGATTCCAGTTCGTCCACTTCGGCCTCGACCACCTTGGCTTGTTCGTTGAGGAATTCTGTAGTGCCAATGGCCTGATCGGTGCGGTATCTTCGGTTCTCTTCAAAAACTACTTCTACCAGTCGCTGAACTACTTTCTGCGCCACCGTTGGATCCGGGTACGAAAAGGAAATCTCCACGGTCGGGATGGCTTGGCCCCGATCGCCGGACGTCGAACCGACGGTCACAATCCGCAAATCGTCATGGAAGGTCGGTAGCAGGTCTGCCGTCGTGTATAAACGGCGCCGTTCAGGATACAAGTGAAAGCCATCTACAATTCGTGTAGCCGTGATCCGGCTGCGAAGGAGTTGGGCCAAAGCATAGACCCGCTGTTCCACCTGCATCGACAGATTTGGCGTCACATATCGTTCGGCAACCTGCGGCGGGATGAACCGGACCTGTGCTCGAGACTGATACCTGCTCGGGAACCAGTGAGAGGCGGCCATACCGGCACCCAGTGCTAAAATGCCGCCCAAGACCGGCGCCCACCAAAAACGCTTCGCCAAGTAGCGTAAGTCGTTGGCGGTAAAGAGGCTGAAACTGTCAGCCAAAGCTGGTTGCCGGGGGGGCCAGTACCTGTCCATCAGACCATTGACCTCCGGAGCCGGAGAAGAGCCATCGCCACGATTCCGGCCGAAACAAGCAGCATGGCGGCTGGTTCAGGGGTATCCGCGTAGTTGGCGGTAAGGCCAAAGTGCAGTTCGGACCGGCGTGCCCCGCCTGTCGTATAGGCAGCCAGCCCGGAGAAGCGCACTACTCCATCGAGATACCAGTCGCCGCCATTAGCCGCGGCCGAGAAGACAATCGGGGCCGTATTGCCTCTCATGTTCGCCCCGGTCGGTTGGGAGGCGTACAGACTGGTGGCGGTCATTGGTTGTAAAACATTTACGGCGGAGCTCAATTCCAAATTAGAGACCGATATCGCAGTCGGCGCCGAACGTGCGGAGGCTCTGACGTAGATGCCGTTCGTGTCGATCGACCATGTTCCGTTCGTTCCCGCTGTCGCCCCTCCAACAGGATTGTACACGGAGGTGTACGCCGTGCCCGTCGCTCCCCAGACCGTCGCATAGACGGTGTTCGTGGCCTGCGTGTAGCCGATGCGGAACTGCTGATCCAGGTTGTTGGACCAGCCCGGCGTCGTTTGGTTGTACTGATAGTTGGCGCTGTTAAGGATCGTGTTGCCATTGGGACCCGTGCCAATCTCCCAGTCTCCGTTGCCGGGAACGCCGGCCCGCAAAATGCTAAAAAAGGAAAAGTCGGCAGCGAATCCGTTCGGCGCCAGCGTAACCATGGCGAGGATGAGGGTCGAGAGGAGGCGCATAAAGTTTCGGTTGTCCTTTGAGTCGTCGATCGGGCAGACGTTACTCCTGCCTTCATAGCTATAGATCGGATTTCTCGGAACTGTCGTGGATACAGTAAGGACCTTATCCCCCCTGGAAAAATAGTGTAGTTGCCCTTTTTTAGGTACTATCGGCCCCCAGGCCTAGTTCCTTTAGGGCTTGAGATGTCGAATTAATCGGGGCGCATTGCCTCAAGCAAGCCGTGTGAAAGTAATCGCGCCGCCAAAGCAGCGGTCAACATCGAGCCCGGGAGCGATACGGCGATCCATATATTGGCCGGCATAGAGGAACTCGTCCCCATCCCGAGCAAATGCAACGTCGAGAGAGCCCGGATCCAAGGAACATTCGATGAGTTCAACGGCCGCCGGATCGGCCACAGGATGCGGCAGGTTGACGTTCCAGTAAACTGCCGCCGGGGTAGCCTCGTGCAGGATTTTTTTGATCGCGCGGCGAGCGAGCGCGATTGACGAATCCCAGTCGTCCGGATGCGGCCGCCGGTGGAATTGCGACAGCGCGATGGCTGGAACTCCGAGAAACGCCGCTTCCCGCGCGGCGGCTACCGTCCCGGACGTATAGACGTCAGCACCCAGATTGCCGCCGTGATTAATCCCGGAGAACACCCAATCGAAGCTCTCGCCGAGACCGCGCAAGGCGACGCGAACGCAGTCGGCCGGAGTACCTGCCAGGTGGAACTGATTCGGGCCAAGCGTGGTCAAGAGGAGGGAGGTAGCGGTAGAAACGCGATGGCCGACGTAAGACTGCTGTGAGGCGGGGGCGAGGGTGAACGTTTCCCCAAACTCGCCCGCCACCTCGCGCAAAGCCGCCAAGCCCGGCGCGTCGAAGCCATCGTCGTTCGTCAGCAATATGCGCAATCGGCTAGACCGCGTAGGTATCCACGTGGTCGGCGAGATAACGGTCCAGGGCCACTTTATTCTTCGACGACAGCGCCTGCGAAAGATCGTTCATCTCGGGCTTGGCCAGAGCCTTGAAGCTCCGCGCCATCTTTGAGTTCTCAATAATGTGTTCAATTTTCGGCATACCGAGGACCGCACCGGCCACCGGTAATGACAGCGAATAATAAAGCAGTTTCTCAGAAGGAACCTGGCCGACGAGACCGTCGGCGCCGAAGATCTTCATTGCCGTCACTCCGATCTTTTTCTTTATCGCCACCGGCAGTGCGACTGTCTCAAAACTCGGCCGCATCTCAGGATTGATGACCATGCCACCCTGACCCGGCTTCATGCCGACGAGGGCCGCGTTGAGAGCCATCTGGGTAACGTCGAAATCGTGACGCTCTAGCGCAAGCTTCAGCACGGTCGGGTCGGTGTGGCAGGTAATGCCGACAAAGCGGATCATCTTCTGATCGCGCGCCTTATAGAGCGTGTTGAGGACGCCGTCCTTGGCTTCGATCGCGGCCAGATCGTCTTCGCCCATCAGTTGGTGGATATGAACGGTATCAATTTGAGACGTCTGCAGGCGCTTTAGGCTGCCTTCGAGGATCCGCATCGCCTCGTCGCCTTTCCGGTGGCCGATCTTGGTCGCCAGGAAGACTTCTTTTCTGCGTGTCGCCATGATCTTTCCGACACGGGTCTCGCTTAAGCCGCTGCCGTAGTTGTAAGCCGTGTCGATGTAGGTGACCCCGGCGTCAATGGCCTTGTTCATCGCGGCTAAAGCGTCGTCCTCCGCTTTATAGGAAAGAAAGCGACTGCCTCCTCCCATACCGATCACAGGGATGCGCACTCCTGTCGCGCCCAGCACGCGGGTGGGAATCTTGCCAGGTTCAGCGGCGTGGCCCGTGGCGGCGGCAAGCGCGGCCATCGCGGAAGTCTCGAGGAAGTGACGACGGGAGATAGTCATGGGAATCAGGCTCCTTGCTCAGCGGGAACAGTTAAAGGATTGGCCCGGCGGGGGGCAGGCGCCGACCGGGAAAGAACTATGTTGGCGACGGCAGCCAACACGAAAAGACTGGCGATCAGGGAACGGGCAGAGATGGTTTCTCCCGCCAGAGCCCATCCTAACAGAAGCGCGACCACAGGATTGACATACGCGTAGGTGGCCACCTTAGTAGGCGGAACGTGCTGCAGCAGATACGTGTAGCTCAGGAAACCGACCAGCGCTCCAACGATGGTGAGGTAGGCGATAGCCCAGACCGTCACCGGCGTCACGCGGTCGAGGGAAGGCGGCTGAAGCATGGCACTCAAAAGGATCAACGCGCCGCCGCCGCACAACATCTGCATACCTGCGCTCGTAAAGTTGCTCTGCGGACGGGTCGCCCGGGACGACAAGACCGTCGCAATAGCCCACGTCAATGCGCCGAACAGCACGGCGAGCGAGGCGGTGCGGCCTTGCGTCGAGCCGGCGAGCGACTCCGGCTTCAACACAAGGACCGCCAAGCCAATAAATCCGCCCCCGAGACTCAGCAGAACCCGCCGTCCAGGTTTGGTGTGCGTCTGCAGAAAGCGCTCCACGACGGCGGTCCAAAGCGCAATGGACGCCATCAGCAGCGCGGCCACGCCAGAGGGAACGTGTTGTGCGGCCCAACTGACAGCACCGTGGCACATAAAGAAAAACAGCAACCCCAACTTGGCCGCGGTGACCCAGTGCGTTCGCGTAAGCGGTTCCCGGGAGCGGCTACGGCCAATCGCAAAGAGCACCAGACCACCGAGAAAAAAGCGAAATCCCGCCACGAAAAACGGCGGGAGCGCCTGAACGGCGAACCGTGTGGCCAGAAACGTAGAACCCCAGATGAGATAAATGGCGGTGAAGGCAAGGCCAATACGCCAGAGGGGAGCAGGCATTTTTGTCGGGTCACTCCTTTTCGGAGCCCCGGCCCTTGGCTGGACGGGAGTAGGCCGGAAGGCGAGGTCAGGGTAGCAGCACGGCTATGATGAAGAGTACCATATGCGCGTTCTTGTCTTATTGGCCGTCGCTGGCAACCTGTGGGGTCAACCCACCGATTGGCGGCCCATCATGCGGACCTCGCTCGACCGCATGGTGGCGAGCGATTCGCGCATGGCGGATTACGCTTTTGACCGGCGAGTGATCAAGAAGGAGTTTGAACCAGATGGCCGGTTGAAGCTCCAAACGGTCACCTTGATGCGGCCCGAACGAGTGGAAGGAGTCTGGGTTTCCCGGATCGTCACTCGCGACGGCAAGCCCTTGACGGACCC
>JBBQRA010000130.1:0-16942 GCA_038215275.1 Bryobacterales bacterium | reverse complement strand
GCGATAAACACCGCCGAACCGATCGTCGGCGCCTGGGGGCCGGCCTGAATAGCAACACCTACAGCAAAGTGGGGAGGCGCCTGGCGCGAGACGTTTTGACGGGACATAGAATACCGGTATCGTACAACGCCGGAACCCCTCTGCTCCCAATAACTACCTTCGCCTACTCCAACAAAATGTCATCCATATTCTCCAGCCTGAGCTCCAGTGACGCCGGCGCCACGCCCGTCCGTCGCCTTTCGGGACTCTTCAGGGGTCCTTTCCGATCCGCTAAAGCCCCGATGCCTGATTAGATAGGAGTCCCATCGTAGGCAACCAATTCTATTGTTCGCCCACCGCCACTCCGGCAAATGCGACGTTCACCGCCGGTCCCAATCTTTATCTCCCCTCTTCACAACTGCTTACAGCCCCCACTACGGCAAATCGCAGCATCGCCCTGCGACAGTTGTATATCGGGCAACGCACGGTCGATCGGTGGAGAACAATCCGGCAAAAGCGCCGATGCCGCCACAAACGAAGCCAATTTTTAAAGGGAAAATTCTCGATAGCCTTTCAAGTAAACTGTTGAAAAGGAAACAGATAGCCGATTTCGTTCTCCTGCAAGCGGTCAAAAAACGATCATTTTACACAATCGAAGCCACTTCGTCAGCCATCCGCCGAGAACGGCACTTACTCCGCGCTATGCTACCCTAATCAGGTAGTGGCCGACCCCTCAGCTCAAGCCGGAGAAGAGTTCTCCCGACTAGTCGCCCTCATGGCGAAGTTACGTGCCCCCGATGGTTGCCCCTGGGATCGGGAACAAACCTTCGACACCATCAAAAAGTACACCCTCGAAGAGACCTACGAGGTCCTCGACGCCATCGACGAACGCGATTGGCCCGGCCTCTGCGAAGAGCTCGGCGACCTGCTACTCCAGCCCGTCTTCTACGCCCAGATGGCCTCCGAAGAAGGCCTTTTCGACATCGCCCAGTCCCTGCGCGCGATTAACGAAAAGCTCATCCGTCGCCATCCCCACATCTTCGGCGACGCCCAGGCCGACACCGCCGAAGCCGTCCTCGACCAGTGGAACAAAATCAAGGCCGTCGAAAAACCCGAACGCAAGCGCATCCTCGACGGCATCCCCAATTCGATGCCCGCCCTCCTCCAGGCCCGCGAAATCAGCAAACGCGCCGCCAAGGTCGGCTTCGATTGGGAGAACCCCGGCCAGGTCGTCGACAAACTCCATGAGGAACTCGCCGAACTCGAAGCCGCTACCCCCGAAGAGCGCGAAGGCGAGATCGGTGACCTCTTCTTCGTCCTCGTCAACCTCGCCCGCTTCTATCAGGTCGACCCCGAACAAGCCCTCCGCCGTACCAACGCCAAGTTCCGCCGCCGCTTCGCCCATCTCGAAGACAGTCTCGATGGTCAAGTCGCCGGCGCGCCCCTCGCTCAGTTGGAAGCCCTGTGGCAGGAGGCCAAGGCCAAGGAATGATCGAAATCCGTGAGTTAGTCGAACAACCCGACTTAGTAACTGCCGTCAACCTGCAACGTGAGATCTGGGGCTTCTCCGATCTGGACTTACTCCCCGTCCGCCTCTTCGTCGTCGCCACCAAGATCGGCGGCCAAGTCCTCGGCGCCTTCGACGGCGCCCGCATGGTCGGCTTCCTCATCTCCATCCCCGGCGTCAAACCCGGCGGACACGCCTTCCTCCATAGTCAGATGATGGGCGTCGTCGCCGATTACCGCAACGCCGGCGTCGGCCGCCTCCTGAAGTTCCGCCAACGCGATCTCGCTCTCGCCATGGGCGTCAACCTCATCGAGTGGACCTTCGATCCGCTCGAAACCAAGAACGCCTACTTCAACATCGAACGCCTCGGCGCCGTCGTCAGCCGCTACGTCCTCAATCAATACGGCAACACCTCCAGCAAACTCCACGCCGGCCTCCCGACCGATCGCTGCGTCGCCGAATGGTTCCTCGATAAGGAGAAGGTGCCCGTCGATATCGTCGCCCGCATCGAAGTCCCCTACGAAGGCGCGCGCACCCGCGAAGTCCAGTCCCGCATCAGCCAGGAGTTCCTCGAACACTTCCGCGTCGGCCGCACCGTCGTCCGCTTCGAACGCGGCGAAACCCACGGCGCTTATCTCCTCGCCGATCAGGATGGTCTTAAATGAGTTTTCAGATTGACGAAGTCCGTCTCCGCCAGGTCAAAATGCCTTTGGTCCACTTCTTCGAGACCAGCTTCGGCCGCACCTATGAACGCGACATGGTCCTCGTTGAAGTCGTCTCGGAAGGCCTCTCCGGCTGGGGCGAAGTCACCGCCGGCGAGAACCCCTTTTACAACGAGGAATGGACCGAGTCCGCCTGGATGATCGTCCGCGACTACGTCGCCCCCCGCGTCCTCCGCCACCCCCTCGAAACGGCCCGCGACGTCGCCCCCCGCTTCAAACACATCCGCGGCCACCAGATGGCCTGCGGTGGTCTCGAAGTCGCCGTGTGGGACCTCGAAGCCCGCCGCAAGAACATCCCGCTCCATCAATTGATCGGTGGAGGCGCGCGCACCGAGATCCCCTCCGGCGTCTCGCTCGGCATCCAGGACACCGTCGACGACGTCCTCCGCGTCATCGAGAAGGAACTCGCCGCCGGCTACCAGCGCATCAAGATGAAGATCAAGCCGGGCCGCGACGTTGAAGACCTCCGTGTAGTCCGCCAGCGCTTCCCCCACATCAAGCTCATGGCGGACGCCAACTCAGCCTACACGCTCCAGGACGCTGACCGCCTCCAGGCCCTCGACGAACTCTATCTCATGATGATCGAGCAACCCCTCGCCCACGACGAGATCATCGACCACGTTGAGCTCCAGGCCAAGCTCCAAACGCCCATCTGTCTCGATGAGTGCATCCGCTCCGCCCATCACGCCGAACAGGCCATTCGCCTGAACGCCTGCGGCATCATCAATATCAAGCTCGGCCGCGTCGGCGGCTTCTCGGAAGCTATCAAGGTCCACGACGTTTGCCAGCAGCACAAAGTCCCCGTCTGGTGCGGCGGTATGCTCGAAAGCGGCATCGGCCGCGCTCATAACATCGCCCTCGCCAGTCTGCCGAACTTCGTCCTCCCCGGCGACGTCTCGGCATCGCAACGCTATTGGAAGCGGGAACTCCTCACGCAGCCCATTGAAGCCACCCCCCACGGCACCATCGCCGTCCCCACGGGCGTCGGCTTCGGCTTCGATATCGACTTCCCCTTTCTCGATTCCATCACCGTCCGCCAGGAGATTGTCCGTTGACCGATGGCAGTAGTAGTAAGTGGAAGCTGTATCTGATCGTTGTCGGCGTCTACCTCTTCTGGGGCGCCAACTTCATCTTCTCGAAGATCGTCCTCAAAGAAATGCCCGGCCTCGTTGCGGCCAGCCTTCGCACGGCCCTTGCCGCCGCGCTCATGTTGCCCGTCTATTGGTGGAGCGTGCGCCAAGGCGCTGAGCCCGTCAAGCTCCGCGAACTGCCCATCTTCTTCTTCTTGGGCTCCGTTGGTATTGCCATCAATCAAGCCTGCTTCCTCGTCGGCATCGGCCAGACCTCGGCCGGCCACGCCGCCCTCGTCATCGGGTTCACGCCCATTCTTGTCCTCTTCCTCGCTGCCGCCATCGGCCAGGAGAAGATCACCCGCTGGAAACTAGTCGGCCTCGCCATCGCCATCGGCGGAGTCCTGCTTCTCCAGCAGGGCCACGAAGGCTCACCCTCCTCCTGGGTCGGCGACCTCTTCATGCTCGGCGCCGGCGCCAGCTTCGCCGTCTATACCGTCTTCGGCAAGCATGCCACCCGCCGCCACGGCGCCATCCCCATCATCGCTTTCAGTTACGCCGCCGGCGCGCTAACCATGTGGCCTTTCACTTACTCAACGGTCGCTGCCTTTGACTTCGCCGCCGTCTCCACCAAAGCCTGGCTGGCGTTTTTCTATATGACCGTCGTCTCCTCCACCGTCTGCTATCTCTTCTTCTATTACGCGCTCAACCGCCTCGCCGCCTCCCGCATCTCAGCCTTCGCATACTTGCAGCCCCTCGTCGCCACACTGCTCGCCATTCCAATGCTCGGGGAACCCCTCACTGCCGCCATGATGGGCGGCGGCGGCCTCGTCCTCGCCGGGGTCTTCCTCACGGAGCGCGGCTGATATGGCCGGCTTCGGCCGACTCCTCCGGCACAATCACAACTACCGCAACCTTTGGATGGGCCAAGTCGTCAGCGAAGTCGGCGACCACTTCAACACCATCGCCGTCTTCAGCCTCGTCCTGCACAACACGAACTCCGGCTTCGCCGTCTCCGGCGTCATGCTCGCCCGCGCCATTCCCATGCTCCTCGCCGGTCCCATCGCCGGCGTCTCGCTCGACCGCTTCGATCGCCGCAAGCTCATGCTCGCGAGCGATCTCTTCCGCGCCGCCATCGCCATCTTCTTCATGCTGGCCATCCCCGCCAGCCGCACCTGGCTCGTCTATATTCTCAGCGCTCTGCTCATGGGCGCCTCGCCCTTCTTCACCTCCGGCCGCGCCGCCATCCTCCCTTCCATCGCCAGCAAGGACGAACTCCATACCGCCAACACGATGACCCAGACCACGCAGTGGACCACCACCGCCGTCGGCTCTTTCCTCGGCGGCGCCAGCGCCGCGGCCTATGGCTACGAAACCGCCTTCTTCCTCAACGCTCTCTCCTTCCTCTTCTCCGCCTGGAGCATCAGCCGCCTCCGCGGCCACTTCACCGTCCGTCGCGAAGTCTCCCTCAACGAAACCAAGGTCATGAAACCCTGGCACGAGTACACCCAAGGCCTCCGCTACATCCGGTCCATTCCGCTAGTCTTCGGTCTCATGATGGTCGGCGTCGGCTGGGCCAGCGGCGGCGGCGCCGCCCAGGTGCTCTTCTCGCTGTTCGGTGAGCGCGTCTTCCATCGCGGCCCCGCCGGTATCGGCGAACTCTGGGGCGTCGCCGGCCTCGGCCTCGTCTTCGGAGGCTTCTTTGCCCATCGCCTGATGCCCCGGCTAAACTTCGCCGGCTACAAGCGGACCATCACCATCGCCTACCTCTTCCACGGCGGCTGCTACGTCATCTTCAGCCTCATGACCCACTACGGCTGGGCCCTCTTCTTCCTCGCGCTCTCCCGCGCCGCCGTCGCCTTCAGCTCCGTCATGAACATGACCATGCTCCTCCGCCATGTTTCCGACGAGTTCCGCGGCCGCGTCTTCGCCACCCTCGAAACCCTCGTCTGGGCCGTCATGATGCTTTCGATGACAGGCGCCGGCCTCGCCTCCGACCGCGTCGATACCCGCTGGATCGGAGTCGCCAGCGGAGTCCTCAGCTCCTGCACCGCCTTCTATTGGATGTGGGCCAATGCAACCAATCGCCTCCCCGAGCCGTCCCTCCCTCCGCATACGATAGAGGTGGAGGACCTCGAAGTTCATGGAGAACCCGCTGCCTAGTCTCAATGGAAAAGTTATCCTCGTCACCGGCGCCGCCAAGCGCGTCGGCCGGTCCATCGCCCTGCGTCTGGCCCGGGAAGGGGCCCGCGTCGCCATCCATTACGGCTCTTCCGGCGACGAAGCCAGGAAAACGGCGGAAGAGTGCGGCGGAGCCGAAATCTTCGCTGCAAACCTGGAAAAAGTCACCGAAATCGAAGCCATGTTCGCGGCCATTGACCGACAATACGGCCGTCTCGACGGCCTCGTCAATAACGCCGCCCGCTTTACGAAAATCAATCCGCTCGACGTCACCGAAGCCGATTGGGACTTCATCCACGACGTCAACCTGAAAGGCACCTTCTTCTGCTGCCGCGAAGCCGGCCGCCGGATGAAGGCGCAGGGCCAAGGTCGTATCGTCAATATCAGCTCCCTCGGCGGTCTCCGCCCTTGGGCCGACCACGCCCACTACTGCGCCTCCAAAGCCGGAGTCATCATGCTCACCAAAGCCCTCGCCAAGAGCTTCGGCCCCGGCGTCACCGTCAACTCCGTCGCCCCCGGCGTCATCCCCTTCGGCGAGACCATTGAGGGCCTCGACGAGATGGTCCGCTCGACGCCCGCCGGCCGCGTCGGCACTGGCGACGAGATCGCCGACGCCGTTACATTCTTCCTCTCCGCCACCGGCTACATTACCGGCCAAGTCATGGCTGTCGACGGCGGACTCAGCCTGAAATAATCATGCGCCTCCCTCTCGTCCTGCTCCTCGCCGCCGCCGCCCACGCCGGGATCCGGCCCATGACCTTGAAGGCCGTTCTCGAAACGGCCATGGCGCAAAATCCGGACGTCGCCCTCGCCCGCCTGGAAGAGCGCCGGGCCGCCGAAGGCATCCGCGTCGCCCGCGACCCCTTCGTTCCCAAGGTCATCGTCGGCAGCGGCCTCGCTTACTCCACCGGCTTCCCCATGAGCATCGAAGGCTCGGCGCCCTCCATCGTCGAAGCCCGCGCCATCGCCAGCATCTTCAATCGTCCCCAGCGCCTGATGATCGAAAAAAGCCGCGAAGACGAACGAACAAGCAAAATTACCACCGAAGAACGCCGCGAATCCGTCGCCTATCGCGCCGCCACGCTCTACGTCGAAGCCGGCCGCATCGCCGAAGCAGCCAAGGCCGTCGAGCAGCAGATGGCAACCTTCGAACGGGTCCTCGCCAACGCGAAAGTCCTCATCGAAGAGGGCAGGGAACTGCCCCTCGAAGAGAAGCGATCCCGCCTCAAACTCGCTCAAGCCAAGCAGCGGTTGCAGCGCCTCCAGTTCGATCGCGAGTCCGCCGAGACCGACCTCGCCCTGCTCCTCGGCTACTCCCTCGATGATCGAGTCCAGCCCGTTGAGCCGGAGCGCAGCGTCCCCTCCGTCTTCGATAACGAGACCGAGGCCATCACCAACGCCCTCCGCAACTCCCGGGAACTCCAACGTCTCGACTCGCAACTCAAGGCCAAAGGCCTCGAAGTCCGCAGCTACGAAGCCGCCCGTCTGCCGACCTTTGACCTCGTCGCCCAATACGGCCGCTTCGCCCGCTTCAACAACTACGACAAGTTCTTCAACCGCTTCGACGCCAACAACGCCCAGTTCGGCATGTCCTTCCGGATTCCCATCGTGCCGTCCCTGGCCAGCCGGGCCCAAAAAGATATCGCCTCCTCCGAGATCGTCGGCCTGCGGACGCAGGTCACCACGGCTCGCGGCCGCATCGCCGTCGGCGCGCGCCGCGCCTGGCAGAACGTCGCCCAGCAGCAGCTTGGCGCCGAAGTGGCCAAGCTCGATCTCGAGGTCGCCCGCGACCAGGTCTCCCAGCTCCTCGCCCTCTACGAAGAGGGACGCATCCCGTTTAAGCAACTCGAAGAAGCCCGGCTCCAGGAAAATGAAAAATTTCTGGCGTTATTCGACGCCCGCTACGCCCTCGACCGCGCCCGCCTCGACCTCCTTCGCGAAACCGGAAACGTCCTGGCCCTCCTGAAGTAAGCGCTGCAACTTTCGCCCGGATCGCGGGTTATAGTGGTTGATTCCATGCGTCTCGTCCGCGTCTTATTCGCCTTGATGGCTCTCGTCCTTCCGGGGAACTCCGCGACGCTCGGCACCGTGATTAACATCACCGGAGGCGCTAGCGATCTGGTTCTCGATGATGCCCGCGGCCTGCTCTATCTGGTCCGGCCCGCGCCGTACAATCGCATTGACATCTTCTCCGTCACCCAACGGAGGGTTCTTTCCTCCGTCCTTACTGACAGCCTGCCGCTCGCCGCGGCCCTCTCTCGCGACAATAGTATTCTCTATGTCACCTGCCACGATAGCGCCTCACTGAACGTCGTCGACACCCGCGCCAACCCTCCCGTAGTGCTTCGCAAGATCTCGCTTCCCGCCAAGCCGGAAGGCGTCGCCGTTGGCGCGGACGGCCGGGTGCTCATCACCACCATCGGATCCGGTCCCAACAACCTGCTCAATACCCTTCTCATCTACGACCCGGGCGCTACCGATACGTCGCGGGTTCTCGAAACAGTTCCCGTCGCCACCCCTCCGCCGCTGCCGCCCACTTTGCCACCGCTGGCGGGACGGGTGTTTCTCGCCAACCGCAGTCAACTGGTGGCCACGCAGGACGGCTCGCGCATCATCGGCGTCAATGGATTCAACAACACCCAGCGTGTCGTCTTCGTCTATGAATCGGCCTCCGGCAGCGTCATCCGCAGCCGGATCGTCAACGATACCTCGACCGTCCTTTCGGTCTCGCCCGACGGCGCCAAATTCATGATGGGGCTGCGCCTGTTCGAGTCCGAAACGCTCTCGGTGCTCGCTCAGCAGAACGCGGCCAACGCGCCGTTTCCGCTGTCGGTCACAGTCACCGCCGCCGGGTTCACCCAAGTCGGTGGACAGTTCAATCTCCAGCAGAACCAGGGCGGCAGCTCCTTCACGCCGGATGGCTCCCGAATCTACGCGGCGTTCAACATCACCCCCGTGCAGAACCCTCCGGCCCGTGCCAACGTGACCCAGTTGCTCATTGACGATTCCGACAATCTGTTGGTCCTCGACGCCCTGCAGCTTCCCGAAAACTTGGCGGGCAAGATGATCTCGAGTCTCAACGGCTCGGCGCTCTACGGTCTCAGCGAGAGCGGCTTCACCATCATTCCGATTGGCGAACTCGGCCGCAGTCCCGTCCTGCAGCCCACCACGAATGCGCTCGTGGTCGCCACGGACCAGTGCAACTCGGAGCCTGAGTCCCGCACCTCTCGAGTTGACATCGCGAACGTCAACCGAATCCCCGGCGCGTTCAACGTCACCCCAACCTTGCTCCAGCAACTCTCCTCTACGACTACCGTGAACATTCCTGGCATCGGCGGCGGTTTGCCCGGCCCGGGCGGCGGAGGCGTTGTCATCCCGCTTCCCGGCCCCGGCGGTGGCGGGATCGCGCTTCCGAACAATCCTGGCGCCGCGGCACTGCAGCAAGCCCCGGCGGTTCGCGTGATCCGGGAAGGGAATTCCACCTCCGGTTTTGAGTTCACCATCAATGCCGCGGCCGCCCGTTCGCTCGGAACGGCGCAGTCGTATGATTATCTGCTCACCGCTCCGCAGGCCGTCAATGTCCCTTCGATTGTCCGGGTCTATCAGAACGGCCGGAATCCGGAAGCCCGCGGGAATCTTGTGCCCATCCGGACCAGCCTCTCCCCCGCTGAAGGGCTCACCGATGTAGTGATCGATCCTGTCCGGCAGCGGCTGTACATCGCTAATTCCGGCATGAACCGCGTTGAAATCTTCGATATTCGCGAAAGCCGCCTGCTCGAGCCGCTGAAGGCGGGGCAGTTGCCGCGGGCTCTGGCCCTCGCGCCTGACAACTCAACGCTCTATGTGGCGAATTCCGGTAGTGAGTCGGTGTCAATCATCGACCTCGAGCGTTTGGAGGTCACGGGCCGCATCAAGTTCCCTCCCATTCCGTTCAACGGCAACGTGCCGATTGTCACTCCATCTCATCTTGGCGTGACGCAACGCGGCCTTCAGATTGTGATGAGCAATGGTACGCTTTGGCGGGTCGTAGGCGACGAGGCGGTGCCCCGCGCCATCAGCCCCATTATTGGCACGACCACGGTACCGGCTCCGCGCACCGTGAGCGTCACGCCGAACGGCGAATTTCTCTTCCTGCTCGCGGGCAACGGCAACGCGTACCTCTACGACGCGCAGGTGGATGACTACGTGCAATCGCGGCAGGTGGCGGTGGCGCCGATCACCGGATATTTTGGCCCCGTCAGCGCCGGCCCGCGAGGCCAGTATTACGTCGTCAACGGCCTCGTGCTGAACCAAAGCCTTTCTCCGATCTCCGGCACCATCAACGAACCCGTCCGTCCTGGGACGGGACCCGCTGCGACCACTCGGCCCATCGCCTCGGTCATCGCGGGAACCGGCACTCTCTATGCCCGTTTCACTCAGCCTGTGATTGCCAACGCCAACGTCGTGGTTTCCGATACTCCATCGGTGGAACTCGTCGATGCCAACACCGGGAATACCGCACGCTCCCTCCCCGCGCTTGAAGGTCCCGTGTCCCGCCTTATCGGCAACCAGCGGGCCAACGTAGACGGCCGGCTGATGGCGATCGACGCGGGGCTGACCAGTGCCTACATTTTGACTATGAGCGGTTTGAGCATCATTCCGCTGGACGTCGTGCCTCCCGCGGCGCGGCCGGTCGTGCCAGCTAACGGCGTGGTGAACGTGGGCACCTACACCGCTGGCGCCGCGCAAAACGGGCTGATCTCGATCTTTGGCTCAAACCTCGGCGCCGACGCGACGGCTGCCGCCACCCCGCTGCCCACCACCCTCGGCGGCCTGTGCATCACGCTCAATAACAATCCGCTGCCCTTGCTGATGACGTCAAGTGGGCAGATCAACGCGCAAATTCCACCCAACCTCGCCGTCGGGCGTTATCCGCTGGTCGTTCGTTCTCTGGAGCGCAAGGCCGCGGCAAACGCGGTTCAGTTGACAGTTTCCCGCTACACCCCGGCCGCGCTGGCGGATCCGGCAACGAAGCGGGCACTGCTTTTCCGCGCAAATGGCGAACCGGTCACGCAGCGGCGTCCCGCCAAGCGCGATGAGCCCTTGGTGCTCTACGCGGTCGGCCTCGGGATTCCGGCGCGAACTACCCTTGCCGCCGGGGCTCCCGCTCCGGCGAGTCCTCTGATTGAAACCGACGAGCTGAAGCTATTCTTCCGAAAGGTTGCTTCGGCGGCCGACCTCACCCGCGGCCCCACAGTGCAGGAGGAGATGATCGTCGATTGGAGCGGTCTCGTTCCGGGATATGTCGGGCTGTACCAAATCAACCTGCGCGTTCCCGGGTTCCACGAAAAGGGGCCGGATCTGAAGGTCGTAATTCGAATCGGCGCTATCGAAAGCCCACTTTCTGGACCCCTGGTCCCCAGCGTCTCCGTAGAGTAGTATTACCGGATTAGTACCTCTGTCAGCTGTTCAGGCCGCGCGGCCCGTTATACTATTAGGTTTAGGATTTCCACACCACCCCGATGTTGCCTCGTTTAATCACAGTCACTTTCCTCGCTCTCTCGCTGCTGCTCAGTTCCTGCATGAGCGATCCGGAGTCGCGCAAAAAGAAATTCCTTGCCAACGGGAATAAGTACTACGAAAAAGGCAAATACCGCGAAGCATCCATCATGTTCCGGAACGCGTTGAAGGAAGACGCCCGGTTTGGTGAGGCACACTACCGTTTGGCGCTGACGGCCATGAAACTTGGCCAAATCCGGGAGGCGCTTGGTGCTTTCCAACGGGTCGTGGAGCTGCAACCGGACAATCTGGATGCTTTCCGGCAACTGAGCGACCTCTACATTTCTGGCTATGCGGCGAACCCTAAGAAAAACGGTTCTGCCTTGAAAGAGGCCCAGGATCTAGCCGCTCAGGTGAAGAAGTCCCACCCGAATTCCTTCGAGTATCTACGCCTGCAGGCAATGCTGGACCAACTCGCAAACAAACCGCAGGAGGCGCTGGATGGCTATCTGGCCGCTGATAAGGTAAAGCCAAACGAGTCTGAAGTGCAAATCGCCATAGCAACCATGTTTATGGCGCTCAAGCGGGACGACGACGCCGAGAACCTGCTGAAGAAACTGCTGGAGAACTCAAAAGAATATTTGCGAGGGTATGACCTCCTCTACGCCTTTTATATACGGAACAGCAAATACGCCGAAGCGGAGCAAGTGGCCAAGCAGCGCATAGCCAACAACCCGGCTTTGATCCAGGGGCACATCGCTCTCGCCGCCCACTACGCCGGGCTTCGGAACGAGCAGGCCATGACGTCCGTCCTCGACGGCATTGTTAAAGACAGCGACAAGCTCCCCAAAGCCTACGACGCAGTCGGGGCCTTTTATACCCGTTTGGGCAATTTTGAAAAGTCCATTCAGGTTTTGGAGCAAGGCCTAGCCAAAGCGGCGGACGAACCGGCGAAGAAGTCCTTGCGCATGGGCCTCGTGCAGGCCTATTCCAATCATGGAAAGATTACCGAAGCCCAGACAGTGGTGGAGTCCATGCTCAAGCTGGATGCCAAAGATGCCGACGCCATCGCACTTCGCGCCCATCTTTGGCTTATGGGTGGCAAGCCGGACAATTTGAATGCCGCGATTGCGGATCTGCAGTCGGTTGTATCGAAATTGCCCGACAATCCGGTACTTCGTTTCGATCTCGGCAATGCTCTCATGATTCGCGGCGATCTCGACGCTTCGAAGGTGCAGTTGCTCGAAGTCCTCAAGCTCCGACCGGATTTCTTCCCGGCCCGCAATGCACTCGCACAACTTAGTTTGCAGAAACAGGATTGGACGACGGCGCTGCAACTGTCGCAGGAAGTTCTTTCGCAGAGCCCCAACAACATGTTCGGCCGCCTCGTGAGATCTCAGGCGCTGATGGCCACCAATGACCTTCCGCAAGCCAAGGCGCTATTGCTCGACACGATTAAGTCCAATCCCAAGTCCCGCGACGCGCTCTATCAGTTGGGCTACCTCTACTTCAGGGAAAAAAACTTCAAAGGGGCAGAGGAGAATTTCAAGGCCGTCTATTATCAGGATCCGCCGGATCTTCGCGGTTTATTGGGACTGGTGGAAACCTATCTGGCGCAGAATCAGTTCGAGATCGCAGCCAAGGTGGTAGATGCGGAGGTGGTGAAGTACCCGAAGGCGCTCGCCTTCCAGGTCGCCCGCGGCACCGTGGCGATGCGTGCCGGCCAGCACGACCAAGCCGTCGCGATTTTCAAGAAAGTCGCCCAGGAGCAGAGCAATGTGCCCGACTTGTTCATGCGATTGGCGGAATCACAGCGGTTGAGCGGCGATTCCTTGGCCGCGCTCGACTCCTGGAAAAAGGCCTCGGATCTGGCCCCTACCCAGGTCTCGCCGTTGCTGAATCGCGCGACCACCCTGGATGGTTTGAAGCGGCTAACCGAGGCGCGTCCTCTATATGAGCAGGTGTTGCGCATTCAACCGGACCACGCCGTCGCGCTCAACAACCTCGCCTACCTGCTCGCCGAGGAAGGCAGCGAACTCGACACAGCACTGACTTTGGCGCAGCGCGCCAAACAAAGGGCCCCGAACGATCCGATGATCTCCGATACCCTGGGCTGGATCTACATCAAGAAGGGTCTTGCCAATAACGCGGTTCCAATCTTCAACGAATTGACCGCAAAATACCCGGCCGTGGCGGTCTTCCACTATCATCTGGCGATGGCTCATTCCCAACGAGGCGATAGCGCCCAAGCCAAACGGTCCATCGAGGCCGCGCTCAAGGCCAATCCCCAGAAGCAGGAACTCGAAGACATCAAGAAGTTGCAGCAGAAACTCGGCTAACTGACTATGCGCTTGGCGCTCCTTTTCACTCTGTTGGCGGCAGGGCTCGCCCCCGCCGCCGCAGTTCGCAAGAACCTTCTTCCGGGCCCGCAGTCCGTGCTGGTCTCGGTCGCCAAGCCTTCGCAACTGCGGGGGACGTCAATCACGGTTGAACTGCGCCGGGGCTCGGCCGTGGTGCTATCGAAACAACTGCATGCTGGCGATGGCGACTTGTTCACGTACGTTGGCGCCGGTGACGGCCTGACTCTCCATGTGACTCACCCGGCACAGATTCCGGTGAACACGATCCTGCGGCCGCTCGATCCGGAGCAGCAGTACGAAAGCGAACCCAACAATTCTTGGGCCGACGCCACGCCGATTGCCGTTGGGCGTCCGGTGCTCGGCTCCGGCGATGAGACCGCCTACATCCCGCTCGGCGACTCCCGTAAGCAGGCTCCGGCGGAAGACTGGTTCCGCTTTGAACTCCCGGCGGGTCCGCCGAAACTGCTGCATCTGGCGCTCGATGTGCCGGACCGCGACAACATCCCTGTCGACGTCAGTCTGTACCGCGTGGTGAATGGCAAGGTTGTGGAGTACTCCGAGGGTGAAGACCCGGTTACCTTCCCGCACGAAGTGCAGGCGCTGCCCGGCAACAAGTTCACCACACGGACGCTGCGCGAACCGGGTGCGTACTTTGTCCGGGTACGCATGTCGCATCCGGCGTATACGCTCGAGACGCGGCTCTACGATGCTCCACCGTACGCAAAGCCGCAGCAGGCGGTGCAGGTAGCGCTCGACTATCTGATCGGGGCCGGCGATTCGTGGCATGCCAATACACCCCGCCGCGGCGGGGTCTACGACCGGATTGCCACGCCGCATCAGGAAACCACGCTGTGTGTCGCCTGTCATCCCACGCACTTCACGTTGCGTGCGCAACTCTATGCCAACCGTCACGGTTACGCGACCCACTACCCGCGGCAACTCGCCTTCCTGGCCGAACGTTTCTACAACAATCCCCGGCCGCTCTACGGTTTTGAGCAAGAGGGCGCCGTGTGGTCCCGCGTCATTTCGGCGGGGGCGAACGTCTTGAGCCGTATGTCTCACCTGACGGCCCTCTATGAACAGCAGACCGGCGCTCCGCGACGGCAGGATTTTCATAAGGGCGTCGGAGAGTACCTGCAGCTCTACTACCGCGACCGGACCAAGCTGCCGCCGGATGAGACCAACGGCAATACGCCTTTGGTTTCGACCTATGAGGTGGCCTGGTACGCATGGGAGAACACCCGCGACCCTCAGGTGGCCGCTCTGATTGAACAGGACGCCGTGAAGAACACGATCGACCTGTGCTATCAGACGCTGGCGCTGGCTGCGATCGATAAGACCAGGTATCAGGCCAAGATCACGGCCAACGCCGCCCGCCTGCTGGCCCTGCAGCGCGCCGATGGCCAATGGTCGGCAAAGCTGGAGCCGGAGTCGTTGCCGGTGGAGTTCCAGACCGGCCATGCGTTGTGGACGTTGCACGCGGCGGGTATCCCGCTTTCCAATCCACAGGTGAAGAAGGGCCTCGACTTCCTGTTAAAGCGGCAGCAGTCGTTCGGCGGGTGGCTTGATCCGCTGCAGACCTACGAGAATTTCCGGACTCCCTTCCGCGAGACACAAATGGCAGTGTTGGCGCTCAGCGCCTACTATCCGAACACCGGCCAAGCCGCGAGCGCGACGCACACGAAGCCGAATCCGGACTTCAACGCGCTCGGCCATCCCTCGAAACTCGCGCAGCGCGAAACCGCTCTGCAGATCCGGCAGCTCTACAGCGAGTATCCGGACACGCCGGTGCAGCCGCTGATCGCGGCGCTGAGTTCCAAGCACGAACGGACGCGTTGGGGCGCGACGCGTGTCTTCTCCTCGCATTTCGCCGCCTTGGCCCGCCGGCCGGAGTTCGCCGCGCCTTTGGCGAAGCTGTTGCAGGATCCGGCGCCGGCCATCCGGCTGCAGACCGCGAAGGCGCTGTGGCAGTTCTGGTTTTGGTCGCCGAACTTGGCCGCGCGGGAAACGATTGAGGACGCCTTGCTGGCCGCGATGGCGCAGCCGCAACATCCTTGGCTCGACCGGGCGCTGAAGGAAGCCGTGTATAACCTGGCCGACGAAAATATCCGCTACCTCTATAACAACTGGGTGCCGGGCATTGCGCGGCTGGAAGACCGGGAGCAGGTGGTGAAGGGGCGGCTGGCCGTCGAAGATCGCCTGTCGCGCAAGTTTGCCAAGGTGCTCGAATCGGGTACCGTGCCGCAGAAGAAGATGCTTTTGACGGGTCTGACGGAGTTCGAACTGCGGCGCGGTGATGTCTACGACCCCACCGCCGACCATACGACGGCGTTCCCGCCGGTGTACAACCGCATCGGCAACGATGTTGAGCAAATCGTGTTCTTCGGCCCCGCCAACGACCGCTTGGCCCGGGCGTTGCGGCCGCTGCTGAACGATCCGGAACTGGGTGCGCTGGCGCGGGGCGCGTCCATCATTCTGCGGGATGTCAACTTCGGCGAGGCGTCGCGGTTGGCTGGTCCTCTGCAGGGAGACCGGGAGCCGATCGTGAAGCAGTTGCTCTCCGAATTGCCGGCGCAGCTTCCGAATTTGCAGGCGTGGGGCCGGGCTCCGGTGACTCCCCGCAAGCCCGGTGGCCCGCGGGCGAGCGCTACCGGCGCGCGGCCCGACGATGACTACTTCCGCGGCTATGTGGAGCCAATTCTGACGACTCGCGGCAAGGACGGGCAGGCCTGTGTGCACTGCCATGCTTCGCACACTCAGTTCAATGCCACGCTGACGACTGCAAAAAACGTGATCAACCTGGAGGAGCCGGAGCAAAGCCTAATCCTGCTGAAACCGATCACCGATGCTGAGAGCGAAGGAACGCTCGGCGCAAAGAAACTGGCTCATGGAGGCGGCGTCCGGTTTGAAAAGGGCTCGCCGGAGTACAACACAATCCTGAACTGGATCCGGGGAACCAAGCCCTAATGAAACATCCCGCTGTCCCCTACGTCGCTCCGTTTGCGGTCTTTATGCTCCTTCTGGTTGCCGCGCCTTACTGGCCGTGGGACCCGCGCCTCGAACAGTACTTCCGCGTCATTGTTTTGACCGCGGTCATTTGGTTTTTCTCGCGCCACGTGGTCGACTTCCGCTGCGCCGCGCCGCTGCAAAGTATCGCGGTGGGAGTGGGGGTGTGGCTGCTTTGGATCGCCCCGGATACCCTGATTCCCGGCTACCGGCAACACTGGCTGTTTACGAACTCGTTGACGGGCCAAGTGTCGAGTTCGATTCCGCCCGAGGCATTGGGTTCCGTGGGCGTTCTCGTGTTCCGGACATTGCGGGCGGCGATTCTGGTGCCGATCCTCGAAGAGCTCTTCTGGCGTGGCTGGTTGATGCGCTGGTTGATCAACCCGGACTTTCTGAAGGTGCCGCTGGGCGCCTATTCGCTCTCGGCCGTTCTGATCTCCGCTGCGCTGTTCGCCTCCGAGCATGGGCCATTCTGGGAGGTGGGCTTGGTGACTGGCGTAATCTACAACTTGTGGATGGTGAAGACGAAGCGGCTGGGTGACCTGTTCCTGGCGCATGGCGTCACCAACCTCTGCCTATCGTTGTTTACGATCTGGACGGGGCGTTGGGAATACTGGATGTAGCTTGAAGGTCTTTGTC
>JBBQRA010000129.1:0-17180 GCA_038215275.1 Bryobacterales bacterium | reverse complement strand
CCCCCCGGGCCCCCCCCCCCCGCCGGGGGGCCGCCCCCCCCCCCCGCGGCGCCCCCGGCGCCCCGGCCTGGGTGCTGGCGGCTTGGACGTCCTGGGCGGCGGCGTCAAGATCTCGGGAGAGGGCGAACTGGAGGGTGACGGAGGTGGCGCCGAGGGTGCTCGACGAGTTCATCGAATCGAGGCCTTCGATGGTGGAGAACTGACGTTCGAGGGGGGTGGCGACGGCGGAGGCCATGGTCTCGGGGTTGGCGCCGGGGAGGGAGGCGGAGACGACGAGGGTGGGGAGGTCGACGTTGGGGAGATCCGAGACGGGGAGGAACTTATAGGCGACGAGCCCGAAGAGGGAGATCGCCAGCATGATGAGGGTGGTGGCGATGGGGCGGTAGATGAACGTGCTGGTGAAGCCTTGGGAGCGGGGTAGCATTAGGAGGCCGCCTTGATTTTGGAGCCGGGCGCGAGCCGGAGCTGGCCTTCGACGACGACGGATTCGCCGCCGGAGAGGCCGGTTTCGATAGCGATGTCGCGGTCGATGCGGGGACCTAGGGTGACGGGGCGGAGTTCGACGGTTTGATTGGGGGTGACGACGTAGACGTAGGATCCGGACTGACTGTTTTGGAGGGCGGCGGCGGGGATGACGACGGCGTTTTGTTGTTCGGAGAGGAGGACGCGGACGTGGACGAACTGGCCGGGCCAGAGGCGGGTATCGGGGTTGGGGAAGGTGGCTTTGAGGCGGATGGTGCCGGTGGCGGGGTCGACGGCGTTATCTAAGAAGGCGATGTGGCCGGCGGAGTCTGGTTTGGTGTCGCCGGGGATATTGGCGGTGACGGTGAGGCGGCCGGACTGGAGGCGTTGGCGGAGGGTGGCGAGTCGGATTTCAGGGACGGTGAAGGCGACGAAGGCGGGCTGGACCTGGTGGATGGTGACGAGGTCGGAGTCGTTGGCTTTGATGAGGTTGCCGGGTTTGATGCGCATGTCGCCGGTGCGGCCGGTGAGGGTGGCGCGGATGGAGCAATAGGAGAGATTGAGTTTGGCGTTATCGAGGGCGGCTTCGTCGGCGCGGATGGTGGCTTTGATGGAGTCGATGTTGGCGGAGACGGCGCGGACGTTGGTGCGTCGGGCGCGGGCTTCGACGGCGGCCTGGTCGGCTTGTTCGCGGGAGCCGAGGCCTTCGGCGGCGAGGCGTTCGTAGCGGGTGGCTTGCATGGCGTAGAAGACTTCCTGGGCCTGGGCGGAGGCGAGGGTGGCTTCGGCCTGGGCTTGGAGGGCTTTGTCGCGGGCGAGGTTGGCTTCCCATTGGCGGACGGATTCGAGGTAGGGGCGGGGGTCGATTTCAAAGAGGAGGTCGTTGGCTTTGACGAAGTCCCCTTCGGTGAAGTGGGCTTTGGTGATGACGCCGGCGATTTGGGAGCGGACCTGGATGGAGGCGTAGGGTTCGACTTTGCCGATGGCTTTGATTTCGAGGGGGACGGCGCGGAGGGTGGCGGTGGCGAGTTTGACGGGGACGGGGGGGACAGCTGCGGCCTGGGTGCTGGGGGCGGACTTTTCGCAGGCGGTTAGGGATAAGAGAACGGTGATGAGGATGAGGGCTTTCATGATTGGCTGATGCCTTTCCAGATGAAGTTGAAGACGGTGGCTTCGGGGTGGGGGTTATCCGCGGGCTCATTTAAGATGTGCTGGGCGAGGGCGGAGCGGATGAGGTCGTAGACGAGGCGGGCGGTGCTGGGGACGGGGCAAGATCGCAGGTGGCCGGAGCGGATGCCGTCGGCGAGGACGGATTCGAGGAGTTGGGCTTGTTGTTCGTAGAGGTCTTGGAGTTCGGGTTGGCCGGTGACGGTGGCGAGTTGGGGGAACTCGGTGTAATAGATGCGAAAGAAGTCGCGGTTGCGGGAGAAGTAGTGGAAGCGGGCGTTGATGAATGCTTGGAGCTGGGATTTGGGGGTGGGGGAGGCGCGGAGTTGGGCTGCGACTTCGGCGTGGAGGGCGAGGACGCCTTCGCGGAGGGAGGCGAGGAAGAGGTCGCGTTTGGAATCGAAATAGAGGTAGACGGTGCCTTTGGCGACGCCGGCGTGGGTGGCGATTTGGTCGATGGTGGCGGCGTGGTAGCCGCGGAGGGCGAAGACGTGGCGGGCGGCTTCGAGGATTTCGGTGGAGCGGAATTCCTGGAGGACGTCTTTTTTGGACTTGCCGGCGACTGCCATTGACTGATGGTACAGGAGACTGACTGGGCGGTCAATTCCCGGGGGGAGTAAGAGGCCGGGGGAAGGGGGAGTAGGATAGAGGGACGATGTGGAAATGGGTAGCGGCGATGGGCATGGCGGGGGCGATGTGGGGGCAGGTGGTGGAGGAGTTTGCGCCTCCGAAGGCGGGATGTTGCTTGGCGGCGGCGGCGCAGGGGTTGGCGGACCAGTTACAGGATTGGAACCAGTTGGGGAGATATGCGGCTGATAACTCGAAGGTGACGCCGGGGGGCGTAGTGTTTCTGGGGGACTCCATTATCGATGCGTAGAAGTTAGGAGATTATTTGCCGGGGAGGCCGTATGTGAACCGGGGGATTAGTGGGCAGAAGACGGCGCAGATGTTAGTAAGAATGATGCCGGATGTGATTCGGCTGGAGCCGGCGGCGATGATTCTGCTGGCGGGGACTAACGACGTGGCGCGGAATACGGGTCCGGTGACGATGCGGATGATTACGGATAATGTTGAGGCGATGGTGGAGTTAGCACGGGGGCGGGGGATAAAGGTAGTTCTGTGCGCGGTGCTGCCGGTGAGTGATTATACGGCGCGGCCGAAGACGGGGCAGCGGCCGCCGGGGCAGATTGTGGCTTTGAATGCCTGGTTGAAGAGTTATGCGGCGAAGGTGGGGGTGGGCGGGGATTCGGGGGGTGCTGGGGAGATAGCGGGCTAGAAGAGCTCGATATCGCATTCGGCGTCGGCATCGAGCTCGACTTCGGCGAAGGGGAGGCCGAGACATTCGGAGTGGACGCGGCGTTCGGAGGCCATGGTGTAGCGGGCGAACCAGGAGTGGAGCAGTTCGGTGGCGGCGGGAGAGAGGGCGCCGGACAGGCCGGGCGAGGCGGGGAGGCGGGCGGCCGCGTGGGCCGGGGCGGCTTGGGTATCGCGGAACTGCGATAGGGCCGACTGCGCGCCATCGAGTTTCTGCCGGAGCGTCTGCTGCAACGAGCCCTGCCGCTCCACCTTGGCGTGCATCGTGCGGTGGACCTGGTCAAAGAGCGCGGCGCTGTTTTCGATTACTTGTCGAATGCCTTGCTGACCGAGGGATCCGACGGTGGCTTGCGAGTATTCGTTGACATCCTGACGAAGTTGATCGAGCGCGTGGCGGATGTGGCCGCACTCCCCATCGACATTCCCGGCCAGGGCGGCGGTGCGGTCTCCGAGCGTTTCGATGGCGGAGCCGGACTGGGGCCGGTTGGCGCTTTGGATGGTGGCATTGAGTCCCAGCCAGCGCATGTTGAGCATGGCGAGGCTGACCTTGTCCACGACGTCGAGAATGGCTGTAGAGCCGTGCAGGAGGTCGGCCAAGGCCTTCTGCAAGGCGATATCGCCTTGCTCGACGACCGGCAAGGCTGCGAGGATTGCGCCGGTGCTCGAGCGGAGGGCTTGGCGGGAGGGCGAATCGAGACGGGTGAGTCCGGCAACGTCGTGAACGATGGTGGCGATCCGTTCGAGTTGCTGGCCCGCCGAGTCGAGGCCGGCCTCCACGCTCTGCGCGGCTTGGTCGCAGAGGGCGAGCGTGTTTTTCATCTGGGCGCGGACGACACTGCGGCAGGCATGGAAGCCGGGGTCGGCGAGGTCTCGGGTCTGATCGAGTTCCGACAGACTGGAAATGGTGTGTTCCGATTGCTGCCGGAGGATGTCGTGGATCTGCAGGGCGCAGACCAGTTCGCCGATCGAGTTCCGGATGCGTTCGAGGCCGAGCATGGTTCCATCGGCCGCGGCGCCCACGGACCGGTGCTCTGCGGCGATGGCCGCTTCGAGGGCGGTGACGTCGTCGAGGAGAGCGACGATGGTTTTCTGGGAGATTGTCGTGAGCCGGTTCAGTTCGAGCGAGACGGTTCGGAAAGAGACCCGCAATTCGGCGGTGGCGTCGCGGATCTGTTGCACTAACTCGCCGAGATTGGTGGCGATTCCGCCGGCCTGCTCGGAGATGGTGACGAAGTCGTCGGAATCGGCGGCCCGCGTGGTGCCTTCAATTCGAATCAGGGTCCCGAGCACGCGAAACTCGCGAACGCCGGCTTCGAGCCCGGCGAAGTCGGTGATGACGGTGGCGAGGCGGCGGTCCAGCATTTGGATGAGGGCGCGGCTTTCGGTGAGCTGCGCGATCGAGTTCCGCAGGCTGGCCGCGATCTCCAGGAGCTTTGAGTTGGAGCTTTCCGCCATGGTAGCGATCGAATCCCGGAAGCTCTGCGCGTCACCCCGAATCAGATCGGCGCCTTCGAACAGGTCGGCCATTACGGCGCCGATGGCGGCCAGCGCGGTTTCGGATTCGTGGATGAAGGGTTCGAGAGTGCCGGCGCAGTCGCGGAGGAGTTGAAGAGGGTCGTCGGCGGGGGCTGCCGAGTTCGGATTCGAGGCGAGGGGATCCGCGGCGTGGGGAGCCAGGGCGAATCGACTCCGTGCCGCAGCCGAGGAGGCGACCAGCCATGCCGGACGGAACGTCAGGGCGTTGAGGAACCTTGGCAAGCCGAATTTTCGATCCAATTCTTGCAACATTTGGCGACAATTATTCATATCGGCCAGCGGCCTGATGTTTGAGTGGGTTTTCGACATTGGCTGCTGGTTTCAGAGGGGCTGGAATCCGGGTGAGGAGTGTCTCTATCAGGCGGCGGGGCGGGCCGCCTCGTCTACCGCCGACTCGGCGAGTCTATCGGCGTCGAGGATGAGGGCTATGCTTCCGTCGCCGAGTATGGTGGCGCCGGAGACGCCCTCCACTTGCCGATAGAGGGGTCCTAACTGCTTGATGACTGTCTTGTGATCGCCGATGACTTCGTCAACGACGAAGCCGAAGTTGCCGGCCGAGGTCTGGGCGATCAGGATCTGAGCGCGGATGCCGGGGTCTGCCGAAAAGCGGAAGAAGCGTTGCAGGAAGACGAGGGGAACCAGTTTGCCCCGGACCTCGATGAATTCGCGGCGGCCACAGTGGAGGTCGGCCGTGTTGGCCTCCAGGCATTCGAGGACCTGAGCGACCGGGAAGACGAAATGCTGGGAGGCGACCCGGACGAGCAGGCCATCGATGATGGCCAACGTCAGGGGGAGGCGGAGCGTGAACACCGTGCCTTGGCCGGGAGTCGAAGTCAGGTCGATGGTTCCCCGGAGGGCCTCGACGTTTCTCTTGACGACATCCATGCCGACCCCGCGACCGGAGACCGAGGAGACCGAAGCAGCCGTCGAGAAACCCGTGCGGAAGATAAGAGCGAAGATCTCGGTCTCCGAGAGTTCGGCATGGGGATCAATCAACCCCTTTTCTATGGCCTTGGCCCGGACACGAGCGGGGTCGATACCGCGGCCGTCATCCGACACCCGGATCAGAACCTGCGAACCGGAGTGTGCCGCCGAGAGGACGAGGCGGCCGCACGCCGGTTTGGAGGCCTGGCGCCGCTCGGCTGGGGGTTCGATGCCGTGGTCGACGGAGTTGCGAATGAGGTGTACGAGGGGATCGGCAATCTGATCGATGACACTCTTGTCGAGTTCGGTGTCGCCGCCTTCGGTCGCCAACTCGATCTCCTTGCCGAGTTCTCCGGCGAGATCGCGAACCAGGCGGCGGTAACGGGCGAAGGTCGCCTCAATGGGCAACATGCGGATGCTCATCGTGTTGTCGCGGAGCATGCTGGTGAGGCGCTCTGTTTCCTCGGCGATGTGGGAGATTTCGATCTCACCCGATTGGGCGGCGAAGCGGGAGAGACGGGCCTGAATGGTGACGAGTTCGCCGACGATGTTGATGAGTTCGTCGAGCTTGGCGGCCGATACGCGGAGGCTGGAGGTTGTGGGCCGGGCGGCGGCGGCGGGTCCGTCGGCCGGAGCCACGGGTGCCGCCTGAGCGCGTTCGGCGGAGAGTTCGGCGGCCGGTGCGGACTGGCTTTCTTCGGTGATCGACAGGCAGTCGCCCTCATCGACAAAGACGAAGATGTCGCGAATGGCCTCGGCAGAACTTGTGGTGCGGAGGCGCATGTCCCAGGCAAGGTAACAGTGGTCGGGCTGGAACCCGGCTAGCGGAGGGATGGCCGCGGTGTCGGCGAGGATGGTGAGATCGCCAAGTCCCCCCAGCTCTTCGAAGAGGGGCAGGAGGTTCGAGCCGCGTTCAAACAAACCCGGAGGCGGGACAAAGCGGATGGCGTAGTGCCGGAAGGCGTCTGGCAACGGGGACTCGGCGCGGCTGGCTGTGGGCGTGGGGGCGCCGCCGCCCGCCTCGACGAACTCCCGGATGGCATCGAGGATGGTCTGTTCCGCCTCCTGGTGCAGCGGCCCTCCGTTGACGGAGGCTTCGAGCAGATGGAAAATATGGTCGCGCGCGGCCAGAGTGAGCGAGATCAGGAGCGGATTGACGGCCAAGCGGCCGGAGCGGACGAGGTCATAGGCGGACTCGATGTTATGCGTGAACGAGGCTACGGCGTCGAAACCGAACATGGCGCCCGACCCTTTGATGGTATGCATCGCACGGAACACGCGGCCGATGGTTTCTTCATCGCGAGGATCGGTTTCAAGATGGAGCAGGGCGGCCTCCAGATCCGCTAGGAGGTCGCGGGCCTCTTCACAGAACGCGAGACGGCGGTCCGGGAAGCCATCGGTCCCATTCATCCCAGCACCTTCTTAATGGTCGCCAGCAGTTGCTCGGGCTGAAACGGCTTGACTAACCAGCCCGTGGCTCCCGCGGCCTTGCCTTCCAACTTGCGGGCCGGCTCCGACTCCGTGGTGAGGAGCAGAATGGGCGTATAGCGGTGGTCGGTCGAAGCTCGGATTGCCCGCGTGAGGGCGAGGCCATCGAGCCGGGGCATATTGAGGTCGGTGAGGACAAGGTTGACAGGGGAATTGAGTTTGTCGAGGGCGTCCTGTCCGTCGCAGGCTTCGATGACGGTGAAGCCTGCCGTGCGTAGGGTATAGCTGACGAGCTGCCGCATGCTGGCGGAGTCGTCGACAGCGAGAATGGTTTTAGACATTATGGTCTCCCGGGGTGAAGATAGCTGGATTGATCCCGGCCGCGCGGCACGCGGCGTCGAGCGGCGGGGAAAAGCTCGGGGCGAAGGTGATCCGCTGGTCCTGCGCGGCGGCAATCAGAAGTTGCAGTCCGGCGAGATCGATCTCCGTGGTGGCGGCGAGATCCACCTGGAGAGGGCCAGGGGCGGCCAACAGTTGTTCGAGGAAGCCGGCGGCGGCCGGAAGGGTGAGTTCGGCGGGGGCGGAGAGAAGTTGCGGGTTCATTGCTTCCTCTCTCGGGCCAGTTGAATGAGAGCGGCGGCAATCCGGTTGAGGGGCAGGATGCGATCGACCCCGCCGCGCTTGATCGCCTCATTCGGCATGCCAAAGACAACTGACGAGTCCTTGTCCTGAGCAATGGTGTGGGCGCCGGCCTGCTTGAGTTCGAGCATACCCGTGGCGCCGTCGTCGCCCATGCCGGTGAGGATGACGCCGATCGCGGACCGCCCAGCCTCCTGCGCGGCGGAGCGGAACAGAACGTCTACTGAGGGTCGGTGGCGAGAGACGGGCGGCCCATCGACCAGTTCGACCAGGAATCGGTTATGGCGGCGTTGCAGGACCAGATGGCGGTTCCCGCGGGCCAGAAGCACCTGACCATACTGGACCTCGTCGCCCGATTCGGCCTCCTTCACCGACAGCGCGGAGAGCCGGTCGAGCCGGTCGGCAAACGAGGCCGTGAAGAACTCAGGCATGTGCTGAACGATGACGATCCCCGGCATCTCGGCCGGAAGTTCACTTAAGAGGGCCGCGAGGGCGTCGGTTCCCCCGGTGGAAGCCCCAATGACGAAGATCGGATCGGTGAGTGCGGCCGGGCGTGTCTTGCGGGTCTTCGCCAGCACAGCGTCGGCACTGAGTTTGGGGGTAACCGGAGCGGCGGTTCGGCGGGTTCTGACGGGAACCTGGGAGGCGGCGTAAACCGCGTCGCAGATTGTCACGCGGGACTCTTCGAAGTACTGCCGGGTGCCCATTTGAGGCTTGGAGATGACTTCGACAGCGCCGGCGTCGAGGGCGTCAAGGGCTACGCGCGAGCCGCTTTCCGCCGCTCCCGAACACAACACGACCGGAATGGGGTGCTGCGCCATCAACCGGCGAAGAAACGTAATGCCATCCATACGCGGCATTTCGACATCGAGGACGATGACATCGGGCACCCGCTCTTTGATCCGGGCGGCGGCAACGAACGGGTCGCTCGCCGGAGGCAGGACGCAGAGGCGGGGATCCGAACCGAGGATCTCTGACAGAGCTCCCCGGACGAGTGCGGAATCATCCACGATGAGAACGGAAACCGGAGGCTTCATTGGGTGCGATCCTTAGAAAGTTGGCGGATCCAGACGCCGCCCGTGGCGGTATCGAAGACCAGGTAACGGCCGCTATCGCCCCCGGTCTCCCGGGCCTGCGGTTTAAGGCCAAAGCGGGCGAGTACGCTGATTGCCCGCTGGGCGTTGAGCGCGCCGACGGAGGCGCCGGCACAACCGGGGAGCACTTCGGCGCCGCCGAAGATCTTCACTTCCAGCCGAGCGGCCGGAACGTTGCGATCGGCAAACCACTCGAGCATCCCCTCGACAGCCGTATCGCAGAAACGGTAGCGATCGTGCGCGGCCGCGGCGGGCGGGGCGTTGGGAAGGACACAGTGGGAGAGCGCGGCCGCGGCGGTTTGCGGGTCGCGCAGGGAGACGGAAATGCAGGAGCCGAGAATGGTTTCAATGCGTTCGGGAGTTCCCGCGAAGCGGACGGCGCCGGGGTGAAGGAAGAATCGGGTCACTGTTGTTCTGCCCCTTTGCCGTCGTCAGCCGGCCGCAACGCACCCCATTGATAGGCACTGGGGGCAAGAGCGGTAAGCGGCAGATCGAGAGATTGCAACGACTCGGAGTGCCCTACGAAGAGATAGCCTCCGGGGACGAGGTTTTCCGTCAGCTTCCGGGTGACCTCGGCCTGCGTTTGGCGATTGAAGTAGATCATGACGTTACGGCAGAAGATGATGTGATAGCGATGGGGCAAGCCGTAGTCGGCATCCATCAAATTGAGTTGGCCGAACCGGACGCGGGCACGGAGTTCCGGAGCAATCCGGAAAGGCGCCGGGGAGGACGCGCCGCGGGCGCGGAGAAGATAGGCACGCCGCCAGGATTCAGAAAGAGGAGCAACGGCGGCCTCGTCATAGGTCCCCTCCCGGGCCCGGGCGAGCACCCGGGTGGAGATGTCGGTGCCCAGAACTGAGAAGTCGAGCGAGCGTTGAGACCGGCCCCATTGCGAAAGAACCATGGCCAGTGTGTACGGCTCTTCGCCGGTGGAGGAGGCCGCGCTCCAGACGCGCATGGGCGTTTGCCGGCCGATGCCCGAGGCATAGAGAGCAGGCAGGACGGTCTGTTCGAGGAGGGCGAAATGCGCGGGCTCTCGGAGGAAATCCGTCTTGTTGGTGGTCAGCGCATCCGTGAGCGGCACGAGTTCGGTGGCCCGATGGGCCGGGTCGAACAGCAGACGCCAGTAGTCGGAGAAGGAAGCCAGGCCGAGTTGCAGAAGACGCTTGCGGAGGCGGGCCTCCACCATGGGCCGCTTGGTATCTGGCAACTGAATGCCGCACCGGTCTTCGATGAGAGCGCGCAGCCGGGCGAAATCAGCGGGAGCGATCTGGGACAGGTTTTCGATCGGGAGGGCCGGCATGGGCTACCTTGCGGCCTGAGCCAGATGGGAGACGTCGGTGGCCGAGAAGATGCGGTCGATGTTGAGGATCATGAGGAAACCGTTCTCACGTTTCCCCATGCCTTGGATGAAATCCGTTTGAATCGCCGAGCCGAGCCGGGGCGGCGGCTGAATGTGAGCGGCGTCGATATCGATGACCTCTTCGACGGCGTCGGCGAGGGCGCCGACGATGACGGTCTCGTTTTCCATCGCCACTTCGACAACGATGATGCAGGTGTTGACGGTTGTCTCGACCGAGTCAAGGCCGAAGCCCAGCCGGAGGTCGACGACCGGGACGACGCTGCCGCGAAGATTGATGACCCCCCTCAGGAACTCAGGAGTGCGGGGAATTTTCGTGATGGTAGTGAAGTCGAGGACCTCTCGCACTTTACTCACTTCGAGGGCGAAGACTTCTACGCCGAGCTTGAACGTGAGGTAGGGTTGGACATTGGATGCTTCAGCAACGTTCATATTGATCTCCTGTCACGGGCGCGAGTCGGGGATACTGGCCCGGTGTTAGTAGCGCTGATACTGCTGATCCAGATCGTCGGATCCGGAGAGCAGATCGAGGCTGACGCCCGCGCCCTTCCGCGCGTGCCCCGCGGGCCGGCTGACGGATTGGACGGCGCGCGGAATCGGGGGCGGCGCGGGCTGGGATCCGCGGCCGCTGCCCGGCCGCACCGGAGCCGGGCGGGCCTGGGCGGAGGGACGGACGGCGACGGCACGATCGAGGCGGAGGATGGAAGATTCGGATTCCCCGGCTTCGCCCACCTGGAACCGGTCGACCGAACCCAGCATCTGCTCGGCCTGCGAGGAGAGCTCCTCGCTGGTCGCCGCCATCTCTTCGGAGGCGCTCGCGTTTTGTTGAATGACCGACTGGAGCTGCTGCAAGGCGGTGTTGATCTGCTCGGCTCCGGTCTGTTGTTCGGCGCTGGCGGCGCTGATCTCCTGGACGAGGGCGGCCGTCTTCTCGATGTTGGGAACGAGCCGATTCAGCATGTCGCCCGCCCGCTCCGCCACTTTGACCGTTGAGGCCGAGAGGTGATTGATTTCGCCGGCGGCCTTCTGACTGCGCTCGGCCAACTTGCGGACCTCCGCAGCGACGACGGCAAAGCCCTTGCCGTGTTCTCCGGCGCGTGCCGCTTCAATCGCGGCGTTGAGAGCCAGCATGTTGGTCTGCCGGGCGATCTCCTCGATAATCGAGATCTTGCTGGCGATCTCCTTCATGGCGTTGACCGCATCGCCGACGGAGCGCCCACTCTCTTTGGCTTCCGTTGCCGACTGCACGGCGATCTTCTCGGTCTGCTCGGCGTTGGAAGCGTTCTGCCGGATGTTGGAAACCATTTCCTCCATCGAAGAGGAGGCCTGTTCGGCGGCGGCGGACTGTTCGCTGGCGCCTTCGGACAATTGCGTGGTCGCCGTAGAGAGCGCCACGCTACCCGCGGCGACTTCATTGGCGGCCGTCTTGATCTGACCGATGGTGGAAGTGAGCGAGGCGACCATTTGGGCGAGCGACCGCATGAGCTGATCCCGATCGGAGCGTGGCAGGATCTCCACCGTCAGGTCGCCTTGCGCCACCGTGTCGGCCGTGTGGCTGACCTTGTGCATGGACTCAATCAGGGCGTTCAGGTTATTGCGGAGCGCGTCAAAGTCCCCTTGATAGGTCTGGGTGATGACGGGCGGCAAATCGCCGATGCTGATCCGTTCGACATAGGCAGCGGCGGTATCGAGCGGTCCGATGACGGCGTCGAGGGCGCGGTTCACGCCGTCCACAACCTGGCGGAAGCTGCCCTGATGCACGGAGGCGTCGACACGCACTTTCAGGTCGCCGGCTTGGGCCGAAGCCGCCAGGTGGCCGGTGTCGGCGATCAGACGCCGGATGGCGGCAGCGGTGGAGGCGAGACCAGTGTTGAGTTTGGCGAAGTTGCCGACCACGGCATGGATGTCTTCTTCCGCGGTTGCAATCGAGGGATCGACTGAGTCCAGCGTACCGGCAGCCATGAATTCGAGGTTGGCCACCAGGCGGGCGACCTCGCGTTCCTGGAACGTGGCCTCGCGCCGGTTCCGTTCCTCGGTGAAGAGCCGATCAATCGTGCGCGAGACAAGCCGGCCCACGTTCCGCAACGCCTCCAGGCGCTCCGGGCTCGGGGAGATGGTGTTCATCACGAAGAAGTCGAGGGTACCGAGAACGGAGCCTTGGAGCAGGAGCGGGAAGGCGACTCCGCTTTTCACTCCCAGTCGAACGGCAGACTCGCGGCGCGAACAGTCGGTGACTGTGCCCAGGTCGTCGACGAAGACCAGATCGCGCGCCCGCCAAGCGCGGCCGTTGAAGCCTTCGCCCTCACGGAAGCGGGCTTCCGTCGACACGCGGCGGAACTCCTCACTGACGGAACCGGAATCCTGGCCGAACCGCAACGTCTGCGTCGCGGGATCAACCGGCCAGTACGAGCCGTACGCCCAGCCGAAGGCCTCCCGGACAATCTCCAGAGCGCTACCGATGGCCTGGGTCACGGTGGTCGCACGGCCCATGGCTTCGAGAACTCGATTGATAGCCGCCGTGTCGCGGGCGGTCTCGGCCTGCTGCTTCGTATCGCGGATCCGCTCGAACGCTGTGGAGACCAACTGGCCGACACTGCGCAGGGCGTTCAATCTTTCCGGGCTGGGATCGAGCGTTTCGAGGGTAAAAAAGTCCATGGTGCCAGTGATTTCACCACCAATCAAAATCGGGAAGCAGACGCCCGACTTGACCCCGGCTCGCTGAGCCGACTCGCGGCGCACGCAATCTGTCAGCTCGCCCAGGTCCCGCACGAAGCAGAGTTCGCGGGCACGCCACGTGCGGCCGGACAGACCCTCGCCCTCCGCAAAACGGGCGGATTGCGTCACGCGGCGGAACTCCTCGGTAACGCTTCCGGATTCGGCGCTGAACCGGAGACTCTTATCTTTGCGATCCAAAGTCCAATACGATCCGTAGTTCCACCCGAATGCGGCACGCACGGTATCGATAGCGGAGCGGGCCGCCTCCTCTTCCGAAGTTGCCGAGCCCAGGGCAGTGAGGACGCGAGCGACCGCTTCAGAATCCTGCGTCGCGCTCTTCTGGCGCTCGGCTTCCCGAAGGCGGGCGATGGCGGAGGAGACGAGACGGCCGACACTGCGCAACGCTTCGAGTCGCTCCGGGCTGGGCGAGAGCGTTTCGGTGGCGAAGAAGTCCATCGTGGCCACCACTTGGCCCTCCACTTCAATCGGAAAACAGACGCCGGACTTGACACCGGCCAGTTGCGCGGACGGAGCGCGAACGCAGTCCTTCACCTCCGCCAGGTCGGCGACAAAGACTAGTTCGCGGCGTGCCCAAGCGCGGCCGTTTAGCCCCACACCTTCGGGGAAGCGAGCCTTTTGCGTAACGCGGCGGAACTCTTCGTTGACAGTGCCCACCTCGGCGGCGAACCGGAGTGCACGATCCTGCGCGTCGATCACCCAATAAGAGCCATAGGCCCAGCCGAAGGTCGAACGCACGGCATCGAGGGCCAGGCTGGCGGCCTCGTGCGGCGTAGCCGCGTGGGAGATTTCGGCGACGACGCGGACGATGGCGCGAGCGTCGGCGAGTTCTTCGGCAAGGAGTGCCTTCTCGCCATCGACAGTACGGTGACTCTCGCTTGCCTGCTGCGCCAGATGATCGATGAGTTCGTTCACCGCACCCGCCATCTTGCGATCGGCGGCAGGCAACTCCTCCAACGCCATTCGATCAGAGAAATTTGCGCAATTCAGTTTGGGCTGAAGCTCCCGCATCATCTCCAAAAAGCGCGACTTTGTCTCTCTTGCACTCTTCACTGTGGGCTTCATCAGTTCTCTCCTGGGTTGGGGCCGCGACTGCTCCATGGCCTAAATCACTCATCGGAAGGACCTTTTCCGCTAATAGCGAATTTAAAACAGGATGAAACTTTCCCGTTTTCTTTTGGCGAGGTTGAACGGCGAACGTGGCACCATAAAGGGAGCCTTCCATGCCGCTCTCCCGCCGCCATTGGCTTGCCGCGCAACTGCGGCCGCGGACCGCCCCAGCGGTTGAGATCTACTCGGAGTATGTCCGCATCGATCCGTTTGGCGCCGTCGTGGCGGCCGATCGGGGAGCGAAACCACGAGAGATCCTATCGCCTGCCGCGCCGCGGGGGGCGAACTTGAGTTTCCATGTCGCGGTGACCGCGCCGGCGCGGACGAGTTTCTTCCTCTATATCGTCCCGAATCCGCTCGACGCGTGTGGCGTCCGCCTGTTTCGAGAGCATTTTACGAGCGGCGTTCCGGACCGCCTCGCCGAGCTGCGCCGCTTGCCGGAGTTCGGCGTCATGCCGGACCCGGACGAGAATGTGCCGGAGCAGACAACGAGCGTGTATCTGCTGGATCTGGCGTTCCCGCGGGAGACGCAGTTGCCGGGCTTCCGGTTGGAGGTCCAGATGAAGATTGGCACGTGGATCATCCGGCCGCTTGAAGTGCGCGTGCTTCCCTTCTCCATGCCCGAGCCACTCGCTCCGGCGGCGGGAGCCGTGGCGCCGATGGCCGCGGCCGCGCGGGCAACCGCAGATCTGGCGGTGAACGAGGCCCGTGCGGGTCGACAGGCGCGGTGGGACGGAAAGTTGGCCACCGTCCGGGACGTGATCCGCCGGAACGCGGTGGCGGATCTGCAAGTGGCGGGTTCGCGGGAGGCGATTCCGCAAGTGGAAGACGGTCCGGAGGGGTTCCTGCGCTGGCGATCCGCGCTTTACGCTAGGCAATAGCGGCGGCGTCGATGGAATCGATCTTCACAACGATGCGGCCGAACTGCTGGCTGCGGCCTTCGACCAGGGCGCTGCCGAGGGCCGTTACCAACATCGCAATCGTTTGGCCTTTGACGTAAACCGTGACGCCTTTCTTGTTTTGCAGACTGGCCTGCAGCATGCTCACAATACCGTTTGGGTTGTCCAAGATGAAATCTCTTTGCCTAGTAGGGCGAAGGGGAAACCAGATTTCGATCACGCGGATCAACGATTCCGAATACTAAACCATCGGTGAGCCCGGCGGCGGGCGTGGCGGCCGCGGAGTATATAGCGGTAGGCACGCCAGTTGGAGGCGACGAGATAGACGCCGAAGCCGATGATACCGATCGCAATCAGCGATACCGCTAAGACCGAACTATAGTGAATCCATTCGTTTCCCGGTGAGGCCTCGAAGAAGATTGCTCCGAATTCGCGTCCGAAGTTCATGCCGAAGAACCCCGTCAAAACGGCGCCGGCGCCGAAGATCATACTGAGGACAGCGAGACGATTGACGGAGTCGGTGGAGCGGCTCTGATTGAACTCGATAATCGAGGCGTTCATGCTTTCGAGTTCTTCGCGGATCTCCTTACGGAGGTCTTCGACGCGGAATGCCTGGCATTGCAGTTCGAAGTGCTCAATCTCCTCATCCTTATTGGCAAGTTCGCTGAAGTACCAGTAATTTGAAAAATTCAGGAAATCGCCACGCAGATCGGTGGCTATCTCCATATTTTGGCGGGTGAGGGCACCGGCCTGAAGGTCCACGAAGATGCGGCGGGAGACCAACGCGATGTTCTCAGTGAAATCGAGCAGGGAGGCGCGATAGAAGCTCGCGATGACGGCCATCAGATAGTAGCGCGTGACGAACATGCGATGGATGAGGGCGCCTTCGCGGACGAGATGGTCGCCGCGATCCGTGATGCCGAGGGTAAGGGTAACGTTCGAATAGCGGGTGAAACCGTAGTAAGTGCCTTCGTGGGCCCACCGGGTATAGAGATGCTTTTTCATTTGCTCGCGCAGAAACAGAGGATCGTAGCGGAAGTCGTCGCCGGCGCGGTCGACGTAGAGAAACCGGCTGAGCATCACCTGCAGTTCGTCGCTGTAGACGTAACTTTCGCCTGTGCTGGAAGGGTCTACGGCGGCGTAGGAATAGACGATCATCCGTTCGTCGAAGATCTGCTCATATTCGCGCTTGCCGTAATCGAGGAAATAGAGCAGATCGCGAATGACGTGGGTGAGGGGGGGCTGAAAGTTGACCAGCGACCCTTCTTCAAATGTCTCTTCGGCGAGGGTGGTTTGCGCAACGTGGAGGCGGGAGAGGTGGGGGGTACGGCCTTCGCGCCGCTGGCGGCCGCTAGTGGGATAGACCTTCCGGAACATCTCGTTAATCCAGAGGGCCTCCGCGAACGGCAGGTCGTTCTTTTCAACGCCGATAGAGAGAAGGCCGACTCCGTTGGCGAACAGGAACAGGCGCAGGTCGGTGACGGCAACGGTGACGGGGCCGCGGTCAGCCACGGAGACGGTCCACTGCACCGTTTCGCCGGGCGGTCGCATTTCGTAGCAGCGAACCATGGTGTCCTGTTCCCCGGCCGTATCGCGCCCGGCTTTTACGTCGAAGAAGACGCGGCGGACGAACGGGTGGAAGAAGACCATGTCCTGGTAGGCGGGCGAGTCGAGATCAAAGCGCTCGTAGGAGGAGCGCCGCCAAGGGCCAAGGGTCTCGAGGAGGGGCTTGTGCGCAGCGGCGCGACTCTCCGCCATGACAAACTCGTCGATCCCATCGATCCACGTGCGATTTCCACGCCAGGAATCCGGATGCGCGTCAGCCACCACTTCTCGTTCAATGACGAACGGGAACAGAAAATAGGTGTGGAGGTGGAGCACCTGTCGGGTCATCAAGTAGCCGCTTCTTTCCAGTGTAGTCGGCAGGTGCTCCCGGACAGGGGATTTTATCGATTGGGCAGCGCCAATCCGGACACCTGATCGGACTTGTCGAAGATGCCGAGGAGAAGCGAGGTCGCATTCATCAGGTTGACTTGATACAGCACCGACGCGTTCGTGCCGCGGACGCGCGAGGCGATATAGGCCATGCCGGAGGTGGGGGAGATATCGAAGCCGGCGAGGTCGGATATATCGATGTTCAGCATACCGACGCGGTTTTGGCGTCCGTCGTTGGGCGGGATCTGGGTCTGCAGGGCGCGTGTCTCAGCTTCAAGCGTGTAGAGCGTTGTGGCCGTGGCGCCGGGAACGCTGTTGGTGTAGGCCGCGCCAACGATAGCCGGCGGATGATCTCCATCGATGTTAAGCTCGTCTTCAACACTTTGCGGCGCGAAGTGGGCGTAACTCGTTGATTCTTCACGCGGGGCTCGTCTCGACCGCGAGAATGTAGTGACACGGATGGTTCACTCGATCGCGCTCTTTACATTGCATATTGATGTATTCCGTGCTTATGATGGTGACACAGGAGCGCCTCGTTGTTCGTTCGTACTCAGACCAATGGTTCCCGGACCTATCTGC
>JBBQRA010000128.1:0-17306 GCA_038215275.1 Bryobacterales bacterium | reverse complement strand
CCGGTCTTCGTCCAGCGCCCGCGCCCGGTCATACTGCTGACCCCGGCCCACCTTCGCCTTGAACGCCCGCGTCCCCTGCTGATACAGCCCGCTGCACAGCGCCCGCACCTCGTCCAGCGGCCGCCCCGACCATCCCGCCGTACTGTAAACCCGGATCCCCTCCCGCTCCAAACGCGCCAGATTCTCCGCTCGCGCCCCCACGCGCGACTGCAGCATCTCCAGTAACTCGTCTTCGGTCAGCACGTCCCGCAGATGGTGGAAATCCACGCACTGCACAATTTTCTCCGGCGGCAGGCTCGTCAACAGCCGCCACATCGGCACGCCCTCGCTCTTCGCCCACAGGTCCCACAGCGCGTTGATCACCCCGCCCACCGCCATGCGATAGGTCCCCAGCGCCAACCAGCGCAGTTGATGATGCTCCGCCAGCGCCTGCGCGAACAGCCCCGGTTCGGCGATAAACTCTTCGAGCGTCCGCCCGACCACGAACCGCCGCAGCGCTTCGATCGCGGCCTTCTGGATTTGTGTCCCGTCGCCGATCGTGAACACCAGCGACCGGCCCTCCAGCCCCCCATCCGTCCGGATCACCGGCACCGCGCACGAATAGTTCGGCGCCAGGTGCCGCGGGTCGCTGCCCGCCATCCCCAGCCTCACGGTCGGGTAGCGGATATCAAGAACGTCGAGGGAAATGATGGTCTGTTTCACGGTGCGATCTCCCATCATAATCGCCACCGCCTCCAGGGACCTATCGCGCCACCCCGCCATGTCCAAACCGGCATGCGTCTGCTGCAGCTCTTCACCGCGTCGTACGCCGTCCTCTGTCGATTCTCCCTTCGGCTGCCCGCGCCTATTCCGCCTCCCGCTCCGGTCCAATATCGCTCCGGCGGATGGACTCCCGGCCTCGGCATCTTCGAGGGAACCTTCACGTCGCCCGATGGCAAACTCGTGATTCGCCACTTGGCCGCGCACATGGCCGGCTATGCTGCGGCCCCACACGCCAGCACTACCTTTTTCCGCTAAGGTTTCGTGAAAAAGTCGCGCGCCTGGATCAACATATCGCGCGCCCCCGCTTGCGACCGGCTCCTCAACCTCGCCCGCACCTACCGGCCGCCGCCCCGCCGTCCCAGGAACCCCTGCCCCCGAATCCGCTCATACTTCGTCCCGTTCAAATACACTCTCAACCCATCCGGCTTCAACCGGTACTCCACCACCCGCCCATTCCCAAACCAAACGCCAGCCAAGGCGTCTTATCCGGCGTCACCCAAGTGTTCCAACTCCCCGCCTGCTCCGGACTCCGCCCCGTCACCATCGTCGACCCCACCCCGCTCACACTCGCCGAAAACCGCTCACTACGCCAAAACGTCCCGTCCCCGCACAGGTAAATATCCACACTCCCCGAGTAGCGCCCATCAATCCCCCCGTCGACCCGCTCGACCGGATATACTCCCGAAACCGCAGCCGCACCCCGCCCAAATATTGCATCATCTGCTGATCCATCGCCGCCGTCGGCGGTGCCTCCGGAGCCGTCAACCGGATCCCCGCCACCATCTGCCGAGCCACCGTCTCCAGCTTCGGCCACTGCTCCGGCGTCGTCGCCGCCAGCACGATGAAGCACTCCCCCGTCGGACCAATTAACCCCACCAACAAACCGTTCGCCCCCGACCCGCCCAGTTGCCCCGTCACCACCGCCCCCCGGTACTTCCCGCCCAGCGTCTCCGTCGCCCCGGCCGCCTTCAGGTCCACCCCTTCGTCCCGATACCCGCCCGCCAGCGTCGCCTCAATCTCCGCCGCCGTGAACTTCTCCCTGGCCTTGATCAATATCAATCTCGGAGTCGCCGCCGAAGTCAGGATCACCGCCTCCTCCTCCCGTTTCGCCAACTGAAACCCACCCTCCCGCGGTATCGCGAAACCCACCGAAGGCTCCCGGAACTCTGCCGCATATAGTCCCATTGCACCCCACAATCCCAATCGCAGAGCACCATGGACCATCACCGCAGCAACTCCTTCAAGAATTCCCCATCACCCTCCCCCACATACCGGTACCGCGCCCCCGCCTCACCCTCCACCACCTGGTTCATCCAGTTCACCGGATCGGTCCGTTGCACCCGCTCCTCCGTCACAAAGTCCCGCAACTCCCAGTGCCGCCCAAACCCCGGAATCATCCCATCGAACAGGAAGCCCGCCAGCGGAGCCATCATCGCCGCCTCCCAACTCACCGGCATCCGGTCCAGCCACATCCGTCCCAACCGCTCATCCAAAGCTCCCGCCAGCAGCATCCAAAATCCCTTCACCCCCCGCGCATACCCACGGATCCGCCCCGCATCCACCTCCGCCCGCCCCGCCAACAGATCGACACCCCGCCCAATGTCCTGCGCCCGCATCACCGGCAAGTTCCGCCCAATCAAATCCGCCCTCTCATTGGTCACCCAGTTCCCCAAAAACGGCCGCCCCTCATAAGCCCCCGGAGAATCCCGCGGCTCCAACTCCAACACCACCGCGCCGGCCTTCACCAACCCCTCGGCCACCGCCGCCGTCGTTTGGCTCCGCTGCACATACAGCGGCACCGGCAACCGCTTCTCCTCCACCACCACGACGCCCGGCCTCCGCCCCGTCCCCTCCGGCAGATACAACTTCGCCGCCAGTTCAATCCCCGGTTCGCTCTCGAACCGGATCTCCTGCACCCGGTATCCCGCGCCCCGCGTCTCCCCCACCACGCGCACCGCCGGCGCCGCGCCCTGCTTGCCTAATCCCATCCGCCGCAATTCCGTCTTCAGCTCCGCCGCCGGCTTCCGAGCCCGCCGCGCCTTGTACTCCTCCGCAATCACCTCATGAAACTTCCGGCTCCCCGCCATCTCTTCCACATTCCCCGTCCGCGTCACCCGCAGTTCCCGGTTCGTATAAAGCTTCACCGGCCGATCCGCCCCCGGTACCGCCCCGCCCTTCAACCAATTCGCAAGAAACGCATAGATCGCCTCCCGCGAATCCTGAGGCGTCCCGTGCGGCCCTTTGCCCACGTGGAACTGCACCCGCTCCGCCGCCCCATATAACCCATACCACCGCCGGGCTTCCTCATACACCGGCCGAGCCCCCTCCGGCGTAAAGTAGTCCTCCGTCGTCGCCATTAGCAGCCAGGGCAGCGGCGCCGCCATCTCGACGAAATCCGCCACGTCCAAACCGTTCGCCACGAACTGCGGCAGCGCCATCTCCGAATCCGGCGTCGGCCCTGGAAACAACTTCCGGAACGTCTGAATGTAGCAAGCCGGCGCCGCCGCCTTCACGCGCGGATCCAGCGCCGCAATGTACGTCGTAATGCAACCTCCCCCGGAACACCCCGCCACACCCAACCGCTCCGCATCCACATCCGCCCGGCTCGCCAGATAATCCAATCCGCGCCGCGCGTCTTGAATGAAGTACCGCGCCACGCTCTGTCCAATCAGCAAGCTCCGCGCACCCAGCTCCAGATGTTCATTGCCCCCACCCCCCGATAGAGCACGCCCGATCTGCGGCAAGTAGGTCTGCTCCCGCTCCCCCTGCCCAATTGGATCGTAGGCCAACACAACGAACCCCTGCAGCGCCAGATTCGCCGCCAACAGTTGCCCCTCCGGCTTGCCCTCCTGCGTATGGCCAATCGGCATCAGCACCCCCGCGTGCCGTCCGCCTCCCTTTGGCCGATACAGGTTCCCCGTCACCCAAACACCCGGCAGACTCTCGAACAGCACCATTTCGATGGAGTACCCGTCAGCGGCCAAGGTCCGCGTCGTCCGCGCCTGCAAGGGCCCCGCATACTCCGGCAACCCACCAATGCTCTCGAGAAACTTCTCTCGCACCATCGCCCGCCGTCGTTCGGCCCCTGCCCGGTCCTTCACCGCCGCCACCGCCGCCTCTCGCTGGCTCAACTGCGCCTGCGCAATCCGGTCCATCCAAGCCAGCAGCGGATCCGCCTGCCCCCACATCAACCCCGTCGCCACCATCCAGCCCAACCAAAGTTTCCACATACGCCACACAGTCTTTCATAAAAGGAAATCCCGTCCCACTCCCGAGATGAAACCCCACGGCCTCGCACCAGAAGGCAGTTGGCACTCCTGCCTGAACTTGCGGGCGCGTAGGATGGACCCGGCCCGGCACGGCTCCAATCGCAAGCGCATGGCTCGCCGCTTGACTCCTATTCAAGTATTCGCTTGAATAGTCGCAGATGTCGTCCAGCCCCAAGCAAGCCCTCTTCGCCCAGTTCGCGCGGGTCGGCCAAGCCCTCTCTAACCCTTCCCGCCTCGAAATTCTCGATTTCCTCGCGCAAAGCAAACGCTCCGTCCAGGATCTCGCCCGCCTCTGCGGCATCTCAGTCGCCAACGCCTCCCAGCACCTGCAAACCCTCCGCGCCGCCGGCCTCGTCCAAACCCGCAAACAAGGCCTCCACGTCTTCTACTCCCTCTCCGGCCCCGCGGTCTGCGAACTCTTCCGCTCCCTCCGCCACGCCGGCGAATGCCACCTCGCCGAAGTTGAAAGCATCGTCCGCGCCCATCGTTCCGGCGCCGCCGCCGAAGCCGTCTCCCTTCCCGAACTCCGCCGCCGTCTCCGCGACGGCTCCGCCCTCCTCCTCGACGTCCGCCCCCACGAAGAGTTCGCCGCCGGCCACATCCCCGGCGCCCGCAACATCCCCCTATCCGAACTTCGCACGCGACTCCGCAGCCTACCCGCCGGCGTCGACATCATCGCCTACTGCCGCGGCCCCTACTGCTTCCTCTCGGACGAAGCCGTCGTCCTCCTCGCCAAATCCGGCCGACGCGCCCTCCGCTCCGCCGAAGGCTTCCCCGAATGGAGGGCCCGCGGCTGGAAAGTCGCCTCGGTGCCCGCATGATCTACCCCCTCTGGCTCTTCGGCCTCTCGCTCCTCTTTCTCGTCCTCGAACGCCTCTGGCCGCGCCGCTCCCAACCCGTCCTCCGCCAGGGCTTCTTCACAGACCTCGCCTATCTCGTCTTCAACAGTGAGTATCTCGGCGTCCTCCTCGGCGCGCTCACCCTCCGCCTCCCCCTCCCCGCCATCCCCCCGGCCAACCTCATGGCCGGTCTATCCGTCCCGCTCCAATTCCTGGTCCTCCTCTTCGTCTTCGACTTCGCCCAGTGGGGCATCCACAACCTACTCCACCGCGTCCCCTTCCTCTGGCGCATTCACAAGGTCCACCACAGCATCGTCGAGATGGATTGGATCGGCAACTGGCGCTTCCATGGCGTCGAGATCGTCGTCTACCGCGTTCTCCTCTACCCCCTAGCCGCCCTCTGCGGCTTCGGCGTCGAAACCATGTTCGCCTATGGTGTCTTCAATACCGCCATCGGCCACTTCGCCCACTCCAACCTCAACGTCCGCCTCGGCCCCTTGCAATACCTCATCAACGGACCCGAAATGCACCTCTGGCACCACACCCATCCCGACGCCGGCCCCGTCAACCAGAACTTCGCCATCAGCCTCAGCCTCTGGGACTGGCTCTTCCGCACCGCCTACGTCCCCGCCGGGCGGGAACCAGCCCGTCTCGGCTTCCACGGCATGCAACACTATCCCGCCAACATCCTCACCCAGACCCTGGAACCCTTCATGTCAGATTCAACTGCCACGACACCCCGAACCGGTCACTCAACCAGATGAACCACTGCGAAAACCCGTAGTTGTCTAACGGCATCATCACGCTGCCCCCCTCACCCCCGCTGTCCGCGCATAGAACTGTCTGCCCCGCCACGCTGAACGCCGCCTTCCATCACCTTGCCACTTTCGTAGGGCACCACGTCGGCGATCTCACCTCCCGGGAATAGCGATGTGACAATTGCATCGCCTGCTCCATAGCCAAACCTAAGCTTTCACTACCTCCTGCAGCAGCCCCGTCGCTACATCATAGATATACCCGTAGATCGGGATACTCCCCGGCACCAGCGGGTGCTGCCGGATCCGCTGCACGTCGTCGATCACGCTCTGCGTCTGCTCCTTGATCGTGAGCCACTCAATAAACTCCCCCGCCCGCGACCCAGGCCCGTTTCCCACATCCTGAAACCCTTCCGCCGTCAGCGCCGCGGTCTCCAAGCTGTTCGCCAGCAGCCCCCGCATCACGTCGTTCGTAAAGAACTCCATGCCGCAGTTCGTGTGGTGAATCACGAACCATTCATTGGTCCCTAACAGCTTGTACGAAATCACCAGGGACCGGATCGCGTCATCGCTAGCCCGTCCGCCAGCATTCCGGATCACGTGCGCGTCCCCCTCGGCCAACCCCGCAAACTTGGCCGGATCCATCCTCGCGTCCATACACGTCAGAACAGCAAACCGCCGCGCCGGCGGCAACGCCAGCTTCCCCTTCTCGCCGAACTCGACCGCGTATTTCCGATTCGCTTCCAACACTTCATTCACAATCGTGGACATTGCAATCTCTCCTCTTCCCAAAAGATGTTCGGACTCCACCAACGGTATTCGTTTTAGACTGGAATCTCCAGGCCCCCACCCCTCATACATGCGCCTTGCCTCCGTCGGCACCGGTTCCGATAGCCGAAAACGACATCGACCCTTCGCCACCGAAAGCGGCATCCTGCTCGCGCTGAGTGCCGCCCCCGCCGCCCTCGCTCCGGCCGAACATTGGCCTCTCGCCGCCCTCGTCGCTCTGTGCCTCCTCGCCGGCGGTTTCACCATCCTCAAAAGACCGAAATGGGGCCGCCGCTTCGCCACCGCCGGTCTTCTCGGCCTCCTCGCCTTCGGCCTCCCCCTCCTCACAGGCAGCCCCTCCCTCGCCCTCGTCGCCGGTCTGCTCGGGCTTCTCTCCCTCTCGGTCCTCTGGGACATCACCGGCTATATCCGCATCCGCCGCCCCATGCGCGCCGCCCAAGCCCACGGCGCCGCCCTCGCCGCCCTCCTATTCTGGTTCACCGCCTCCCTCCTCAACCCCACTCACTCCCTCCTCGATACCCTCCCCGCCGCCTTCGCCTTTCTCGTCGCCGCCGCCCTCGGCCTCCGCTGGACCCTCGTCGGCCGCCGCGAAGAGCCCCGCCGCAGCCTCATTCTCATCCTCACGGTCCTCACCGCCCTGGCCCTCGCCGCGGCCACCGGGTTCACCGGCTGGTCCACACTCAGCGCCGGAGCCCTCTACGCCATCGTCGCCCTCTTCACCATTCCCCCCTCCCGACGTAGCGAAATCGAACCGGTCAGTTGGTGGGAACCCTTTCTCGAACACGCCGAACGGCTCCTCGCCGGCACCTTCGCCTTCCTCTCCGTTGCCGGCACCATTCTCCTGGCTCTCCCCCTCAGCGCCGCCTCCGGCATCAGCATCGGCATCCTCGACGCCGCCTTCACCGCCGTCTCCGCCGTCTGCGTCACCGGCCTCACCGTCGTTGATACCCCCGTCGACTTCAGCCTCTTTGGCCAGTTCGTCATCCTCGTTCTCATTCAAATCGGCGGCCTCGGCATCATGACCTTCTCCACCGCCGTCCTGCGCATCCTCGGCCGCCGCATGAGCCTCCGGCATGAAGGCGCCGTCGCCAGCCTCATCTCCACCCGCGACCGCGGCCAGCTCTTCGATTCCACCCGCCGCATCCTCACCATGACCATTGCCGCCGAAGCCGCCGGCGCGCTCCTCCTTTTCCTCGCCTTCCTCCGCCACGGCGACACCTTGGGACCCGCCCTCTGGCGTGCCGTCTTCACCTCCGTTTCCGCCTTCTGCAATGCCGGCTTCGCCCTCCAGACCACCAACCTCATTCCCTACCAGACGGATCCTCTCGTCCTCCACGTCGTCGCCCTCCTCATCATCGTCGGCGGACTCTCCCCCCTCGCCGTCTATGCCGTCCCGCCCCTCCTCCGCCGCACTGTCTGCCCTATTCCCGCACAAGCCAAAATCGGCCTCTGCGCCGCCGCCGCCCTCCTCAGCCTCGGATTCATCGCCTTCCTCGCCCTCGAATGGAACGGCGCCTTCGCCCACCTCTCATGGCCAGACAGGTTCCACAACGCCTGGTTCCAATCCGCCACCCTCCGCACCGCCGGCTTCAATTCCGTCGATTTCGCCGTCTTCCAACCCGCCGCCATTACCCTCTGCCTCGTCCTCATGTTCATTGGCGGCGGCGCCGGCGGCACAGCCGGCGGCATCAAAACCACTACCGTCGCCGTCCTCCTCCTCTCCGCCTTCCAAATCATCCGCGGCTCCAACCGCGTCGAAATCTTCTCCCGCCAAATCAGCGAACGCAGCCGCCACCGCGCCGCTGCCATCATCCTCCTCAGCCTCTCGACATTCCTAGTGGCCCTCGTCGGCCTCCAACTCACTCAATCCCTCCCCGCCCGCGAGGCCGTCTTCGAGGTCGTCTCCGCCCTCGGCACTGTCGGCCTCACCATCGGCGCCACCGCCAAACTCGACGAAGTCGGCAAGGTCATTATCCTGGTGTGTATGTTCATCGGCCGCGTCGGCGGCCTCTCGCTTCTCATGTTCATGAGCCAGCGCAACCTCCCGTCGATCATCAAACTACCCGAAGAGGAGATCGAAGTCGGCTAACGCCGAAAAATTCCCCATGCAACGTCAAGCCATCATCATCGGCCTCGGCCAGTTCGGCATGTCCGTCGCCCGCGCCCTCTCCGAACGCCGCGTCGAAGTCCTCGCCATCGATGTCCGCGAAGAACTCGTCCGCATCGCCGCCGCCTTCGTCGCCGAAGCCGCCTGCTTCGACGCCTCCGACACCGAAGCCCTCGCCCGCACCTCCCCCGAACTCCGCGATTTCTGCCTCTGCGCCATCGGCGACGAAAACCGCGAAGCCTCCATCATCTGCACCGCTCTCCTCCGCCAAATGGGCGCCCGCCGAGTCATCGCCCGGTCCAATGACGATGTCCACTCCCGCATCCTCACCCTCGTCGGCGCCCACCTCGTCATCAACCCGGAACGCGAGTTCGGCGAACGCTTCGCCAATCAACTGGTCCATCAAAATATTCGCGGCGAAATGTCCCTCGGCACCGATATCCGCATAACCGAAGTCGAAGTCCCTACATCCTTCGTCGGCCAAACCCTCGGCCAGGTCCAACTCCCCCGCCGCTTCGGCGTCACCGTCATCGCCGTCCGCTCCGCCGCCACCAGCGCTGTCACCCTCCCCGAACCCACCGTCCCTCTCGGTACCGGCGACATCCTCATCGTCGTCTCCCAAAACGACGCCGTCTGCCAAATGATCGAACGAGCCTGAACCCCATGCAACTCCGGCGCGAACTCATCCTCTACCTGGCCACCCTCGTCCTCCTGAACGTGGCCCTCGCCTTCATCTCCACCGGCCTCTTCGCCCGCATGGGACCCGTCATCTCGCTCATCCTCACCGACAACGTCCCCTCCATGGACGCCGCCACCGATATCCTTTCCGAGTTCGCCGCCGCCCCAGGACCCCTCTCCCCCGACGCTCTCGCCCGAGCCGACGCCGCCCTCGCCCGAGCCGAAGCGAACATCACCGAATCCTCCGAAAAGGCCCCCATCGCCTCCATTCGCCGCCTCCTCCCTCCCGCCGCCACCGGCGAACCCGCCGCCCGAGCCGCCCTCATTGATGCCGTCCACTCCCTCAACGTCGCCAACCGGCAAGCCATGTCCACCGTCAGCGACAACGCCCGCCGCCTCGGCTCAGCCGGCGCCTGGACCGCCGTCTTCGTCGGCGTCTCCTCCCTCGGCCTCGGCCTCCTCATCATCCTCCAACTCCGCCGCCGGCTCGTCCTCCCCGTCCTCGAACTTCACGACGTCCTCCGCAGCGTCCGCCACGGAGACCGCTTCCGCCGCTGCCGCCAAATGGAAGCCCCCATCGAGCTCAAGGAAACCGCTCAATCCGTCAACGTCATCCTCGACGAACGCCGCGAACTCCCCCCCATTCGCTGATCGGCCACCGTCCTCCGCTGGTACACAAAGACCCCCCCAAGGTACGGACCCGGTACGTGCTTCACCAACTCATACCGCCGCCGAATCGTCTCCATCTGTCCCGCGGTCAATCGAGGAAACTCCGGATCCGGATCCGCTGCCGCAGCCAGATCCTCATAGAGCAAAATCGATTCAAACCCGCCTTCCTCCAAGTCCCGCTGCACCGCCCCGGCGTCGATCCGGCCCGCCTCCACGAGTAACCGGTAGATCAGCGGCTCTACTTCAAAGCTCCGCCCCGCCTGCACCAGCGCATTGGAGTCCGCTGAAAGCACCCGTCCCGCCCCGCCTAAATACGGCCGCAACCCCTCCACCTGTCGCGCAAACTCCCGCTCGCGCTCCACCCGCTTCACCAGACCCGGTACCGCCACCCGCAAATTCTGTACCGCGTACAACGCCAATGGAAGCACCAACAGCGTCACCCAACTCTTACTCCCCGCCGCCGTCAGTTCAAAGTACCGGAGCGCCTCCAACGAGCAGCAGGCGCACAGCACCAGCAATACCGCCGATTCAATCAGATAGTTCGAGTCCGCCCCCACCTTCGGAGCCGTCAACAGAAACACGCTCAACGCAAATATCAAATACACAAACGGAGCCCGCATCGGCGTGCGAAAACTCGCCCATGCACCCGCCAGTGCCACCAGCCCCAGAGGCGCCAACACAATCCCAAAATATTGCAACGGCAGTTGCAGCTTATTCCAGGCAAACGGGTTCATATTCGCGAATACCGTGTTATCCAGGAACCGTCCCTCCAGCAATCCGTTCACCCCCAAGACCATCGCCCCGCCCACGCCCGCCACTAGCAAAGCAAATCGCACCGCCCGCCGCGGCGCCGCCCAAAGCAGCAACACGAAAATCGCCGCTGGAGCCGCCACAAACGTCTGTTTCGCAAACAACCCGGCCACCGCAAACGCCGCCGCCCAATCCAGGCTCTCGCGGCCTTCCACTTGATACCGCGCATATTGGTGGAAAGCAGCCAAGCTAAACGCCATTGCCAGCATGTCCACCTGGCCCGTACTTCCCCAGCCAACCACCAGTTGCGTCGATCCCGCCAAGGCGACCCCCAGCCACGCGTTCAGCCGGCTCCCCGTATACAGCTTCACCAACTGCCACAACAACCCCAGCACGCCCACCAGCGCCAACAGGCTCACCACGCGCCCGCTCAACAAAGGATCCAGCCCGGCTTTCACCAGTCCTGCCGTGACCCCGTAAAAAATCGGCATATACGCGCAGACCGTGTACGGATACCGCTGCAGGCTGTAGTAAAGCGTGCCCTCCTGAGCGAAGGAGCGTACCTGCGTCGCAATGATCCCTTCCGGCTGCGTAAACTCGCTCGCACTCCAGATCGCCACCCCGAAATGAGCCGCCACCACCATCCCCGCAATACCCGCCAGGATCAACACCAGCCGCCAAGCACGGGGCGACCCGTCCACATCCTGCGTTCTGCGTGCCGAGCTCATCATCAGGGCAATCGGCAGATTTCAGTTGGATCTTTAGCTATCGCCCAATCGCGATCAACTCCGTCGCCGTTCGGTGATAAATCCGCTTCCCATCAAACCAGATCGAATTCTGGCTCCACGTCTTCCCCAACAGCCCCAGATCATTCACCGCCACAATCGCCCTCTAACCCAACACCTTTCCGCGCATCCACCGCCAGTCCCGTATTCTTGCCGCTAAAGCCCTTCTCCCCCGCCGCAAACGGAGTCAGGAAAAGCCGGTCGCCCCACACCGCAATCCCGCTCTGCCCCGAATTCGGCAACGACGCCCGCCATGCGATGTTCTCGTTCCGCGCCACGCTCCATCGCACCGGAGGCTCCGCCCCCGTCACCTGCCAGGTCCCCTCCGGCCCCCCAGCCTGCGGCCAATTCCCCGCCAGCAACACAGCCGGCCATATCAGCAGAATGCGGTTCATCGCATCAGCATACGAAATCCTACGAAGCCTTCTGCCTCCGCGCCAGCGAATACCCGAGCAACAGCCAAGCCGCAATAAACGACAAACCCCCAAACGGAGCCACCGCCCCCAGCGTCCGCACCCCACTCACCGCCAGGAAATACAACGACCCCGAAAACAACAAAATCCCTAGCGTCAACAACCAGCAAACCCGCCCCGCCGCAGCCGCCCCCAACCGGGGCAACGACCCCACAATCAGTATCCCTAATGCATGAACGAAATGATAAAACACCGCCTTCTCGTACACCCCCAACGAGTACGCATCCAGCCGGTCTTTCAACCCATGCGCGCCAAACGCCCCCAACCCCACCGCCACCGCAAGAAAAGCCGCCCCAACCGCACTCCAGTTCATCATCTCTACTTGAAGATACAGGAAATTCAGGAGCCTCCCCCCCTCTCATGACGAGTCCCTTCCCAAAGACCGCCCTCGCCGCCCTCACCCTCACCGCCTCCCTGCTAGCCCAAGCCCCCGAGCAGAAGCTCAACGTCGCCTTTGAAATTGTCACCGTCGCCGAAGGCCTCAACACCCCATAGGGTCTCGCCTTCCGCCCCAACGGCCACATGCTCGTCACCGGACGACCCGGCCAACTCCGCATCGTCACCCCCGATGGCAAGCTCTCCGGCCTCGCCCTCGATCCCGAATTCGCTACCAACCAACTCCTCTACTGGAGCTACTCCGAACGTCAGGAGGACGGAACCAACAACACCGCCGTACGGCTGGCCCACCATCGCCTACGGCATCGAGTACCGCGGCGGTCCCATCACGGGCGACAGCACTGCCAAGCCAGGCACGGAGCAGCCCCTCAACTATTGGGATCCCGTCATCGCCCCCGGCAACATGACTTTCTATACAAGCGCTCTCGTCCCCACCTGGAAGATGAGCCTCTTCGCCGGCGGCCTCGGCAGCACCCACCTCGTCCGCCGCTCGCTCCAAGGCGAAAAGGGGGTCGGCGAAGAGCGGCTCCTGAGGAAACTCAAGGAGCGCATCCTTGACGTCGTCCAGGGCCCTGACGGGGTCTTCTACATCCTCACCGACAACCGCAAAGACCGCCTGCTGAAGCTGGTGCCCAAAAAGTAGCTCCTGATACGATGGGGAATGTTCAGCACCCGAGCCTACTCCGCGGCCAGCGAAACATCTCCCTTTGCCAGCGACGTCATTGAGCGCCGCCAACCCACCTCCACCGACGTTCAAATCGAAATCCTCTTCTGTGGCGTCTGCCACTCCGATCTCCATCAAGCCCGCAACGAATGGTCGGAATTCATGCCCACGCAGTACCCCTGCGTCCCCGGCCATGAAATCGTCGGCCGCGTCACCGCGGTCGGCTCCGCCGTAACCCGTTTTCAGGTCGGCGACCTCGCCGCCACCGGCTGCATGGTCGATTCCTGCGGCGCCTGTTCCGCCTGCGCGGCCAGCGACGAAGTCTACTGCGAAAAGGGCGCGACATTCACCTATAACAGCCCGGATCCCCACACCGGCTGCCACACCCTGGGCGGCTACTCGGAAGCCGTAGTGGTGGACGAGCGCTTCACCTTCAAAGTCCCAGGCAATCTCGATCTCGCCGGCGTCGCCCCCCTGCTTTGCGCCGGCATCACGACGTACTCCCCGCTCCGCCACTGGCGGGTCGGCCCGGGGCAGAAGGTGGGCATCGTCGGTCTCGGCGGTCTCGGCCACATGGCCGTGCAGTTCGCGAAGGCGTTCGGAGCCCATGTGGTGCTCTTCACCACCTCACCCAGCAAGATTGAGGACGGCCTCCGCCTCGGCGCGACGGAAGTGGTGCTGAGCACGGAACCTGCCCAGATGGCCCCGCACGAGGGCAGCTTCGACTTCATCCTTGACGCCGTCTCCGCCGAACACGACGTCAACGCCTATCTCCAACTCCTGAAGCGCGACGCGACCCTCTGCCTCGTCGGCGTACCGGAAAAGCCGATGGCCATCCACTCCCTTAGTGTGATCATGGGCCGCAAGAGCCTCTCTGGTTCCATCATCGGAGGCACGGCCGAAACCCAGGAGATGCTCGATTTCTGCGGCCAGCACGGCATCACCGCCGACATCGAGCTCATCCCCATCCAACGGCTCAACGAAGCCTACGGCCGCCTCGTGAAGAGCGACGTCAAATACCGCTTCGTCATCGATATGGCCTCACTCAAGCAGTAGCCCTCGACGCCCACGGCACAGGGACAGCGACCGGCGGACCATTCAGATCCCGCCGGTCCAGATAGTCGCCCTGATACTGAAAAGCCCACAACAGACAGAGTTCCAGATACCACTGCGCAAGCCACCAGCCCGACGGATACGGGCTTTTCTTCGACTCCTTCTCCGCATGCATCAAATCGTTCCGCATCCGGGAGAGCGCTTCGGGACCGTCTCTCCAACCGGAAGGCCAAGGATACCGCTCCGTGAACTCGCCCAAGTCCGGAAGTTCTACGGGCAGCCCGACGACCTCAAACATTCCCCTCAGCCTGTCTGCGAGACTTCGAGGGTACTTACCGATGGACCGGTTTGCTTCTTTGCGCTTAACGAACACCCGGAAAGCCAACACCTCCAGCCCCGCACAACTCAGAACCAAAGCGCCTTCGACCCCCGCGGTCTCGCTCTTCGCTCGCACATACCAATTGATGGCAAAGCGAATGGCTTCCATCCCGTCCGGATCGTTCCACCGCCCGTGAAACCCCGGGAACACGCAACCCAGGCAATTTGCATGGTCCGGAGAAAACCAGTTCTGCTGCTTTACACCAGGATCCAGCACCGGCAACCCGCCACGCTCCCACACCACCGCCCCACTCCCATCAAGCCCCGTCGGCCGCACCGCGCCCGTCCAACGGCCCAGCACGAACGAAAGAAAAAACCGCAATTCATCCAGCAGCGGCGCAACCTCGGTATAGCCAAACTGCCGTCCGTCCTCCCGCCAGATCCGCCCAATCGCCGTCACGCCATACCCACCCCGCCGCTTCAATTGCTGATATTGCCCGGCCGCCCCCTCAGCCGGAACAAGGGCGATAAGCCACTCCCCCGCCCGCAACTGTATCTCCTCTAGGCGCCGACGTTCGCCAGTCTCGTCATCTCGCATCACACCGGCTCCGAACACCGGAAAGTTGGGAATCCCAAAACCAACGCTCTCCACCGCCGCCGTCGCCTCACCAATCACCCACTCATCCTTCGGCCGCAGCACCACCCGGCCACGTTCTCTTTCCACCAACAAACACTCCATCCTGCGCTGTCCCGACGGCAATCGGAACACGAACTCACCGTCGCTATCAAGCCCGTTCAAGCCGGCCGGCAGGTCCATCCCCACAAGGACCTTCGGCTCCGGCCAGAAGTCCAAAAACACAGTAATCTCGACGTCAAAAAACGGCCCCCCCAACTTCACAGTCCCGGTTTCCCGCCAAAGCACAATCGGCGCATTCGGCTCTAGCCCCCGCTCCCAATACGGCCGCTCGAACTCACTTCCTCGCATCTAACCTCCCCGACATCACCACCTCCCGCGCCTCCGCCACCCGCTTCGCCACCGTCCCCGCCGTCTTCGCACTTTCCACTCGATAAGCCACCGCCCGCCGCTTCCCCGCCGTCAACCCCTCCCACGCCGCCCGGAACGCCCCATCCTCCGCCAGCGCCAAAGCCAATGCCTCCGGCACGTCCACCGCCTCCTGGTCATCAATGTTGAACCGCACATTAACCCAATCCCCCAACCCATACCCGCCCCGCTGCATCACATCCTTCGGAATCATCAGGTACCACGTCTCCCCCGTCGGCTGCCAAGCCCGCGCAAACGGATACTCGTCCATCTCGCCCCGCACCCGCAGCCGCGGATACTCCCGCAACGGCAACTCTGCCGCCACGGCCGCCGGCAGAAACACTACCGTATACCCCCATTCGCCGAACGAGTGCCGCGCCACCCGCCCCGTAAACTCGAAAGCAAACCGGCTCACGCACCCAGTATCCAACACCAGACTTGCTCGTCATAACCCTCTTCCATCTCCGCCAACTCCGCTCCTACGCCACCCTCTGGGCCGTCCCCGCCGTCTGGTTCACCGCCGTCATCCCGGCCATCTACTTGGGCCGCCTACCACCGCCTCCCCCACTTCCCCACCCAATGGCCCCTCCTGACCAACGTCTCCTCGCGCCCCCTCACTCCTCGATACCCTCACCAGCCTCAACACTGCACTGCTCACCAGCCGCATCGCCTACCTCGCCGCCGGCGTCGCCCTCCTCCTCCGGCGCCACCTCCGCCAACCCTTTGCCCATCCCCTCTCGACGACGCTCACCCGAGCCATCCCACTCGCCGTCGATCCCTGGCAGGAAACACCCGGCAACATCCCCATGGCCGCCCCGCTCCTGGAGCTCAGCTTCCTCCTCGCTCCCCTGCTGCTCCAATCCGCCACGGCCGCCCCCCGCCTGGTCCGCCAAGCCGCCACCGCCGCCGTCGGCGGCGGCCTCGTTCTTAGCGCTTGGCCCTCCCTCACTCCTGGAATACCCCAAGGCCGGGAGACCATCTACGCCGCCCACGCCCGCCTCAGAGCCATCCTGGACGCCGCCGGACAATCCAACCACGCCAGCGCCTGCCTCATGGCATCCAGCCGGCCTTCTATCACCGCAAGACCTACCTCGGCCCCGCGGACCCCTTCCCCGCCCACTGCCAGGTCATCGTCGTCGAACAGTCCCTCGACGCCACCCCGCCCCAGCATTTCCGCCAAATCGACGGCTTCTCCACCGGAGATTCCCGCTGGCGCGTCGACGCCGCGCTCGAATCCCCGAAGCTGCTACTGCCCCCTCACCGTAATGTCGTCACCCACCCGGTCAGTTTGTTCCCCGCCGCGTTGCGGACAATAGGCCACCCCTTCTCGACGAAGCTCTCTCTCCTCTCCGGCTAGCCGCCCAACTCCCCCGTAAGAACCAAGTGCAACCCGCGCAACACCGCCGCCAACAATGGCGCGGAAAGCCGCCCCATCTGCTCCGTCAATTCCAATCTATCTACCGTCGTGAGTTGCGACACGTTCACTACGCAGGGCTTCGTCGTTCCCCCTTCACCGGTTCGCAGCGCGACGTTCCCCGGCGCGGCCGCACGATTCATGTTCGAAGTAATCAGACACACCACCGTCGTCGCAATCCGGCTCTGGTTGAACACATCGCTTTGCACCACCACACAGGGATGACGTTCCGCCGGCGCGGAGCCAGTCGCCGGTCCGAAATCGACCCAGTAGACCTCGCCTTGCCGAATCCTTCCTACCACCGGTCAACCAGCGGCATCTTCGATTTCAACCGACGGGTCAGTCGTCGTTCGCCGGCGTTTGGTGCCTCCGCATAGGCTGCATCCAACTGCTCGGTAATGCTTCGACGCCGGCGTTCGTCCAAATAGCCCCGCAAAGCCTCCGCCACCAATCCGCTCCGGCTCATTCCCAGTTCGCGCGCCGCTGCGTCCGCCTGCTCCATCAACGCGTCGTCAATCGAAATCGCCGTCTTCATACTTTCGG
>JBBQRA010000127.1:0-17550 GCA_038215275.1 Bryobacterales bacterium | reverse complement strand
CCGACGTGCCTCCACGATGCTGAAATAGCGGTGCTCCTTACCGTCCTTGGTTCGTCTGTGGCTACGTAAGTACATGCCAGATGGCAGCAGAATGCCAGAAAATCGGGGCCATTGATAGTGGGTAGGTCTGCACTCAGCCCGCCGAGCAATTTCGCCGTTGCAAACAAATGGGTTACACCCCAAAACCGCCCCACTTTTGCCGTTTCTAGGCTCGAACTGCGAAAGTCAGGCTAGCGTGGGCGAACGGTCCGTCGTCGGCAAAGCACGCTTTAACCTCGGATTCTTCGAGCATCGGCATGTCCAACTTGCATCGCCAACACCAAACGGACTTCATATTGAAATGCGGGCAAATCGAAGACTTGGGTGCGGCAGGTATTTCATTGCCTTACTTTTTCGTTTGGTAGGGAATTTCGAGGGGGCCGTCATCGAGACCTTCGATGCGGACGCGGAGCGGGGGCGGTTCGGCAGGGGGGCCGGGGCTGGGCCGCTGGGTCGTGATTTCCAGTTGGGGCTGGGGCGTGACTGGCTTGATGGGCAGACCGAGGGCGGCGGCGAGGGTAGGGAAATCTTCAAGAGTGCCAGGTTCGCATAGTTGACCTGACAGAATCAGACCGCTGGCTTGGCGGAGTGAGGCAAGCTTTGGAAGCCACGAGGCGAGCACGTATTTGGCGGGCGGCTTGGCGAAGCGGTCGGTTTCGAGTGCTTGCAGGGCGGCATCGACCTGGGAGGGGTCGGGGAGGGCGAGGCCGATAGCGAGACCGGCGTCCTGCTTGACGGTGAGCACGAGTTCTAGTCCCGCTTTTGAGTCCCAGGATGCGGGGCCCAAGCCGGAGGGGAGTTCGTCGGTGAGGACCCAGACTTCGGCCTCGCTACCCAAATCGAGGGCGCGAGAGAAGAGTGGGTTCGTTTCGCCATGGGGGCGTGGGGTTCGGAAGCTGCGGTCGATGGCCCCGGCCACACCGAGGCGGGTTCCGAGAAGAGCGGTTTGAGAGTCAACGATCGCGAAGTGGGTCTCCTCAGGGGAGCCGCTGGGCGGGAGTATCACTTGGACGCCTTTGTAATTCTTGATGGGCGCCTGGCCCTGAGCGGCCATCTGCCTGATGCGGGCGGCGTTGAGAGGGCCCGAGAGAATGAGAATAGAATCGGCGCTGCCGTCGGGAGAGAAGGCGGTGGAGACGAGCAGGCGTTGAACGTGACGCGACAGTTCCGGCCCCATCGCGGCGAGGAAGCGCTGACGAAGCTTCTCGCCGAGTGGAGACTGGCCGAGTCGGAACAGGTCGGCACCGGCGAGGATCTGGGCGTCGGGATGAGCAAAACGCCAAGCTGAGGGTTCCGGCCTGGTTTCGAGTTCCGGGGCGGCGACGAGCGGCAGCGCGAGCAGCGGCAGAATTCGGCAGAGCGGCAGGAGCGTTTTCATTGATTTAGCGCAGGGGCAGCAGGGTCGAATTGGAACTACGTCCGTTGACGATGGCGGTGACCAAGAGTTCGCTAGCTGGGGCGAGGTCCTCCGGGATGACGAGTTGGAGGGCGACCAAGCCGACCTGACCGGGACTCGCGATGGCGCTTTCCGGGGTGAGGGTGCGCCCGCCCAGCCGGATTTCGACCGGGTCCACCAGCGGATTCGGTGGGGCGAGCGGGGCGGGGAAGCCGTCCAGGAGCGGGCGTCGATAGGGGCCGAAACCGGTGCCGAGGATCGTAATCGTTTCGCCGCGGCGGGCCGGTTGGTCCGGCGAGACGAGGCTTCCATCTTCGTGCGTGGCGGCGAGGTAGAACTTTTCTTCGAGAGTGAAGCCGAACAGGCCAGGGGCGTTGCGGACAACTTGGATCTTCCCTTGGATGGCCGGTTGATTGCCGGTGCGAACGGCGAGAGTTTGCTCTCCTTCCGTTAGGTCCGAGGGCACCTGAGCGTTGATCTGATCCGGAGAGACGAATAGCAGCGGCAGGAGACGGTTGTTCCATTGGACGACGGTTCCGGCAAGGGTTTGGGACAGGGGGCCAGCCGGGGCGGCGGCATAGCCTGGGGCGAGCAGGCTGCCGAAGACAGAAATGATGCTGCCGGGGGCGATGACCAGTTCAGGGGTTTCGCCGGCGGCGTTGCGAATGCCGGCAGTGGGGATGGTAGGGATCTTGTCGAGGAGCGCTCGGACGAGGCGAGGGGTGCCCAGCGATACGAAGCTGGTGTTGGAGGTGCCCTCAAGGTCGCCGCCCCAGCGGCGGAAGCGGAAGCCTTCGCGGGCGGTGGCGGTGACGCGGACGGTGGCATCGGACGGATAGAAGCCGTCGGCGGAGGGCGGATCGAAGGCAAAGTCCACGCCGTCGGCGGGGTCGGAGACGGCGCGGAGGGTATTTGCAGTGCGGTAATTGAGCCTGATGCGATGCTCGTCACCGGAGAAGGTGAGGGTACGGGAGCGATCGGCTGCGTCGGACCAGCCGGAGAACTCGGCGCGGGATTCGGCTCCGAACTCGACAAGCGCAGAGGCATCGAGCGAAGCGGTGGTTCCGTTAGCGCCTTCGAGGGTGCAGGGCATGGCACAGGGTTGGCCATTGACGAGCAATTGTCCGGCGGGTTGATTCGTGGAGATAATCACCCGGGGCATAAGTTCGTAGTTGGCGATGAGACGGAAGCCGCCCGTGACGGTTTCGGCCGGGGTGGTGATGTCTTGAGTAGCCGCCCCCCCGTTGGACCAGTTGAGGAAACGGTACTTTCGACCGCGGCTATCGGTGGTGATGGCAGGGGCGGTGACCGTATTGGCGCTGCCGACCGCCCAGACGAAATTGTAAGAGGGCCAGTTCTCACGCCCGTTGACGGAGAGTCGGAGTCCGACAGGCTGGGTGAGAAACGAAACCGACGCGGCCCGAACAAACTTGGCCGTCAGGGTCTGCATGATATTGGCATTGACAACCTCATAAAGGCCGCCTGGGCCGAGAGGGGTGTCAAACGAATCGAAGATCCAGAAGCGGCCTTGTCGGTCCTGCTGGGGACTGGGGGCGCTAAGAACGTGACGGGCGCCGACGGCGAGTTCGCGGAGGCCAGGATTGGTGCGGTCTAAGTCGTCTAACCGCGTGCCGGTGTTGAAGGGAGTCCGGTCAATGGAAACTTGGAGTTCCTCGGGGTCAGTGTAAAAGAGCACGCGCTTTGCGGGTGCAAACTGAGGGGCGATGACGGCCGGGCCGCGGACAGTATAGGTCCGCAGGAACACGTCGCCGGGAGGATTGCCGTTGACGAGCCAGCCGGTGAAAACGAACCCGGGATTCGGGACCGCGGCTAGGTTCAAGGCCTGGCCAACGGTATAGTAGCTCGAGTGGGACGACTGGAAGCAGGTGCCGTTGATGTAGACCTTGCCGGGGAACTGCAAGGCTCCGGCGCCAGAATCGCCGCAGCCGACACCACTTGCAACGCCAGGGGCAGAGTAGAAAATGAACTGTAGCCGGAATTCGCGCGTGTACGTGATTTTGAAGAAAGAGATGGCGGGATTGGCCGTGACCGTTTGGACGGGGGCGCCAGCGTCGCCGATGAGACCGCGGTTGTCCTCCCAGTTGCTGAATGTGAAGCGAGTATCGACGGTGCCGGTTTGGAATAGACCGTCGGCTTCGAGGGTATGTTTGCTGCCGGTGGTCCACACAAACGACTGCGAGCCGCGGTAGCGGACGCCGTCGACGAGGAAGTAGGCGTCGGGAGGATCGGCGAAGATCCGCACCTGCGAAGCAGTCTGCGACCAGCCGCTTCCAGCGAGGAGGGCGGTGAGGAAGGCCAGGATGAAGAGGCGCGAACCGGCAAAAAATTTCATTACACGTTGTCCTACAGGGTCTTTCGACCGGAGGCGGTACTTTCTGCATAAGGAAAAGACCTTAGGCCGGAAAGACACGCCCTGCAACAGTGGTTAATCGACGGTTTAGAGTAGAGAGAGTAGACCTATGTCTGAACAAATTCCGAATTTTCTTCCGACCGCACTGCCGGCGGTTCCGCTGACGATTGAGGGCGCATGGGTGTTGCACCTGATGTACCGGCTCGACCGGCCTCGTTGGAACGCGCTCGATAGCTTGAGGCGCCGAGATGTTCTGCGGGAGTTTGCCGCGGATTTGCGATATGCGCAGAGCAATGTGGACGGCCAGACGGCGGCCTTCGCGATGGTTGGCAAAGGCGACCTGATGCTGATCTTTTTCCGGGCGTCGCTAGAGGCTCTGCAGGAGGCGCAGCGAGATTTCTTGGGGAGTTCTTTATCCGGATATCTGACGCCAGTCGCCGACTACACGTCGGTAGTGGAGTTGGGGCTCTACGAATCGTCGGTAAAGACGTTCAGGACGCTCGATGAAAAGGGGCTAGAGCGGAATTCGGAGGCTTGGCAGGCGGCCGTGCAAGAGACGCTGGATCGTCAGGCCGAGGCGATGGCGCCGCGGTTGTACCCCGCGATTCCTGACACCAAGTATGTTTGTTTTTATCCAATGGACCGGTTGCGCGGGGAGGAGAAGAACTGGTACACGGTGCCGATTGAAGAGCGGGCGCGGATGATGCACGAGCACGGAATGGTGGGGCGGCGATATGCGGGGACGGTGAAGCAGATCATTACGGGTTCGATTGGCTTTGACGATTGGGAGTGGGGCGTGGACCTGTTTGCTGAGGATCCGGTTGTGTTCAAGAAGTTGATCTACGAGATGCGTTTCGATGAGGTAAGCGCGGTGTACGCCAAATTCGGGCAGTTCTATGTTGGGGTGCAATGCAAGCCGGAAGAGGTCGAGGAGAAGCTGTTCGGCTGAGGTGACATAGGAATGGCGGGGGCGATCGCGGAGCCGCCGCGCGTCGGCTTTGCCTTCGCAATTCAACCTTGAATTGATATACTGCGCCTAATGCCGGAGACCACATTTCAACTGCCCCGAATTGTACGGGTAAAACAGAATTTTCCTAATCGCGCGCTGGCCGATGTGCCGGGCTCGGTGGCCGAGGCGCTGCGGAGTGCTGGGATGGCCGGTCGCCTGGCGCCGGGCGCCCGGGTAGCGATCGGGGTTGGGAGCCGGGGGATAACCAATATTGACCAGATCGCGAAGGCGGTGGTGACCTACTGGCAGGAGGCGGGCTGCAAGCCCTTTATCTTCCCGGCGATGGGGAGCCATGGCGCGGCGACGGCCGAAGGGCAGTCGCATGTGCTTGCCAATTACAAGATCACCGAGGAGACCATGGGGTGCCCGGTGATCAGCCAGCTTGAGGTGGTCTCGCTGGGGCGCGACGCCAATGGAATTGAAGCGTTTCTGGACAAACAGGCGTATGACGCCGATGGCGTGATGTTAGTCGGCCGTGTGAAATGGCATACCGATTTCGCGGGCGAGATTGAGAGCGGCCTCTTCAAAATGATGGCTATCGGGCTGGGTAAGTTTGCCGGGGCACAGCGCTATCATACCTACGCGTATAAGTTAGGATTGGGGCACGTGATCCGGAGTGTAGGCCGTCAGGTGCTGGCGTCGGGAAAAATTCTAGGTGGACTGGCTATTCTCGAAGACGCCTATCACCACACGGCGCATGTTGAAGCGGTGCCGGTGGAGACGATGGAGAAGCGCGAGGAAGAGTTGCTGGCGTTGGTAAAGAGTTGGATGGCCCGGGTGCCGTTCGACCTCGATATTCTCATGTTGGACGAGATTGGGAAGACGATTTCCGGGGCCGGAATGGATACGAAAGTAGTAAACCGGAGCGTGAACGGAGAGGCGAATCCTTGGCCGGGACCCCGGTTTGAACGGTTGTATCTCCGGGACCTTTCTAGCAAGAGCTATGGGAACGCCGTGGGTCTTGGCATGGCCGACCTGATCCACGATCGGTTACTTGCGAAAGTGGATTGGACGCCGACGCGGATTAACTCGCTGACGGCCTCGACGCCGGGGGCGATCCGGACGCCGATTCACTTTGGCAGCGACTTTGAATGCTTGCGGACTCTATGGCCGACGGTGGGTAAGTTGGATGAGAGCGCAGTTACTCTGGGATGGATCAAGAATACGATGGAACTCACTCCTCTTGCGCTGAGTGAAAACCTGCTGCCGGAGATTGCCAAGAATTCGATTCTTGAGGTAATCAGCGATCCGGAAACGATTGAACTCGACCCGCAGGGCAATTTCCTGACTTCGTTGTTTGCGGCCGAGGAGTTGGCGGCGGCGCGTCACTAGGCGGATGAGGTTCCGGGCCGGATTGGCTCTGCTGGTGGGGTTGGCCTGGGTGCTGATTTTGGGCGCGTGGGGCGATATGCCCCATGCGACAGAGTATCAGGACGACGGGCTGTATTTTATTGGTGCGAAGTCGCTGGCGTCGGGGCAGGGGTATAAGATTCTGAACCTGCCTGGCCAGCCGGCACAGACGAAGTATCCGCCGGGATTTCCAGCGTGGCTGGCGGCGGCGTGGCTGTTTGGAGGGGAGTTTCCGGGCAATTTGCGGTGGGCGACCGGTTTATGTGTGGTTTGGTTGCCCGTAATGGCAGGGTTGTTGTGGGTTTGGCTCGGCCGGGCTGGGATCACGGGACGGTGGCGGGACGGGCTGACGGCATTGGTGATGGTGAATCCGTACCTGGTGCTGTTCAGTATCAGCATGTTTACGGAGGTTTCGTTTACGGCTCTGGTATTAGGAGCTTGGCTGCTGTTGGAGCGAGGAAGGCCCGGTTGGGCGGGGGGATTGGCGGGGGTGGCGTACTTGTGGCGGACGGCGGGCATTGCGTTGTTGCCTGCCGGGATCTTGTGGCTACTCTGGCGGCGAGATCGGCGAGGGGCGGCGTTATTCGGGGCGGCGATGTTGCCGGTGATGGTGGGTTGGATGTCGTGGGCAAGGTGGAATATGCCGGAGGGCAATGACATTGTCACGTTGTACTACACAAACTACATCGGCTATCATCTGCTCAATTTTCGTCTCGCAGAGGCCCAGCTTTTTCTCTGGAAGAACCTCGATGGCTTAATGCAGGGCTTGGGGTCCTATGTGATCCCCAAGGCCGGCGGGGGCTTGGGGGAGAAGATTTTGGCACAGGTGATGGCGGTGGCGGGGTTGATCGGGTTGTGGCGGTTGGTGCGCGAGGGAAACGAGACGGTGCGGGGGTATGCTTGGTTTGGGTTGTTCTACGCTGGCCAGTTGGTGGTGTGGCACTTTGCTCCAAACGAACGGTTTGTGTTGCCGCTTCTGCCTTTATTGTTGGTGGGTTGGACGGCGGAGTTCGGAAGGTTGGGGCGGCGAGTGGCGGAGTTGCGGCGCGGATCGGATGCCGGGCAGCGGCGGGCGGCGTGGGTGCTGTCGGGGATTGGGTTGCTGGTGGCTGGGCTGGCGGTGGAGGGCCAGGTACGGGTGTTGACCCAACTGTTACCGGAGTTCATGGATGGCCACCGGCGGGACCTGCGGCGTCTGGCGCCCGTGTTCGCGGAGTTGCGGGAAGGGAGCGACGCCGTGTTGACAGAGGACGACACGCTTTTCTATCTGGCGACGGGGCGGCCGAGCGTGAGCTTGTTGGTGCCGACATTGAACTGGTACCGGGAGGATTGGGAGGCGAGACGAGCTGCGTTTCGGGATGCGGCTGGGTATGCCCGACAGCAGGGGGTGAAGTGGTTTTTGTTGCGGGAGAGTGACTTCAGCAGGGATATGGATTCGGAGATGCACGAGCGGTTGCTGGCGGAACTGCGGGCGGACGAATCTTGGCAGCGGGTGCGGAATTGGGGTGGGGTAGATCTCTACCGATTGCGGGCGGAGAAGTAGACGGGCCTGCCGGAAGAACGAAAGGCCGATGAAGGGAATCCATCAGCCTTTCGTTGGTGCCTGTGTTAGTGGGTGGTGAACTAGTTGCCCTGGGTGGCGGCCACTGTCATTGTAGAAGCGACCTTCGAGAAGATCGTGCTGATCGAGGTGGAGACGCCAGGCATGATGGCGCCAGCGGCGACCGCGACGAAGCCGGCCATCAATGCATATTCTATCAGGTCCTCGCCCGTGAGATCACGGAGAAGGCGAGTGGCGAAGGAATAGAGGGTGTTCATAGTTTGTTTCTCCAGAGGAGGTTGGGATACCCTGAGTATGCCTTTCGTACCAGCACTTTTGAATCAGTACTATGCCTGATTCTTATTTGATAATGACCTTAAGCGGGTGATAAGAAATGAAAAAGCCACTGGCCGAAGGAAGAAAACCTTCGGCCAGTGGCTGGTGGTTGCGTTAATAGGTGGCGGACTAGCTGCCCTGGGTGGCGGCCACTGTCATTGTAGAAGCGACCTTCGAGAAGATCGTGCTGATCGAGGTGGAGACACCGGGCATGATGGCGCCGGCGGCGACGGCGACGAAGCCCGCCATCAACGCGTATTCGATAAGGTCCTGGCCCTTGGTGTCCTTCAGGATCTGAATTTTCAGGATGAAATTCTTGATGCGATTCATAGTAGTGTTTTCCTCTCCCTGCAACTTGTTTATATTTGTCAGTTGCTGTTAGTAAGTTAACATTGGGGAGGGGAGTCAGAAATCAGAAGGAATACCTAGTTCAAAACCGAATTCGACTCAGCGTTTTTCCCGGGTGGCAAACCAAGGTACTGGTTGGGGGAACTAAGGTGCGTCCGGTACTGGTGATTGGAACGTAATACGAGGAAAATGAGGAGTTTCAGCCTCGTTTTCCCCTATTTTTCTAGTACTTGAGAGAGGGGCGGTCTACGCTACGACTTGGCGCATGTACTCGATGCAGCGCCGCATTTCAGCGACGGTGTCGGCTCCGCGATATTCGTACTCGATATTTGCGGGGATGGAGGAGTTGTTTTGCTTTAGCCACTGGAGGGTGGCCTTGATGGGGGTATCCCCTTCGCCGAACACCACGTTGGGCCCTTGGTTCTTGCGGCGGTCCTTGATGTGGAGGGTGACGATGCGTTTGTGCCACTTGCTGAGGAAGTCGACCGGGTCGAAGTTGGCGGCGGTGAAGTGGCCAATGTCGAGATTGATGCAGATGAACTTGCTCATGCCGTTCATGGCGTCGAGAAAGTTCTCCGGGGTGGCGAACTCGTTGGCGACGACGCGGGAGTGATTGTGCATGCCGACGCGAATTTTTGCTTTTTTGGCGAAGGGATCGACCCGCTTCGCGGTGGTGACGTTGGAGGAGGCGGTGATGATCTTAGCGCCGAGGGCGTTGGCGAATTCGAAGCCGCGCGCGATCTCGGGATCGGTGAAATCCTCGCGGAAGGAGTAGTTGTAGGCGTGGATGGTGATGCCTTTATCGTTGAACTTCTTCCGGATGTCCGTGAAGTGAGTCAGCGGGACCGAGAGCCGCCATTTGCGGACTTCTTCACGGTCGACCTTGCCGGAGAAGGGTTCGGCGTGGCCGGACCACATTTCGACGGTGTTGATCTGGAGTTCGTTGAGGGCGAGGATGGCCTTATCGGCATCGCGATCGCGGAGGGAGTAAGTCTGGGCGCCCATGATGACGCCGGTGGGCTTGGCGGCGAAAGCACTGGCGGCCAGCAGGGAGGTGGTGAATGTTCGACGGGTATACATACGACACCGTCAGTCTATCACCGGACGTTAGTCGCGGCCAGGCTGCATGTAGCGGGCTTTGGCGTATTTGAGGAACTGATAGATGGCCCCGAGCCAAGCGATCGCGAGACCTTCCAGGCCGTCGAGAAAGCCACGTTTCAGGAAGTAGGTGCGGAAAAACTCCCACCAGGGTTTAAAGAAGAGATGGTAGATAGTGATGGGCTTCTTTTGCTCGACGATTTGTTCGGCGGCGAGGGTGGTGTAGCGGTCAAGGGTACGGAGGTGTTCGCTGAGGGAGTCGCAAGTGAAGTGAAGGAGGGTGGCGTCGAGAGTGCCGGTGGGTCCTTCAACGGTAAGGGATTCGTGCACGAAGTCCCCAGTCCAGGCGGCGTGGCGGCGGTTATAGAGGCGTACCTTGCGGTCGGGGTACCAGCCGGAGTGGAGGATCCACTTGCCGAGATACTGCGCGAGGCGGGGCATGGTGTAGGCGTGGTGGGCGGGGCCGTTTTTCTTGAGTTGCCAGATTTCGGCCTCGAGAAGTTCGGAGAGGGCCTCGTCCGCGTCGATGGACAGGATCCAGTCGTGCGCGGCTTGGTCGGCAGCCCAGTTCTTTTGGCTGGAGTAACCGGCCCAAACGCGGTCGATGACGCGGGCACCGAGTTTGGTGGCGATTTCGACGGTGCGGTCGGTGGAGCCGGAGTCGACGACGAGGATTTCGTCGACGCAGCGGAGGCTTTCGATGGCACGGGCGATGTTGCGCTCTTCGTTGTAGGTGATGATAGTGGCTGAAATCTTCATCCGCCGTATTCCTCTAGAGTGCCATGGCGGTTTGGATGGGATCCGGGGTGAACGACAGGAGGAAGATAGCGGCGGCGAGGAGGGCAAGGCGGAGGCGGCCCGTGCCGACGGGGGACTCATCGATGATGGCAGGACGCCGGAGTCCGGTGATCAAGAAGAAGACAGCCCAGAGGATCCAGCCGGTCCAATAAAAATAGCCAAGGGGGATGAGGGCGACGGCGAAGACCTGGGAGAGGCGGCGGTGGAGGGGACCGGTGAAGGCGTAGAGAATGTGGCCGCCGTCGAGTTGACCAATGGGAAGGAGATTGAGCGCGGTGGCGAACAGGCCGATCCAGGCGGCGCGGGCTATCGGATGGAGATAGACGTCAGAGGGGGCGACGCCGGGGAAAACGGCTTGGATGGCGAGCCAGAGGAGCGGCGGGTTGCCGAATGTGAGGTCGCCTTGGTTGGCGATACCCGGGATGACCTTGCTGAGAGCGAGGCCGATACCGAGGGCGGGCAGCAGAAAGACGAATCCGGCGAGGGGGCCGGCGACGCCGACATCAAAAAGATCGCGGCGGGAGAAAATGGGTGCGCGGATGCGGATGAAGGCGCCGAAGGTTCCGATGAGGGTGGGGGCGGGGAGGAAGTAGGGCAGGGAGGCATCGACGCGGTGGTAGAGGCAGGTGAAGTAATGGCCGAACTCGTGGGCGAGGAGGATGGTGAGGAGGGTGAGGGAGAAGGGGAGACCCGTGGCGAGGAGGAGGGGCTGTTGCCAGAGGGTGAAGAGGAAGTTAAAATCCTCGTCGAACTGAAAGGCGGGTAGGTTTTGTTCGAAGTTGGCGGCTAAGCGGGCACCGACGATGGTGGTGGTGAGAAGTGTTAAAAGGAGAAGAAGGGCATGGAGCCAAAGCCGGGGCGGGTGGGCGGCGTGGCGCCCGAAGCCGTAAGACATGGCGGCGTGCCGGAATCCTTACTACTGGAGTTGCTGCAGTTCTTTGCCGGGCTTAAAGCGCACGGCTTTGCCGGGGGGGATAGCGACTTCGGCGCCCGTACGCGGGTTGCGACCGATGCCGGTTTTGCGGGGCCGGACGTTAAAGATGCCGAAGCCGCGCAGTTCGATGCGTTGGCCGTCGGCGAGGGCCTTCTTCATGGTCTCGAACACGGTTTCGACGGCCATTTCGGCTTTCGTCTTGGTGATGCCCGTGCGGTTCACTACTTCGTTAATAATGTCGAGCTTGATCATCGGAATCGTCTCCCGGGCGCCTTCTATCTGAAACTCCATGATAAGATTAGGTTTAGGGCCATGTCAAGCATTGTTGATTCCCTCTCGTTTCGCCGGGCGTGTTCCCGGTTCGCCACCGGCATTACGATTGCCACCGCGATGGGGGCGGATGGCACACCGCAGGGGTTCACGGCCAACTCCTTTACGAGTGTTTCGGTGGAACCGGCGATGGTATTGATCTGCATCGACCGGCGGGCGAACGTGCTGCCCCATTTTTCTGCGGCGGAGCATTTTGGAATTAACGTGCTCAGCGTGGAGCAGAAAGAGTTGTCGATGCGCTTTGCGGCGAGAGGGCAGGACCGGTTCAGCGGGGTGGAATGGCGACAGGGAGTCGGCCAGATTCCGCTGCTGGACGGGGCGCTGGCGCAGTTCGAATGTGAGCGGCGCGCGGTGTGGGAGGCGGGGGACCACCTGGTGTTTCTGGGTGAGGTGGTGGCGGCGCGGCATCACGACGGGCCTCCTTTGCTGTATTATGCGAGTGGGTACTGTGAACTGAGTAGTGAGTAGTGTTTACGATCACGAGCCTTGACCTCCTGAAATGATCTCCTTAGAATCTAGGTAGCTGTATGAAACTCCATCGCAATCTCTTAATTGCTGCCGCGGCCTGCGGAGCCCTGCTGATTCCGCCGGCAGCGCATACGGCCGACAAGAAAGGCAAGCAGCCCGAAGGGGCGCGGGAGACCGTGGCGAAACCGCTGTCGGAGAGACAGAAGCGTAAGCAGGAAGAGAAGCTGCGGAAGGAGTTGGAGGGGCCGTACCGGAAGTGGTTATCCGAGGATGTGCTCTATATCATTACGGACGAAGAGCGGACTGCGTTTAAGCGGTTGGCTACGGACGAAGAGCGCGAGCAGTTCATCGAACAGTTCTGGCTGCGGCGCGATCCTTCACCGGATTCGCAGGAAAACGAATTTAAAGAAGAGCACTACCGCCGGATTGCGTACACGAATGAGCGCTATGCGTCGGGTATTCCCGGATGGAAGACGGACCGGGGCCGGATCTATATTACCTTTGGTCCGCCGGACGAAATCGAATCGCATCCTTCGGGCGGTACCTATGAGCGCCCGTTTGAAGAGGGCGGTGGCACGACGTCGACGTTCCCGTTTGAAAAGTGGCGGTACCGGTGGATTCAGGACATTGGCTCCGACATCATGATCGAGTTTGTTGATCCGACGATGACGGGCGAGTACCGGATGACGATGGACCCGTCGGAGAAAGACGCACTGTTGTATGTGCCGAATGCGGGTTTGACGCTGATGGAGCAGATGGGGATGTCGTCGAAGGCCGACCGGTTTAGCCGGACGGACGGAACGCGGCTGGGTACGGGCACGCAACCATTGCCGCAGCGGATGAACCAGTTTGAGCGGCTGCGGCAGTTCTCGCAATTGCAGAAGGCGCCGGCAGTCAAGTTTAAGGACTTGGAAGCGGCGGTGAATTCGACCGTCAAGTTCAACCTGTTGCCGATGCGGGTGCGGGCCGATTTCATGAGAATGACGTCGAGCACGGTGCAGACGAACGTGACCATTCTGCTCGAGAAGAAGGACCTGCAATTCCAAGATAAAGATGGGATTGCGAAGTCGGCCGTAAACCTCTATGCACGGATCACGTCGATGTCGCGGCGTGTCGTAAACGTGTTCGAAGACGTCGTGACGATGGAGGTTCCATCAGACATGCTGGAGGCAGCCTCGAAGGGCGCGTCGGTGTACCAGAAGTCGATACCTCTTCCTCCGGGGACGTACCGCATCAACATTGTGGCCAAAGATGTCTATGGCGGCAATATGAACAACTACGAGATGGCCTTGAATGTGCCTCGTCTCGAGGATGATGTTTTTGGCATGTCCAGCGTGGTGCTGGCGGATCTGATTGAGAAAGTGCCAACCCGGTCGATTGGTAATGGGCAGTTCGTGATCGGTACGACCAAGGTTCGGCCACGGGTGACCGAGAGTTTTGGGCGCAACGAGAAGATGGGCATCTACGTGAAGTTCTACAACTTTGAGCCCGACGAAAAGACACGGAAGCCGAACGCGCAGGTGCAATATGAAGTTGTGAAGGCGGGATCGGACGCCAAAATCTTTGAGTTTAGTGAAGAGCTGACGAACTCGAACAGCGCGACTGAAGTCACGATTGAAAAAGTTCTGCCTCTCAACTCGTTTGAGCCGGGCAAATATGAATTGCGTATGAAAGTTACGGACAAGGTCCGGAACCTAACCCTTCCTTCTGTCACGAAGTTCACGGTAACTTAGTAATTCTTTTAGATTCCATGAGATTGAGCTGTTCTCAGCTCGCCGCGATGGCGCTCCTTTGGGGAGCGGCGGGAGGGGTCTGTGCGGCGGCAGGCGATCCGGTGGGACAGCTGCATGGGACGATTGTCGGGGTGGTCTCGGATGCCTCGGGCAGCGGACAACTGGGTGCGGCGGTCCACCTGTTCAATGGCTTTGATAAGCTCGTTCAGAAGGTATTAACGAACGAGAAAGGCAGGTTCGGATTCGATTTTCTGCCGCCGGATTCCTACAGTGTCCGGGTGAGTCTTCCGGCTTTCTTGCCGGCAGTGCGGCAGAACATCATGATTCAGCCCGGGATGCGGAGTTTCCTGGCCATCAATCTGGCCAGTTTGATGAGCTCGGTAGAACTGGTCTACTCGTCACCATCTCCGGCGAATCTGATCTCGGACGACTGGAAATGGGTATTGCGGAGCACCATGTCGACGCGACCGGTGTTGCGATTCCTGCCGGAGCAGGATCGAAATACAACGTCGGTGTTTGGCGATACGCGGGGCGTTGTTCGGGTGCAGGCGGGGGATAGTTCCAATGGGGAGTTCGGCGGACAGCCGGATCTAGGGACAGCGTTTGCAGTAGCAACCTCCGTATTGAGTACTCATGAACTGCAAGTGACGGGAAATCTTGGCTATGCTTCGCGGGGCGGAGCGCCGGCGGCGTCGCTGCGGACGCGGCTGAGCCGGTCGGCGGAGAACTCTGTGTTGAACGGCGGATTTTCGCCGGAAGTGCTTTTGACGGTGCGGCAATTGTTTGTGGTGGGGCAGGGTGCGCAGGCGCCTCCAGTGCGGACGCTGTCAACGGCGGTGTTGGATCGGATTTCATTTGGCGACCGGCTGGATTTTTTGTACGGAACGCAATTAGAGTCGGTGACGTTCTACGACCGCCTGAACGTAATGAGTCCTTTTGCGCGGTTGACATATAAGATCAGCAGGAATGATGACGTAAAGGCTGCTTTTTCGAGCGGCGCACCTCCGGAGGAAATTTTCCGGTTGCAGAGTGGGGCTAATGAAACGCAGTTGGGTCAGGATGTCGGAACGGTAAGTGCTTTTCCGCGCGTTTCGCTGCGGGATGGTCGTGTGCACGTGCAGCGGACTGGGAATTTTGAGTTGGCGTACCGGAGGAAGCTGGGTTCGGATACCGAATTTACCGCGGCGGTCTTTGAAGAACGGGTGGCTAACGGGACGATGCTTGCGTTGGGCGCGACCGAGGTTTTGGACCGAGCGGAAGTGCTGCCGGATCCGTTCTCGAGCGGTGCCGTACTGAACGTTGGGAGCTACCAGCGGCGTGGAGCTATGGTTTCGGCGACGCGGCAGTGGACAAGCAATTGGAGCACCTCGGTGGCGGTGGGGAATGCGGGAACGTTGGAGGCCAATGGTGCGGCGATGCTGGTGGCGTCGGCCGCGGATGTTCGGCGGGTCCTACGGCAGGTGCAGCGCAATTGGATTGCCGTGCGTGCTGCGGGTGTATCTCCGGGGACGTCGACGCGGTTCATGGTGAGCTACCTGCATACGGACGGCGACAGTTCCTTACCGATGCATCGGCATTTAACGCAGGGTTTTTCGCCGGAGTTGGGCTTAAATATTCAGGTACGGCAGCCTCTCCCGGGTTTGGGGTTGTGGTCTGGACGGTTGGAGGCGATTGTGGAACTGCGAAACGCGCTTTCGAACGGGTATCAACGGTTGCAGGGAGGGCAAGGCCGGGGGATCTTGTTGATGCCGACGCCGCGGGCCTTGCGGGGCGGGTTGGCTTTCATTTTCTAGATTCTAAGGGCTGGGTCTTACTCTTGCAGGCCTTCACCTTGGGAAGGGCTCAGGCCGGATTCGCCAGCTTGGGAGAGTCCGTCTTGTTCTTGTCGATGCGGCTGCCGCCTCGCCGGATACAGGTCTAATTGGCACAGGTGGATCGGCTGGGGTCGAGGCTCTTGCCAAAGAACGTCGAGAACCAGACAGGTGCGGAGTCCGACCGAGGGATGGCCAGCACAGAGTCTGCGCGGCCTCCCCCTTGGCCCAATTTCATGGCTTTGTGGCTTACCGGTCAGGCGGTCGATTTCTTCTCGGAGAACAGTGAACCTTTGCCAGGCAGGATAGACAGAATGCCACTAAGGGCGCTCTGCTTTTGCTTTGTCTTGGCGGTTTCTTGCGCGGGGTCGCGTTCAACGAGGGCGTAGGCCAGCTTTTTGAACTCGCGGCCGAGGTCGGAGTTGGAATCGACAGGCTTGCCTACCGTGAGAGCACGACTCACTCCCTGATAATCATTAGGCAATGCCACTTTGACCGGCAGCCCGAGCAGGTCTTCGATTTGCTTGGTGTCGATAGCGGAGCGCTTGTGACTGCGATTTAGGACGAGTTCGATCCGGTCGCCCAGGTCGAGCGTCTTCAAATAGTTGTAGCGCTCGCGGGCGAGATGGAGCGAGGAAATTTCGGCAGTGGTGACGAGGAAGATCCGGCGCGACTCTTCCATGATCTCGATCGAGTACTTTTCCATGTTGCCGGACAGGTCGATCGCGATAAGCCGGTAGTAACGGCGCATGAACTCGACCAGATGGCGCATTTGAGAGGGTTCAATGCGATGGCCGGGATTGAGACGTCCGGAGTGGAGGACGTCGAGATCTCCAATGGAGGTGACGAGTTGCGGCCAGAGATTCTCGTCCATCTTGAAAGAGTTTTCCGCGGCGTCAGTGATGCAGAATTCGTTGTCGAGCTTCAGCATGAAGCGCTGCATGCCGGAGTTCAGGTCGAGGTCAACAAGTACCGTTTTGCAATTGCCCAGCTTGGCGGCTGCGGCGGAGACGTTCATAGCGATGGTGGAGGCACCCACACCGGGCTTTGCGGGCAGGAAGGAGTAGATGTAGTCGGACTCAAAGGAGGCGATTGGGTTTCGCTGAATGTTCTCACTGATCCGTCCGACAGACTCGATGAGTTCATCGGTCTTAAAGGGGGCTCCCAGAAACTCCCGGATGCCGACCCGCATCAGCTCAAGGAGTGCTTGCGGATTGGTCATGTGATTGATCGTGATGACCTGAATGCCGGGAGACGCCGCCTCAGCCGCTTGGGCTGTAGCGATGGCGTCTTCGACGGATGCCAAACTAAGGAAGACGACTTGGGGCGCGTGAGCACGGAGAGTCCGTTGGAGATCGACTGCATTGGGGTAGCGGTCGAGGGTACGGCTTACGGCGACCAAGCCGACCTGCGCGAGAAGGTCTTCGAGTTGGTCGGCCAGTTCCCGATCGGGACTGATGACGATGCCACTCAACATCAGGTGTGCCTCCTCAGGAGAACCGGTGCGCAGGTTGAATTAGGAACAGACTCCGGACTCATATGGAGGTTATCGGCGGGAGTAGGGGTGAGCTTTAGAGAGCCGAGGGATTTTCAAGGGGTGTTCGGGAAAATACCTGAGTTTCGGTTAAGCTGAAGACATGCTGGACCCGTTTGATGTAACCTGCCCTTGCTGCCAGGGATTATTGACAATTGATCCGGAAAGGAGAACGGTGTTGGGGCACCGGGGGCCGGTTTCGAAGGCGGCGACGTTCGATTTGGCGAGCGAGGTGGAAAAGCTGAAGCAGAGTGGCGATTCCGACGAAGTCGAACAGCATTCCGGAGGCAAAGCGAACAGCATTCCGGTGTGACGTCGAACAGCATTCCGGTGGCAAGGCGAACACGATTCCGGGCTGAAGTCGAACAGCAATCGGAGCGAAGCGACGCTGGTGTTTTGATTGTGGAACAAGTGTTCGGCTTCGTCAAGAAACAGAGGACTTGCTTACCGCCTCC
>JBBQRA010000126.1:0-17624 GCA_038215275.1 Bryobacterales bacterium | reverse complement strand
CGTTGCGGACCAGATCGAGCAGCGTCTCCACCTCATGGGCGAGGTCGCGGGTAGAGGTCAGGTTGAAGATGCCCGCTAGGCCCTTGATGGTGTGAAAGCTTCGGAAGATCGCGTGGATCGGTTCCGCGTTCTGGGGCGACTGCTCGAGCAACAACAACTCCTGCTCGATCGTTTCCAGATGTTCGCGCGCTTCGCTGATGAAGTCGCCGATCAACGACAGGTCCTGGAATACCTCCGCCGATCCGCCCGCGGCCACACGCTGCCGGGACAGACGGACGGCGAGTTCGCTGTCGGCGCTCATCTGCATCAACTCAATCTGCTCTTCGAGCAGCGCGCTGAAGCCGGGTCCGGGCGATGCGATCTGGCGGGCGAGCGCTTGGGCGCAGGCAGCTGTTTCAGCCATACCCAGTTCGGTGGCGGCCGGCGCGATACGGGCGCACAAGCCTGCCAGGGTCGCCATCCGGGCCCCTCCCGGCAGCCCTTCTTCGGGAGAGAAGGCGAGGGTTTCGACGATGAGAGAGTCAATCCAAGTGAGGAGATCAGCTTCTAGAGACACGGGCGCTCCTTGTAGTCCTTGTCATTCGGCCAGAGCATCGCAGGCACGGCATTTAGAGCAGCTGCTGCAGGTCGGCCTGCGAGAGCACACAGTCCAGGTCGAGCAGGATCTTGACCTTGCCGCGAATCTTGGCGACGCCCTGGACGTAGCCCGACGAGATCAGTCCGTGACTGAACGTTTCCGTCTTTTCGATATCGGAGCTCTGCACCGGCATCACTTCGCTTACTCCATCAACGATCACGCCGATCAGGTAGACGCTCTTGGCCATCTCCGGCTGCACGACGACAATGCAAGTGCGCTCGTCATATTCCACACTCGGAACCCCGAGCTTCAGCCGGAGATCGATCACCGGGACTACCTTGCCCCGTAGATTAATGACTCCCCGGACATACTCGGCCGTATGCGGCACCGGGGTCACCTCTAACATGCCGATAATCTCCTTCACCTTGGCCACCGGAACGGCAAACTCTTCTTTGCCCAGGCTGAAGATCAGATGCTTACTCGGCCCCCGGGCGGCTCCCGGCGCCGCGGGCGGCATTCCGCCGCGAATCTCTGTAGTTTGCGCGCTCAATGTGTTCATGTCAGCCTCGCGAAGTTTGCTCGGGCGTTTCTCGCCCATCGAGGTCCATATCGGTAGCTCAGCCCGAGTCTGAGAAAAAAAATGAATCGGAATTCTCGCTAAAGCCGGCCCTGTCCTCTCCGATATGCCCCTTAGCGCCGGAGGAATGCCTCCTCCGTAAGCCAGCCCCTGAACAGGACAACTTTAGAAAAGGAATCACGATGAATTACACAGAACCGCATACCCCGCTTGCCCTGCCCCGAGTGCTTCGCCCCGTCCTCTCGCTTTGCCTGCTGATCGCTTTGAGCAGCAGCATGGCGCAAGCCGAACTCCGGGTCTCGATGTCCGAGGCCCTCAAAGCCGCCGTCAAGCGGCCGACTCCCGCGTACAGCCCCATCGCCAAGCAGATGCGTGTCGCCGGCGACGTTGAGGTAGAAGTCAACATTTCGAAGGCCGGTGACGTCGACAACGTCAAAGTGCTTTCAGGCAATGCCCTGCTGACAGCTCCGGTCGTTAAGGCCGTCAAGGAATGGAAGTTCAGCCCCTTCGCCAGTGAGGCCGTCACGCAGCTGAAGTTCACGTTCAAGCCGGAATAGGTTCGCCCTATTTGCCGTCATCTAATTGAGGAGAGGAATCGCATGTCCCAATGGTCTGCAGGAAAACGTCTGTCCGTCACCACCGCGCTTGTCGTCGGTCTCGCCGTCATTCTCGGCATCAGCGCAGCGTGGGTTACCAGTCACCTGGGCAACCAGCTTGATCGCGCCATCAATCAATTGGCTCGTCAACAGATGCTAGCCGGGTTAATCAGCACCCGCGTTGGAGAAATTGATTCGCTGGAGCGCGGTGTCGCCATGGCGATGATGCTCCAGCAGACATCGAACGTGGAGGAGCTTCGTCAAAAGCTGAACACAAAGGAGCAGGAGGCCCGCAAGGCGCTTGAGGAACTCAAGGGCCTTAGCACCGGCACCACCGCGCAGGATCTCCAGGGCATGACCGCTGACTTCGACGCCGCATTCGACCTGCATGACCAAGTGGTCAAGGCCCTGAATGAGCAGAAGATGGACGTCGCCATTGCGACCCTGAACGAAAAGCTACTTCCCAAGCTCAGCCAACTCGGCGACCGCGGCCGCCATCTGGTCGACGAACAGGCACGGCAGTTGACCACCGTCGGCCAGGAAGCCGAAACCGCACGGTCACTCAGCTTCTTCAGCATGTTAACCCTCGGCCTTCTCAGCGTCGTCGTCGGCCTGGCCGCCGTGTTCAGCGTCCGCAAAATTCAAACGGTCCTCCGCCAGTCGGTCGCCGACCTGAACGAAAACGCCCGACGTCTCGCCAACACCGCCGGACGCGTATCCGCCTCCAGCCAATCGGTCTCCCACGCCGCCAGCGAACAGGCTGCCTCTCTCGAGGAAACTTCGGCCTCCACCGAAGAAATCCACTCGATGACCAAGCGCAACGCCGAAAACGCCGAATCCGCCACCCGCAAAACCAACGAGGCCTCGGCTACCATTCACGAAGCTAACCAGGCTCTCGCCCAGATGGTCAACTCGATGAACGAGATCACCACTTCGTCCAACAAGATCTCGAAGATCATCAAGGTCATCGACGACATCGCCTTCCAAACCAACATCCTCGCCCTCAACGCAGCCGTCGAAGCGGCCCGCGCCGGCGAGGCCGGCATGGGCTTCGCTGTCGTCGCCGATGAGGTCCGCAACCTCGCACAACGCTCGGCCCAAGCCGCCCGCGACACCACCCAACTTATCGAAGAGTCCATTACTCGCGCCTCGGAAGGCAAGGACAAACTCGACGAAGTGGCCCGCGCGATCACCGTACTCACCAACAGCTCCCTCCAAGCCAAGTCGCTCGTCGAAGAGGTCTACGCCGGCAGCCAGGAGCAGTCCCGTGGCATCGCGCAAATCTCCCGAGCCGTTCTCCAAATGGAGCAGCTCACTCAACAACTCGCCGCCACCGCCGAAGAAAGCGCCGCCGCCGGACAAGGCCTCGCCACCCAGGCCCACCGCGTCGACGAGATCGTCGTCAGCCTGCAGAAAATCGTCGGCTTCAACGATATGGCCCCCGCCGCCGAAATCCAGACCTTCCGGCCAACGCCTTCAGCCACCTCGGCGCCAACCAACACGCCAAGCCTGAAGGCCCTCCGCCAAGCCACCGAACACCGGCCCGCCCCTACCACCCGTAGCGGCTACACCGACCAGTTCAATAAACCCGCAAACCTCCAGCCCGTCGGCGCCGGCCGTGACCGCGATCCGGAATCGATCCTGCCGCTCGACGATAGCGACTTTAAGCCGTTCTAACCTCCACTCCCGCTCCAAACCTCGCCCGGCTGCCCACCCGCAGCCGGGCTTTCGTTTTTGTATAATCATACAGGGCACTGAATAATCATTCAGTGCCCTTCTTCTTTCCCGTCACCCGGAGGCCTTACCCGTATCATGCTCCTCGCCGCCCCACCGCTCCAGGCCCCCGACCTGCGCAGCGACCTCGACCTCACCCCAGCCGAACTGGTCCGGCTCCTGGACCTCGCCGACCGCGTCAAGCGCGAGCCCGCCGCCTTCGCCCACGCCCTCGACGGGCGATACCTCAGCCTCCTTTTTGAAAAACCCTCCCTCCGCACCCGCTTCACCTTCGACCTCGCCATCCAGCAACTCGGCGGCGGCGCCGTCACCCAGATCGGCCCTATCGGCGACCGCGAACCCATTGCCGACATCGCCCGCAACCTCGACCGTTGGACCAACGCCATCGTCGCCCGCGTCTTCTCGCAGAACACCATCGAGGAACTCGCCCGCTGGTCCCGCGTGCCCGTCATCAACGCTCTCAGTGACCTCTATCACCCCTGCCAGATACTCGCCGATGTTCAGACCATCCGCGAACACTTCGGCCGCTGGGAAGGGCTGAAACTGGCCTACGTCGGCGATGGGAATAACATCGCTCACTCCCTGCTCCTCAACGCCGGACGCCTCGGCATCCACGTCGCCGTCGCCTGCCCGGAGACGCACTCGCCCCTCCCCGAAATCACCGCCGCCGCGCGCGAAGCAGGCGTCCAATACACCATCACTCCCGACCCTCGTGAAGCCGTCGACGGCGCCCACGTCGTTTATACCGACGTCTGGGCCAGCATGGGCCAGGAGAGCGAAGCCATCGAACGTCAGCGCATCTTCGCGCCCTATCAGGTGAACGCCCCCCTGCTCGCCGCCGCCCGCCCCGAAGCCATCTTCCTCCATTGCCTACCCGCCAAACGCGGCCAGGAGGTCACGGACGAGGTCATTGAATCCTCGCAATCGGCCGTCTTCGATCAAGCCGAAAATCGGCTCCACGCTCAGAAAGCACTCCTCCTTCTCCTCGTCCGCTAACATCTCTATGTCCACATCCGACAAGGTTCAACTCTGGGGCGGTCGCTTCGCCTCCGGCCCTTCGGCCAACTTCGAGCAGTTCTCGGAATCGCTCTCCTTCGACAAGCGCCTCGCCGACTGCGACATCCGCGGCTCCCAAGCCTTCGCCCGCGCCCTCGAGCGCGTCGGGATCCTCTCGGCGGAAGAGTGCGCCACGATGATTGCCGCCTTCGACGCCCTTCGCGAAGAGGCTCGTACCCCCGAGTTCTACGCCGGAGCGACCGACGAAGACGTCCACACTCTCATCATCCGCAAGCTTAAAGGTAAAGTGGGCGGCCTCGCCGACAAGATCCACACCGGCCGCAGCCGCAATGAACAGGTGTCGGTCGACACCCGCCTCTGGCTCCGCGAGCAGATCGACGCGACCACGGCCCTTCTCGTCAGCTTTCTCGACGAACTCCTCTCTCTCGCCCACCGCTACGAATCAGCCATCATCCCCGGCTACACTCACCTCCGCCGCGCGCAGCCTGTCCTCTGGCCCCACTACTGCCTCGCCTACTTCGAGATGTTCCTCCGCGACCTCGAACGGCTCCAGCAAGCCCGAGCCCGCGTCAACCTCTGCCCCCTCGGCAGCGGTGCCCTCGCCGGATCCGGCTTCCCCTTCGACCGCCACGCCATTGCCGCCGACCTCGGCTTCGCCGGCATCACCCGCAACTCCATGGACGTCTCCGGCGACCGCGACTGGGCCCTCGACTTCCTCTACGCCGCCTCCACCGCCATGCTCCATCTCTCGCGCCTGGCCGAGGACTGGATCCTCTACTCAAGCGAAGAGTTCGGCTGGATGGACCTCGGCGATGGAGTCACCAGCGGCTCCAGCCTAATGCCGCAAAAGAAGAATCCCGATTCGCTCGAACTCATCCGCGGCAAGTCCGGCCGCGTCTTCGGCAGCCTCACCTCGCTCTACGTCACCGTCAAGGGCACGCCGATGACTTACAACCGCGACATGCAGGAAGACAAGGAACCGCTCTTCCTCGCCGCCGACCAACTCGCCGGCTGCCTCGCCATGATCCGCGAAGTCACCGCCACCGTCGTGCTGAAACCAGCCGTCCCCGCCCTGGCCGCTGAAGAGAGCTGGACCGTCGCCACCGATATCGCCGAGGCCCTCGCCCGCTTCGGTACTCCGTTCCATCAGGCCCATAAACTCGCCGGCCGTCTCGTCCTCGAATCGCTTAACCAAGGCAAGAAGCCGCTCGATTGGACCCCGGAAGAGCTCGCCGCCTTCTCCCCCGAATTCACGCCGGAAATGGCCGAATTCCTCCGCCCTGCCCGCGGCATGCAGAACCGCTCCGTACCCGGCGGCACCGCACCCAGTGCCGTCGCGCTGGCCCTCGTTGAAGCCGCCGAACGCCTCAACGGATTCCGCGCATGAACAAGGCATTCCGGCAGGGCCAGATTCTGAAGGTGATCTCCTCCCAACAGATCCACACGCAGGACGAGATCGCTCAGAAACTGGCCAAGCTCGGGGTGCCCGCCACGCAAGTCACGCTCTCCCGCGACATCCGCGAACTCGGTCTCGCCAAAACGCCTCAAGGTTATCGCGCGATGCCCGCTCCCGCCCCCTCCGGCCCTACACTCGCCAACATCCTCAGTGAGTACCTGCTCGATATCCGCGAAGCCCAGCACCTGCTCGTCCTCAAGACGCTCCCCGGCCACGCATCCACTCTCGCCGCCGCCCTTGACCGCGCCGCGTGGCCCGAACTCGCCGGCACCCTCGCCGGAGACGATACCGTCCTCGCCATCGCGCCAGACCTCGCCACCGCCCGCAAGCTCAAACGCCGCCTCCTCCGCCCCTCTTAGAACGCACCCGCCATCTTCTTCGTCCCGGCCTCTACCACCAGCCAGACTTTCTCGAACGTCGAAAGCCGGATCCGTCCGTCCAGAACCCGGTACTGCTTCTCCTCAATCCGCTGCAACAGCCGCGAATAGATCTCAATCAACGCCCACAACGACGCCCGGCTCCCCCGCTCCACCATCCCGATCAACGGCCGCGCCTCGTCGTAGTAAGCCCTTGCCCGCCCGGCCTCAAACTTCATCAGCTCGACGAAACCCGGCGTATACGCAATCCCCCGCGCATCCACACCGAACCGCCGCAGATCCTCCGCCGGCACGTACATCCGCCCCAGCCCCGCATCCTCCTGCACATCGCGCAGAATGTTGGTCAACTGAAAGGCGATGCCGCACTTCTCGGCCAGTTCCAACGCCTTCGGATCTTCAAACCCGAAGATGTGAATAATCGTCAGCCCTACAACCGAGGCCACTCGGTAGCAGTACTGATACAGGTCCGCAAACGTTTCCACCGGCTTCGGCGTCAGGTCGCTCGATACCCCGTCGATCATGTCGAAAAAGTACTGCCGCGGAATCCGAAATCGTTCCACCGTATCATGGAATGCCGGCCACACCGGATGGCTCCCGTACTCGCCTCGCAGCGCCCGTTCCAGGTCGCCGCGCCACTGCGACATCGTCTCCGCCGTCGTCCCTTCCAAGTCGTCGCTCAGGTCGTCGCAATAGCGCATAAACGCGTACACGGCGCACATCGCGTCTCGCTGTTCCTTCCGCAACAGCACAAACGAGTAGTAGAAATTCTTCGCCCGGCTCCGCGCTACGTCGCGGCAGTAGGCATAGGACTGCTCAACGGCCTTCGTCATGCCGACACCCACAGGGCCTTCAGCAGCAGCCCCACCCGCTCCAACTTTCCAATTCTGGGCCGCTCTTTTAACACGTCCCATCCCTGGCGTTCAATCTTATCGAGGACCGCCAGCCCCCCCTCACTGAACAGCCGCAGGTCCAGCGCGAGCCGCCGGTCCACCATGCCCGGCAGCGCCAGGCCCTCTTCGAACAACTGCCGCGCCACCCCGCAGGCCTCCTCCATTACGCGAGCAAAGCCCGGCGTGAACCGCCGGTCGAACAGGTCCGCGTCGGTCACTCCGTGCCGCGCCATCACGTCCTGCGGCAGATACACGCGGTCCTTGCCCGTATCCACCGTCACATCCTGCCAGAAGTTCGCTAGTTGCAGAGCCGTGCACGTCTTATCGCTCAACGCCTGCCGCGCCGCGTCTTGATACCCGCACAGCCCCAGCACCAGCCGCCCCACCGGGTTTGCCGAGTAGACGCAGTATTCCAGCACCTCGTCCCAGTTCGCATATCGGGTCTTCACCTGGTCCTGCTCAAACGCAAAGATCAGGTCGGCAAAGGTCTGCCGATCCAGCTCATACTGGCACACCGTCGGCCCCAGCGCCACGAATACCGGATGGCTTGCCGCCCCGGCGTACATCCGGTCGAGCTCCTCGCGCCACCAACCCAGCAGCCGCAGGCTCTCCGCCACGTCGCCGATCTCATCGCCCAGGTCATCCGCCCAACGGCAGAACGAGTAGACGTTATAGAAGTCCTGGTGCAGCTTCTTCGGCAGCAGCACGCTAACCACGTGAAAATTCTCGTAGTGCGAAGTCGCCAGCCACTTCGTATACGCCACCGATTCCGCCGCTGTCCAAACCCGACCCATCGCCGCGGCGTCGCGAACAAAGTCTTTCGGCTGAAGAGGCACTTAGGGAATAATAGCGGTTTTCATTCGGCCGCTCGAATTCATCAGGTACCGTAGCACTTCCTTGATCTTGTGCAGCGGCTGTTCGCCCACCACAAAATCACGCGCCCGGATGTCGCCCCGCGTCACCGCCTGAAGCGCCTTCTGAATCAGCTTAGGTGTGTGATGAAAACTGGCTTTACACGTCAGCTCTGAGTAGTGCAGCAGATTCGTATCGAGTTGTACCTGCGTCTCCGTCGGGCAACCCCCGAAGAAGTTCACCGTGCCGCCCTTGCGCAGCATGCGGACAGCCAAGTCCCAAACTTCGGGCTTGCCCACGGCTTCTATCACCACATCGGCGCCCCGCCCATCGGTCAACCCGCGAACCGCCTCCGGCACATCGTCCTGCTCCACGGTCGATAGCAACTCCGCAGCCCCCATCCGCTTGGCGTCTTCAAGCTGAACCTGCCGCCGCCCAATCGCAATTACCCGCGCACCCATCACTCTCAACATCCGCACAAACATCAGGCCTATGGGACCCAGCCCAATTACCACCACCGTATCGCCCTTGCGAACGTTACTCTCTTCAATGCCCCGCAGCACACAAGCCAGCGGTTCGGCCAGCGCCGCGTCGACATAGTCCACTTGCTCCGGCACGGCATAAAGATTCTTCTCCACAATCCGCCCTGGAATCCGAATGTACTCCGCATAGGCGCCGTTATTGAAGAGCAGGTCCTCGCAAAGATTTTCGAGGTCGCGCTGGCAGTAAAAACAATCTCCGCAGGGTGCAGAGTTTGCCGCCACCACCCGCTGCCCTGTCCGGAACTTCGAAACTTCTCCACCCAAGGCAACAATGTCGCCCGCCAACTCATGTCCAAACAACGCCGGAGGCATGATCATCCGCGCATGATAGCCCCGCCGGAAAACCTTCACATCCGTCCCGCACGTCAACGCCGCCTTCACCCGGACCAGCACATCCTTCGGACCGAGCTTCGGAATAGCAACCCGCTCGATCTTTACGTCCTCTTTGCCGTAGAGGACGGCGGCCGTCATTTGCTGATTGTTCACTAGCGGTAACCTTGGGGCTTCACTACAATTTTCAGTGATTCTGTCGTTGGATGCAACGCCAGGTCAAAACCGTCCATAATCTGTTCGAGCGGCACCCGATGCGTCACAAGCTCTTCCACCGGCAGTGCGCCGCTGAATACAAGATCAGCGGATTCCCGTTGCAAGTCCACATCGGCACTATACGATCCCACCAGCACACGTTCGCCCATACAGATGTCTCTGCCGGATAGCTCGATGCGCTCTTTATCGGACGTCTGTGCAAACAACACTATTTTCGCACCTGGACGCGTCACGCGTACGGCCTCCTCCACCACCCCCGGCGCCGACACCGCCACGAAGACGACATCCGCCCCCCGGCCCTCCGTCCGCGCCGCCGCCTCGGCCTGCAGATTGTCCACCATCGGGTCCAGCGCTTTCTCCGCCCCGAACCGTTCGCCTTTCGCCCGCCGGCCCGGCATCCGGTCCGTCACCAGCGTCCGGATCCCCCGATGCTTCAAAATCATCGTGAAGATCAAACCAATCGGCCCCTGACCCATCACAATCGCCAACTCGTCCGGCCGCGGTGCCGCCAGCGCCACGCCCTTTACGCACGTATTCACGGGCTCGACGAAACTCGCCGCATCGAAGCTCACGCCGTCCGGAATCTTCTCCACGCCCCGTTCAACGATCCAGTCCATCACCCGGATGTACTCGGCAAACCCGCCGCCTGCCGGCTCAAACCCCGCCGTGATGCCCACCCGCTTGTATCCAGGGCACTGCGCGTACATCCGCCGCGAACAATAAAAGCAGTTCGAACACGGGATATGGTGAAACGCCACCACGCGGTCGCCCACGGCAAACTTCGTCACGCCCTCGCCCACCGCCGCCACCACGCCGGCCGTCTCATGCCCATAGATCCGCGGAGGCGTTAGCAGGTCGTATTCAATCTTCTTCAGATCCGTGTGGCAGATCCCGCAGCTCTCCACGCGGACGAGCAACTCGCCCGGCCCCACCGCCGGCGTTGGAATCTCTTCCACCACCACTTGGCTTTTCCCGCGGTAAACGGCCGCTTTCATGAGTTCAGAGTTCGCACTGGGCAAGAAAATCTCCTAACGCTTCAGATGCTTCCCGGCCCCGCCGGGCCATACGAATCAGGTCGCCAGGATGACGGATCCCGGCCATCGCGATCCGCGCCTTTTGAAACCGTCCATCCGGGTCCCGATACCGGTTGAAATCCAACGAAAAATCCTCGGTGGCCAAATCGCTCACCACTCGAACAGCATAAAACGAACCGGCAAACCGCAATCCGCCGGCCTCCATTTCCACTGCATGCGCCCCCCGCTCCCGCAGGACCGCTTTCTCGGCCGCCGTCCGGATGAACCGGTCGCCGGACCACAAAACGCCTCGCTGCGCGGCCGCCATCTTCCGTGGAGCCAGCGCGGCCCGGTCCCCGTCTTCGCTTCGAATCCCCAATGCCACAAACACATCGTTCAATTGCAGCGCCGGGTCCAAAGCCCCGCACCAGCCAATGCTCATCACGGCCAAAACCGTCTCCCGCTCCCGCGCCACCGCCAGCCCCGCCGCCGCCAACCGTGGCCCGGCCCCGTTGGCCACCATCGTCAACGGCTGCCCGTTCCATTCCGCTTGCCGCGCAAAATCCACTGGCCAGTCCAGCTTCCGCACGCCCTTACAATGCCGCAGCCAACCCGTAAACTCCATCCCATCCGATGCCACCGCGACAATCATGCGCAGTACCCGTTCGCCCCGAACGACGGCGCCGGCGAATAGCCCCACTCCCGCGCCACCAAACCCGCTGCCGCCAGCCAACCCGTAAACTCCATCCCATCCGACGCCACCGCGACAATCATGAGCAGTACCCGTTCGCCCGGAACCACGCCGCCGCCCGCTCCAATCCCACCTTCGCCGGCGCCGGCGAATAGCCCAACTCCCGCGCCGCCTTCCCATGGCTCACCCACATCTTCTTCCGCGCCATCTTCACGCCTTCCAAAGGCGCCCGCGGCGCTTGCCCCGTCACCGAAGCCCATCCTGTACTCACCAACGCAGCCACATACGCCACCGCATAAGGCACGCGAAACTTCGGCGGATCCCCCAGCGCCGCAAAGATCTGATGCAGCGTCAGGTTCTCGCTCCCTAGAATGTATCGCTCCCCCACGCGCCCCTTCTCCGCCGCCAGCAAATGCCCCCGCGCCACGTCCCGCACATCGACAACGTTTAACCCAGTATCCAGATACGCCGGCATTCTCCCGCTGAGAAAATCGACGATCGTCTGCCCCGTCGGCGTCGGCTTAAAATCGTGGTCGCCGACCGGCGCTGTCGGGTTCACAATCACCACGGGAAACCCCTCCCCGGCAAATTCCAATGCCACCTGTTCTGCCAGGAACTTCGACCGCTTATAGTGCCCCGTCATGTCTTCAACACTCACCGGCAGCGACTCATCCCCCAAGCCCCCCGCCACAAACTGGATGCAGCCCACAGTGCTCGTATAGACCACACGCTCCACACCAGCCGCCCGCGCCGCCGTCAACAGGTTCCGCGTGCCTTCCACGTTCGACCGGTACAGCTCCTCCGGCTCCCGCGACCAAAGCCGGTAGTCCGCAGCCACATGATAAACGGTCCCGCACCCGGCCACGGCCCCATCCAGCGACGCCCGGTCCTGCAAATCCCCCATCACTACGGCAAACCCCGCGTACTGTTCCGGCAATTCGCGCACCGGGTTCCGCCCTCGCGTCAGCGCCCGCACCGGCACCCGAGTCTCGGCCAACTGTTGCGCCACATGCCAACCCACGAATCCGGTCGCCCCGGTGACCAACGCAGGTTTCAACGCTCTGCTTTCAAGAACGTCGAAAGCGCCAGTAGCGGGAACGAGTTCCGGTAAAGGTGGTATCGCAGGTAGAACACATTCGGAAAGCCCGTGCCCGTGGCCGCGTCTTCCGTCCACGTTCCGTCCGCGTTCTGACTCTGAATCAGGTATTCAATGCCGCGCTGCACGCTCGATGAGTAGGTGTCACCGCTCGCAAGCAACCCCATCACCGCCCACGCTGTCTGCGAAGGCGTCGAAGGCGCCGGCACGAATCCGTTGCCCCGGTAGCTCTCCGGGCTCTCGCCCCAGCCCCCGTCCGCATTCTGGATTGACCGCAGCCACTCTCCCGCCCGCAGCACGTGGACCTCACGGTCGCTTTCACCCGCCGCCCGCAGCCCGCGCACCGCAAAACAGGTGCCATAAATGAAGTTAACGCCCCAGCGCCCCTGCCAGCTTCCGTCCGCTTCTTGCGAATTCACTAGATAGGCCAGCCCCTTCCGGATCGCCGCATGTTCGGTCGAAACGCCGTGCAGCGCCAGCGCCTCCACCACGCGGCCCGTAATGTCCGGACACGTCGGGTCGAGCATGGCGTTGTGGTCGGCAAACGGAACATCGCTTAGAAACTGCCAATTGTTGTCGACGTCAAACGCGGCCCAGCCCCCGTCGGTCGACTGCATCGCCAGCAGCCAGTTCATTGCGCGCTTCTCACAACTGGCCTGCGAAGCCGATTTGTCGCACTTTGAAAAATGCAGCCCCAGCAACACCATCGCCGTATCGTCGATATCCGGATAGTGCTCGTTGGCAAATTCAAAATACCAGCCGGAGGGTTCCACGTCCGGCCGCTTCACGCTCCAGTCGCCCTTCCGCCGCACTTCCTTCGTCAGCAGCCAGTCTCCGGCCCGCGTCATCACTTCTTTCGGCGCCATGCCACTCTCGCCTAGCGCGTGGGAGGCAATCGCCGTATCCCACACCACCGAAAAGCAAGGCTGAAAGAAGAACTGCTTCCCATCGTCCACCATCAGATTGGCGAACTGGTTCTCCGCTTCGGCCCGGTCCTGGTGCTCGGGCCCGAAGCCGAGCAGATCCATCGCCATAATCGTATACATCATCGGCGGGTAGATCGCGGCGAGCCCATCCGTGTACCGGGTCCGCTCCGTAATCCACTCCATCGCTTTGCGGATAGCGCGCTGCCGGATCGCCCCGCTGCCGTACTTCTCCCACCACTTGAAGACCTTGTCAATGCGGAGAAACGTGTTCCGGCGGTTGAAAAAACCGTCATCGCGAGGTAGCGCCAGCGTCACCCCGGGCACAAGAAGCTCTTCGAGCGTAAAGCCATGTGGCACCGGCCGCGGCTCAATCGTCATCGCGTGAACAATGGAAAGCGGAATCACGATGGCCCGGGTCCACGAGCTCATCTCGTAGATCACTTTCCCCAGCAGAATCAGCTCCGGCGGAATCGACGGCACATGCTGCCGAGGATACAGTCCGAACAAGCTCAGGTTGATCTTCACGTAGCTGTTAGCCGCTTGCAGACCGCCCAAACTCAGAATGGTCTGGCGGAGCGAACTCATCTTCGGCTCATCGACGGACAGTCCAGCAGCTTTCAGCGCAAAGTACGCTTTCACCGAAGCATTCACATCCGGCGGACCATTCAGGAAAAGGTTAAAGCCGCCACTCGGCAACTGCCGATCCAGAATCGATCGGACGGCACGGTCTATCTGTAGCCGCCCGGGGGGATTCCATTCGCCCTTTTCCGGCGGATAGAGCCACAATTGCAGCAGAATGTAGTCCGCTTCGAGCGTGGTATCGGCCGTGAGGTCGCCCCACCAATATCCGGCATCGTGCTGGTTGTCCACGAACCAGTCGACTGATCGCCTGGCCGCTTGCGCCGCCGAAGCCACCAGCGCGTCAGTGACTTGCAGACTGGGGGTCATACGGAGGCGTGCGTACTGATCTGAGTAAGGCGAGCGCTATTCAGCTCGGGCGGCAACTGGAACCGCACGTCCTCTTCTCGAACCTCCAACTCCTCGACATTCAAAAAGCCGTTCGACTTCAGAAAGTCCATGATCTGTTCCACCAAGTGTTCGGGCGCGGACGCGCCGGCCGTAATCGCTACCGTTGAAACGCCCGGCAACCACTCGGGCCTCACATCGGATTCATCATCTACCAAATAGGCAGGTACCCCGGAGTTCTGGCAAACTTCCACCAGCCGCTGCGAGTTCGAACTGTTCTTCGAACCTACCACCAGCAGCAAATCGCACAATGGCGCCACAGCCTTTACGGCCACCTGCCGGTTCTCGGTCGCATAGCAGATGTCCTGAGAATGCGGCCCTTGAATCAGTGGGAACTTTTCCACCAGCCGCTTCACTATGTGGCTCGTCTCATCCAAGCTCAATGTGGTCTGCGTCAAGTAGGCCATCTTGGTAGGATCGACCACTTCCAGTCGGTCCACATCCTCAACGTCCGAAACCAACATCATGGCATCCGGAGCCTCGCCGAGCGTACCAACAACCTCGTCGTGGTTTTCGTGCCCGATGAGAACAATCGAATATCCCTTCCGGGCGAACTTTACAGCTTCGAGATGGACCTTCGTAACCAAGGGGCAAGTCGCATCAATCACTTGTAGCTTCCGTGCAACCGCATCGGTACGAACCGAAGGCGCCACACCGTGAGCGCTGAAAATCACCCGCCCTTCGGCCGGCACCTCGTCAAGTTCTTCGACGAAAATCGCTCCAGCAGCCCGCAGTTCATCCACCACATGCTTGTTGTGGACAATCTCCTTCCGCACGTAGATTGGTGCGCCGTACATCTCGATCGCGATTTTGACGACGTCAATCGCTCGTACTACCCCCGCGCAACAACCGCGCGGAGTTAAAAGAATAATCTTCTTCTCGGATGCCATAAGAACGAATCTACTTAATTATAGCCCGGATCTGCCGCACCAATTCCTCTTCGCCCTCGATCTCCACTCCAATTCGCAGCCAGAACACCCGCACCGGATCCATGATTTCGGCTAAATCCGGAGGCAAATTCATCAGATCTTTTTCTGTTGTCAACAGAAGTTCCGCATTCTGCAATTGGGCATGCTCCCGCATCCGCAGCAACTCGTGATGACGATACTGGTGGTGATCGCCGAATGTCCACCGGAAAAAAGGTTGCAAACCTTGTTCCCGCAGGCTGGACCAGAAGGTGGCCGGATTCGCGAGGCCACAAAATGCCGCCGCTCGCTCACACTGCAGCACAACCGGCTCTCCCGTTCGAGCGTCCATCCAGGTCTCGGCCACCACATGAGAGCGGTAGAGCGGAACCGAACCCAAACGTCTCCGCAGCGCGGTATACACCCGGCCCCGCTCCGTCCGGGTCAGCAGAATCGCCGTCGCCCGGTCCAGCGCATCTGGCATCTCCCGTAGCCGGCCGAGTGGAAAGGGCGCGTCTCCCGAAAACGGGTCGCGCGCATCGAGCAGCACCAAGTCGAACTCTCGAGCCAGGCGATGATGTTGAAAGCCGTCGTCCAGCAGGAAAACCTCCGGGTTCAGCGCGGCTTCCATCGCGCGGCCGACGGTGTACCGGTCGCTCCCTACGCCCACATGGGCCCGGAGCGATCGGACGAAGATCTGCGCTTCATCGCCAGTCCGCTCAATCCGCGCTTCAGTCCCCCGCGGCACCACCGTCGCCGCCTCGGTCAGCAGCCGTTTGTAGCCGCGCGTCAGAATCGCGGGATCTCGAAAATGCTTCGCCAAAGTGAGCACGGTAGGCGTCTTCCCCGCCCCGCCCATGCTGATGCCGCCCACGCTGATCACCGGCGTATCCAGGCGCTTCGCCACCGTCCGGGCCCGATTCCGGCGCGCCCCCCAAGCCCACAACACCCCCAGCGGCCCCATCACCAGCAGGAACAGCCAAGGGTGCAGCGGAACCGGCCACGCCTCTTCAATCTCCTCTTCGAGGACCGCCATCGTCCTCCCCAGCGCCCCCCTCCGCTCTTCCGCCAACAGGCGCCCCCGTTCGCCCCAGCCATCCGGATTCCGGAGTGTCTCCGCCACCACCGTGCCAAAATCCTCCCGGGTACATCGCCGCAGCCCCCGCCCTGCCGTGAACGCCGCGGCGATCTCGGCAAAGTTCTCCATATGCGGCCCAGCGACAACAGGCTTACCCAGTAAAGCCGCTTCGAGAATGTTGTGCCCCCCGCGCTGCGCTAGCGTCCCGCCCATGAAGACGACATCGGCCAAACGGTAAACTCCGTTCAACTCACCCAGCGAATCCAGCAGCAACACACCCGGCGCCGTCATCGGCGTCAACGCGCTGCGCCGGCGGAACGGAATTCCCGCGGTCTCCAGCTTTCGCGCGACCTCATCGAATCGCTCTGGTTTCCTCGGCGCCAGAATCAGAATCAGGTCCGGGAACTCCGCCACCCACTCCGGCCAAGCCGCGAGCACCGCCTCGTCCTCGTCGATGTCCTCGCAGTGCGTACTTGCTACTACCAAAACCTTCCCGGCCCCTCGCACCGCCTCCGCCACTTCCGGCGGCGTCACAATCCGCGCCGGGTCAAGATCATACTTCAGGTTGCCGTTGTTCACCGCATGGGCCGCTCCGAGTGCTCTATAGCGTTTGACATCCTGTTCGCTTTGCACTAGCACGCGGTGCGGAATCGCCATCACCGGCCCAAACAACCACCGGAAGCGGAGATACCGCGGTAGCGCCCGGTCCGAAATCCGGCCGTTCACAACGATCAGCCGGGCTCCGCTCCGTCGTGTCTCGCGCCACAGATGCGGCCAGATCTCGGTCTCCAGAATCACGACCAGCGTCGGCCGCAGCGCCCGCAGCACCCGCCTGACGGCAAAGAAGAGGTCCACCGGCGTATAGAAGATCCCGTCGGTGAACTCGGCCAGCTTCTCTTCCGCCATCTGCCGGCCCGTGGCCGTCGTCGCCGACACATAAATTGGCGTGTCCGGATACTTCTTCCGCAGCGCCTGTACAAGATCGACCGCGCTGAGGACCTCCCCCAGGGATACGGCATGCAGCCAGATTCCACCCGGGGCGATGACCGGAAACGGCAGTCCGCCAAACCGCTCCGGCAGGGTTCGCCCATAGCGGACCATCAGAAAGACAAAGAGCGCGGGAAACCCAACGAACTGAGCCAGACGATAGAAGAGATAGATCAGAGTCTGCAATCGACAGCCCCCAGTATAACGGCGGGGAACCATTCTTCAGGCGTCCGCGTCCCCTACAATGAAAATCATGAAGGCCGTAACCGCCGCACTTTTGTTGACCGCCGCCCTTTGGGCCGAGAAGAAGCCGGAGCCCTTTCGCCCGGCCGCCATCGAAACCTACGCGTCCAAACAGACCAACCAAGGGCTGACCGTCGCGGCCGTGGCCTACGACGATGCCGACGAACTCAAAGCCGCCTTCGGCAAGCTCAACCCCTATGAACACGGCATTTTGCCAGTTCTCGTTATGTTCAAGAACGAAGGGACGAAGACCCTCAACTTGGAACATGCCCGCTTTCAATATCTCGTGCCCGGCTCCCGCAAGCTCGACGAGACGCCGGCTGAAGACATCAGCCGCCTAAAGGGCCCGGCCCGTCCGCGCTACAACCCGACGCCACTCCCGACTACCATCCCCGGCATGAAGCGGAACAAGAACCCGCTTCAAAACCCTGTGATTATTGAGAGGGCCTTCTCAGCAAAAATGCTGCCGCCGGGCGACTCGGCCCACGGGTTCCT
>JBBQRA010000125.1:0-17713 GCA_038215275.1 Bryobacterales bacterium | reverse complement strand
GGCCCCAAGGGATTGATCGAACCGGAAGAACTGGCGATTGGTGTCGTTGACCCGGGTGTTGTTTCGGACGAAGTTTTGGACAACGGTGTCGCGGTTGGCGAGGGGGTAGAATTCGAGGACTCGGCGCGAGATCGGATCGATGCGGCTGGCGGGGATACGGTTATCGGGGAACTGCTGGCGAATGAATTGACCGGGAGCGGCGGGGTTGGGGACGGTGGTGGCGGGATCGAAGATCCGGATCTGCTGCCCAGCCGTGGTAACCGTCCGGGAGAAGTCGCCGTTGCGTTCGAGAGCGGTGGGAACTGTAAGGAGATTGTTATCGGGGGAGCGCTGGGGGATCCACTCGAGATTGGTAAAAAAAAAGGTTCGATTGCGGCCGTCATACAGGCGCGGGATGACGACGGGTCCGCCGACGGCGAAGCCATATTCATTGCGGCGGAAGGGGTTTCTGGCGAGTCCGAGGCGATTGCTGGCCCAAGCGTTAGCGTTGAGTTTATCGTTGCGGAGGAACTCGTAGGCGGCGCCGTGGAGTTGGTTAGTTCCGGAGCGGGTGGCGACGGTGAGAACGCCTCCGCCGGAGCGGCCGAATTCGCTGGAGAAGGAGTTGGTTAGAACTTTGAACTCCTGGACGGTTTCGAGGGGCGGGGTGTAGGCGATGTCGTTGGTGGTGCTATTGCGGGTTTCGGCTCCATCGAGGAGGACTTCACTGGTGTTGGACCGGCCGCCATTGATGATGGGGCCGGAGCCGGCGCCGCCGCGGGGAAGGACGCCGGGGGCGAGCAGGACGAGGCTGTAAGGGTTACGGCCGAGAAGAGGCAATTCGATCATCTGCTTGGCGCCGACGACGTTGCCGAGGGTGGCCGACTGCTGTTCGAGTTGGACGGCGGTGGCGGTAACGGTGACTTCCTGTTGGACGGAGCCGGTGCGGAGTTTGAGGTTGACGGTAGCGGTGAGGCCGACGGTGAGGCGGATGGCGGTGACGCGGCTGACATCGAAGCCAGCTTTGGTGACTTTGAGATCGTAGTAGCCGGCGGAGAGGAAGGGGAGTCGATAGAGCCCGGCGGGATTAGTTTCGGTTTCGGCGTTGACTTTGGTGGCGCGATTGGTCAGCACGACGGTGGCCCCGGGAACGACGGCGCCGGAGTCGTCAGTGACGACTCCGGTAAGGTTGGCTTGTTCGATTTGAGCGAAGAGCGCCGAGCTGAGTAAGAGGAAGAGGGCTGCCGCGTTTGCTACTTTCATGACGGGACTCTATCATAACTTTTGTCCCGCGCGATGAGGGTTATCGTGATCCTCGGCGCAACTGGAGAGCACCAAGGCAGACATACGTTACGCCGAGAGTTGCTGAGCCTGCGAGAGCCGGCGCCAGGTCCTCCAGCCCGGCTTCTCTGAGGGCGATGGCGCGAGCAATTTGCAACGACCAGGTAGTGGGGAGTAGGGCGCTGAAGGCCACGACATCTGAGGGCATCGTCTCTCGCGGAAAGATAAAACCAAACAGCATAACGGACGGGATGCCAACGAGAAACGACATTTAGCCTCAATCCTGATCAGTTGAAACGCTCTTATTCTTCATGAAGCGCTTTTCTCTGCCGAGGGGGGAATAGCGCCAAAGCGGGCCATGCGGCGTTGGACAACGCGAACCGAATGAAGGAAGGACCGCCGGTCCGGGTCCTCATCGGCTTGTAATGCCGCTTCGTGCATAAATCCGCGTACTGCGAAGTGCGCCATCAACAGGCCGTAGAACTCTTGCTTCACCAGTTGCGGGGTCTTGCTGCGCCGAACGATCTGAGCTCCCCGGAAATGCGTCTTGAGTTCCTCCAGCCCGCCGGCGTTCCCGGCGTCGAACCGCGCCAGGCCTTGCCGCCGCGAGTCCAATAGCATCCCTCCCTGCGCGCCGAAGGCGGCATCTCCGGCGTCGCCCGCCGTATAGCTATCGTCCGTCAGCGGAGCAATCTGCCCCCACGCCAATCCCGCCAGCAGGAAAACAAGTACACGAAGCGCCATAACTGCCTCCGCGTAATTCGCCCCTTCCATGGCCCACCCAAGAGCGCAAGCTAAATCAACAGCGCGACATCATGGACGAGATCGCCGCATAACCCCTTCCTGAACGGCACCGGTGCCTTCATCGGCCTCCGCCAACTTCGGCAGGCAAGTCCTCGGTGCACCCGCGTCGACTCACCTCCTACTGCGGTTGTAGCGTCAACGGCCTCTCGTACCCGCCAAATCGGAACACCAGTGCCGCCGGAAAAGCCGTCCCCGGCGGCATCGCCACGTTCACCTGATACAGCCCCAACCACCCCGGAGCCAAACCGCTATAGAGCACTTGCGCCCCTGCACCATTCACCGCCACCACAGGCTGCAACGTCGTCACCTGTAGCTCCCCGCTCGGCTCCAACGCCCCCAACCCCGTCGCCCACAAAATCGCCCACTCCCGCGTCGCCGTCACCGCAAAAATGCCCGGTGTCGCTTCCGCCCCCGCCACCTGCACCGCCACCTTCTCCGGCGCCGCCAACTCCACTTCGATCACCGTCCCCCGTACCCCCAGCGGCACATACGCGTTCACCTGCGCCGGCGATGCATACAGCAGCGGCGCCCTCACCCCATTCACCTTTACCGTCGTCCCCGCCAACTTCGTCACCGGCCGCCCCGCCTCCGCCGCCATCGTCCCGCCCGGCGTCAGGTACGTTCCAAACACCGAAATCAACGACCCCGCCGACACCGTCCCCCGCGGCTCAAAACTAGCGCTGTTCGCGATCCCTTCCGCCGCGAACGAAGGCCGCATGATCGGCCGCGGCATCGCCTCCCCATCCACGGCCCCCGTCAACCAAAGCAACGCCTCCTGCATCATGCCGATAAACCGCGCATCCCGCCAAGTACTGTCAAAATGCCCCAGCGCTGAATAGAACACCCGCCCCGTCCCATAGCGCCGGCACCACGTCAATGGAAAGTCCTCCGTCCCCGGATTCACCCCCGCCGCCCCCAGGTCCACCGACGCCGCGTCCAGCGTCATCAACACCCGCACCCGGTCCCGCGAAAAGTCCCGGAACTGGTAAATCTCATCGAGCATCGTGAACCCCGTCCCCAGCCCCGCCATCGCCGGATGCCCCGGATCCTCCACGTCGAACCGCACCGGTTGTACCCACGGATGCCCGTTGAATCGCGCCCCCACCAACTCCCCATACTCCGGCCACGTATAGAACGTATCGGTTGCGCTATGCACCCCGCCGAACCCCTTCCCCGACCGCACAAACTCCAGCAGATCCCGCTTCTGCTGTTCGGTCACCGGCAACTCCCCGCTCGTAAAGAACAGCACCGCATCGAACCCCCGCAGCGTGGCGGCGTTCAGCATCCCCACGTCCTCGGTCGCCACAATCTCCACGCGCCCACCCGCCCGCACCGCCTCGCGCAACGCCTCCACGGACACCGGAATCGAATCATGCCGAAACCCCGCCGAGTGCGTCACATACAACACCCGCTTCGCCTGGCCCGCCATCACGCCAGCCAGCAGCATCCCGGCCAAGAAAACTCGCCACATCACCCTAACAATCTATCAACGAACCGCCACAATCAACTGCTGCGGCGACTGCGGTACATCCATCAACTCCCGCGCTCCGAATCCCGCAGCGTCCAGCATCTGCCCATACTCGTCCATCGTATACGCGTCCCCGGCAATCGTATTGCTCAACATCATCAATGAAAACGAAGCCGCGGCCGGAGGCGTTAACCGGTCGGCGTTCGGCACCATCTCCAGAATCATCATCTGCCCGCCCGGCCGCAGCGCCGCGTGAAGCCGCTTCATCAGCGCCACGTTGTCCTCAGCCGAAAAATGGTGGAACAGGTTCGTCACCAGCACCGCGTCATAGCCCGTACCCAAATCCACTGTGAAGGCGCTGCCCGGCAGCAGCGTCAGTGGAATCCCCGCCGCCCGCGCGTTCTCGCTCGTCACCTCCAGCACGCTCGGGAAGTCCTGCGCCACAATCTCGCAGCCCGGCGCCTGCCGCGCCACCGCCAAGCCAAACTGCCCATGGCTCGCTGCCACGTCCAGCACCTTCGCCGGCACGCCGCCCCGCAGCACCCGCCCAGCGATAAACTCCGCCGCGGCCGCCATCATCGGCTGCATCGACCGCGCGAACGTCACCCACTCGGCCACCTCTTCCCCCGCCAGCGGCTCGGCCAGCGACGTCCGCCCCTGCCGGATCGTCTCCGTCAACCCCCGGGACGCCGCCATTATCTTGTCCGTCATCAGGAACGGCAGCGTCGGCGCCATGCTTACCGGCGACCGCCCGTCCAGGAACACCGCGCTCGTCGGCGTATGCGCAAACTGCCCGTCCCGCTTCGCGAGCAATTCAATAATCGCCAGATAGTCGCAGAGGATCCGCATTCCCCGTTCCGGCACCCCCGCCTTCTCCGCCAGCGCCGCCGCCGTTTGCGGCCCGTCTCCCAGGGCGTCAAACACCCCGAGTTCCACCCCCGCCCTCAGTGCCGCGCTCCGCTGATGCGCCAGCATCGTATCCCACACGAATTCCGGATTAGGTTGTTCCATCGCTTTGCTCCCCCCGGATCCTAACACACCGCGATAAACTCACGGACATTATGACGGTCACCATCAACGGAAAAGCCCACCAGCTCTTCCCCGCCCCCGACCGCCCCCTCCTCGACGTCCTCCGCGAAGACCTCGGCCTCACCGGAACCAAGTACGGCTGCGGCGAAGGCCAGTGCCGCGCTTGCAGCGTCCTCCTCGATGGCAAACCCGTCGCCTCCTGCCTCACCCCCGCCCGCCTCGCCGAAAACAAGTCCGTCACCACCATCGAAGGCCTCGCCGCCGGCGACCGCCTCCACCGCGTCCAGCAAGCCTTCCTCGACGCCGAAGCCATGCAGTGCGGTTACTGCATCCCCGGCATGATCCTCCGCACCGTCGCCCTCCTCGAAGCGACCCCTCATCCCAGCGACGCCCAGACCGTCGACGCCCTCCACGGCAACCTCTGCCGCTGCTGCGGCTACGTCCGCATCCTCGCCGCCGTCCGCCTCGCCGCACAAAAAGAAGGAGGTCTCCCCCATGCCGAATGAGCCCGAACGCTACGAACTCTTCGAAGCCCCGCCGTATCAGTTTCATCTCAACCGCCGCGACTTCCTCGAAGTCGCCGGCTTCGTCATCTGCCTCACCGCCACCCCCCTCCTCAACGCCCAAACCGCCGCCAAGCCCCTCGCCCGCCTCGCCTTCGCCGCTGACGGCACCGTCACCGTCTACTCCGGCAAAGTCGACATGGGCCAAGGCGCCGCCACCGAACTCGCCATGGCCGTCGCCGAAGAACTCCGCCTCCCGCTCTCGAAAGTCCGCGCCGTCCTCGGCGACACCGATCTCTGCCCCAACGACGGCATCACCGCCGGCAGCCGCACCACCCCCGCCACCGTTCCCGAAGCCCGCAAAGCCGCTGCCGCCCATCGGGGTGGTGAACTCACCCCGCCCGCCAATTGGACCACCCTCGGCAAGCCCCACCCTGCGCTCAACGGCCGCGCCATCGTCACCGGCCAGCACGAATATCCTTCCGATCCGCCGCCCCGGTATGCTTTACGCCCCCGTCCTCCGGCCCCCCAGCTTCGGAGCCAGGCTCACCTCTCTCGATCCCGCCTTCTTCAAAGACAAGACCATCACTCTAGTCAACGACAACGGCTTCGTCGCCGTCGCCGCGCCCACCTCTTTCGCCGCCCGCCAAGCCGTCGCCATCCTCGCGTCCGCCGCCCGCTGGGAAACCAAGCCCCACCCCGCTAGCGCCGATCTCCATCGGGTCCTCAAGGAAACCGCCCAAGAACCCCGCGAAAACACGCGAGGCGACCTCGCCCCGGCCATCGAATCCGCCGCCAAAACACTCAAGGCGACTTACCAGACGCCCTACATCCAGCACGCCCTCATGGAGCCCCGCGCCGCCGTCGCCGAATGGGCGATGGCAAGCTCACCGTCTGGACCGGAACCCAAACCCCCTTCGGCGTCCAGCAGCAGCTCCAACAGAACGTCGGCCCCGGCCCCGCGCCCTCCCGCTTTTACGGCATCCTCTGCGAAACCAAAACCCCCCGGCGCCGTCGTCCGCCCCTATCGCGGCATGGCCGAAATGGCCGCCCGCGGCGTCATCACGGCTCCAGGTCGGCATCCACGGCAATCCCCGTCACCATGAACAGTCCGTCTACGACTCCCTCGGCACCGGCGCCCTCTCAGGCTACAACAACTTCGGCCTCGACAACCGCGATCGCTACTACTATCGCCGCGTCTATCTCGGCTGCGTCCGCGCCAACGACTTCCTCACCAGCCGCCCCAACTGGGACGGCGCCAACCTCGCCGTCACCGGCGGCAGCCAGGGCGGCGCCCTTTCCATCGTCACCGCGGCGCTAGCTAGCTGCCGCGTTAGGAGGCCCAACCGCGGCGCCGCTGATTGTTAGGCTATTTCGACAGACGCACAGTTCTAGCTCAAGTGGAGGGAGCTGGGCTTCGGCGGGCGCGCGGCTTCAAGCGTGTGGGTCAATTGGGCGCCGAAGAGAAAGATCATAGCCGAGTAGTAAACCCACACGATGACGACCACTAGCGAACCGGCGGCGCCGTAAGCCGAGCCGACTGCCGCCTTGCCGAGGTACAGCCCAATGGCGAACTTACCGATCGAAAAGAGCAAGGCTGTCGCCGCCGAGCCGATCCAGAGCGGGGTCCCGGCGATCCGGTGGGCCGGGACGTATCGAAAGATGAGTGCGAAGAGCGCTGCGGTACCAGCAAACGAGACCACGAAGTTGACGAGTCCGAGGACAAACTCCGAGGCCGGCAGATACTCGCCGAAGAACTTCCCCACGGCCGCGAGCACCGCGCTGATGACGAGCGAAATCAGCAGCAGGAATCCCACCGCCAATACCATGCCGAAGGAGAAAAAGCGTTGCCGAATCAGGCCCCAGAGGCCCCCTTGGGTTACCGGCCGGACGTTCCAAATCTTATTGAGCGCGTCCCGGAGTTCGCCGAAGACGGCGGAGGCGGCAAATAGAAGTGTGGCGAGGCCCATGAGGGAAGCGAGGACCCCGGAGGCGGGGCGTTGCGAGCGGAGCAATTCCTGAACTACATCTCGGCCCTTAGGGCCGATGGTGGATTCGACCTGAGTCAGCAGTTCCGCTTCTGCGGCCGAGTTGCCGAGGAAGAAGCCCACCATCCCTACCACGATGATGATCAGTGGGGCGAGGGAGAGGGTGGTATAAAAGGCGAGCGCAGCGCCGAGGCGCGGAGCCTCATTCTCATCCCACGCGTCAAATGTTCGCCGGAGTAGAGGCCAGAGAGTTTTGGGGTTCATGGTCTGCAATGAAAAAAGGCGGCGGGCAGACGGAACGGACTTGCCTTTACTATAGCGTCCGGGAACGCAAGTCTGCTGACCCGCAGGGCACAGCCCGGGAGAGGAGTCAACGAAGCCAATCGCCAGTCATCACGCGAAGCGGTCGAATCATGGACTACAGGCTCGGAGAGATGCGTGGACGTGACCCAGCATTGCCCGCCTCCGCTTCACCGGCACGATCAACTTACCATGCTCTTTTCCACGCGCCACCCTAAACCGGACATTTCTACTTTGCCTTGACATTGTGCCTAATCTCCTCGCAAGCCGGAAGTCGAGTTGGTAAACTTCATTCGGGCCGACGCTGCTCTCGCTGCCAGCAAGGTACTATCGGGCGCGGCTTGGTTCTTGGCGCATCCGCTGAGTGTAGCGACGATAATGGCCCCCGCCGACGACAGGGCAAAGCCGATCATTCTTGTCATCACGAAACCATCGCATCTGGCAGCGGAATTTGGAGGAGGTGAACGTCCTTCAGAGAGCGAGGAAAGGCCCGCGAGTCTTCCACATCGCGTGAGGCCAGTTGCAGGGAAATGCCCGTCTAACGGCACAGTGTAGAGCAAAAGCAGCAAGGTTTTCCCCGGCCCGACTGAGGCGCCAACAGAACGGCCACGCACCGGCCCGTAGTCGAAGTCTGTCGAGGATCCGTAAAAACTGTCGTGACGAGGCGGGGTGAGGAGGTAGCCCGCGCCCCCCGCAGAGTGTCGACTCCGTTTGTCCCGGGGGCGATTGAGGATCAGTATCCTCTCGAATCCCGCTACTCGAAACGGCCAAAGCCCGCCCATCGCAAGAAGGGGGAGGGTTTCTTGAGCAGCGACAAGAAAAACGGTCACCGGGTTCTCGCACCTCAGTCACAAAGCGAAGCGAGGACCCCGTTCTCCCACTCCTGCAACATCCGGCGTCCTATCTCCTGAAACTCCGGATGGCCCGCCGCATACGCTTCGACATCCGGACGGGTCTCCCAAATCCCTGCCGCGACGCGCTCGAGAAGCTGCTTGATCTTCGCCGGAGTCATCCCGCAACGGGTCTCACCGAGTCTCCTCAACTCCTTCGCCGCGGGCCACCGGGTCGATCCGTTGAGCGTCAGCGCCAGGGAATCCTTCGGCAGGTACACCGTCGTCGTCACCACATCATAAACCGGAGCGAGCCGCGCCTCCCCTTGCACATCGTCATAGACAATCCCGAAATTTTTCAAATGCGCATCGCCATTGCGGAGCGCACAGTTCAGCGCGATCAGCACAAAGAGGCTCTCCAAGTCCTCGCTCAGATGCGTCGAGTTCGCAAACTGGGCGAAGCGCTTCATGACATCGGTCTCGTAGGTGCCCCGATACTTCTCTTCCGTCCGCCGGGCGTTGAGGACGCAGAAGTCCTCGAATCCTCGATAATTCCCATCCATGCGCAGATCAAAACGATCGATAACGAGCGCCGCACCGTCCTCCGCCAAGCGAATCGGCGGCGTCTCGAGTCCACATCGCCGTGCCGCTGTGAGACAGAAATACTCATTGGCGGCAAGCTGCGGATACTCATTGGGGTCCCAGAACTTCACAATGTGTGTCGCCCCCCGGCAGCTCTGCGAAAGCCGTTGCCTCGTGGGCTCCCGGTCGGTAAATGCACTTTCGTCCCGGACAAGAATCTTGGGCTGTACCCCGCTGACTCCGGAGAAGGAAGCGAATTTGTCCAGCAGGTAGCGGAACAGGTCGCCATCGCGCTGACGCGAGAGAATCTCGTCGATGGATTGGAACGGAACATCCTCCTGCAAATCGTCATTCTTGCCGGTATAGCGAATGCGGCCGACCTGCGAGCGGCCCACGATCGATAAGAGATCGAACTCATCAAAGGATCCTGTGGCTTTCGCGAAGGCAAGGCGCAAACGCTCCCGCAAGTACCCCTCCGGCAGGTTCATCTCGAAAATTGGCGGCAGACCGAAGCCCATACTCCAGGAAGCAAGGCGTACCGGCATCGTGGCCGACACCGCCAGGCCGGCGAGTGTATCCGGCAGGTAGACAAAGGTGCTACCGCGTTCCGCCGAACGGTCCAGTAGCCCCGCTTCAGCCCCGTCGGTCCAGACCTTGATCATCGCGGTCCTCCTGCATGAGTTCGTCGAGCGTTGGGCGTTGAAAACGGGCATTTCCAAGAGTGAGCTCCAATCCAACAGCGGCGAGAAGTCTGCTGACCTTGGCAAATCCCACCTCGCCGGACCTTCCATTCTCCAGCGCCTCCAACGTCGCCCGGCTCAGTCTAGCCCTGCCCGCCAATTCGGATTGGCTAAGCCGAAGCGCTCTGCGGCGCTCCGCGATCTGTTCGCCAATGAAAATCAAGTCGACCACTACGCCTATTATACTAGGCATCTGCCGTTTATAAATGCTTTTTGCCTTATGAAATAGGCACCAATCTACAGGAGAGGACTCTCTTCGATTGTGGCTCTAGCACTTCGCCCCTTGCAGCATCCCAAGCTTGGGGATAGTTGGCGAGATTGCCTCGCCAAGTTTCTTCTACAGCCTCCGCCAGTTATGCCGTTGCTAAGCCCGCCCCTATACAACTGGCATGGCCAGTCTATCCCCTCAAGACCACCGCAAATTGATCATTTTTTCCTTCGTATTCGTCGCCATGCCTCCCCACTAAACTCAGCAAAGGCATTTCCCGCAAGGCGACCGAGAAAACCATAGCCCGTTCGCGAAATCGCCCCTGAAACTGTGGCTTCGCTGTCTGGCCGCCAGGAGTTGGATAGGAAATTACTGCCGCTGATCGCTGCATAGCGGGCAAAAGCAGGGCCATAAGTGCCATCCGCGCGCTGAACCATAACGGTCTGTTTCAGCGTGCTGGCGAGCCTGGCCTTGAAGCCTCCCGAGGCCTTCTTGTAGCGAGGGTCTTCATGCAGCACCGCGCCCAACCCGGCCTCCATCACGTTCTGCGTTGCGACTCCCGCCAGGCGCATCCCATAGCGTTGGCCGAAGCCTTTCCAATGCGTGTCATATTCCACCGGCCGGTCACGCCATGTCGATAAACCAGAACTGAAAAGGCCACCAGTAAGGCTCGCTGGTCCGAGTGTCTGTTTCAGTACCCAGGCCTTTCGGTCCAACTCTGGTCCGACCGGCTGACTATGAAGCGTCGGAAGAATTAGGAAGGAAAAGAGAATATTACGCATAGAATTTTCAAAGCACGTCGGGGGCCACTCGGCCGGATAATAATCACAAAAGGCAGAGTCTACCCAGATTCGGCCGCCCTGTCGCTCCGTGAGGGGTGCGGTCTACAACGTCATCCCCGGTCAGAATAACCTGCTTCTAGAACTGACCCCTCCGACCCGGTTCGTACTCATCGGCATCCCTCCCTAGGTTGGGCCGGCTCACTCGTCCCCAACAAAGCACGACGTCGATCGCCGCCATGAGCCTGATCCTGCCGTCGGCATTCGGCTCCGCAGCGCTTCGAGCCCCGCCGCGGGCGGGATCCGAGCAGCGCCGGATTCCCCTACCCCGATTCAAAGCGCTCCGTCGACATCAGTGCGGCCTAAGTCACCGCCCACATAGAGCAGGCGGCATCGATGCTCTTTCGCTAACTCATACGCAAAGCAGTCACCAAAATTAAGCGCCGCCCGATGGACCCCCTCGCCCCAGCGCCCATATGCGCGCGCAATTCTCCGCGCGGAAGCCGGGGTCACGCTAACGATCTCAAACCCGAGCCCCTCAATCAGACGCTCCATCTCCTCGGCGACATTTCGTCGCCCGGCAACGATCAGGGCCTCCGCCAACGTGCCGCTAGAGAGGAGCAAGTCATCCCCGGCTTCTAACGCGGCGATACAAGCAGCTGCCTCCGGTTTACTAAGCAAGATCGCCATAAGCGCGGACGTGTCCACCGCAATCAAGCGGGCATCCCGTCATCGCCATAGAGGTAGTCCTGGCTGCGCGCTCCGTTTGGTCCGGCAAGCGCTTTCGCCGCCGCCGACGCCCGTACCGCTTCGAGCAGCGCCCGGCGAGACTGCCTGTCCCGCACCACCTTTACTGCCACTAAGCGCACCGCGGCATGGCCGTGCCGGGTCAGAATGATCTCCTCCCCCGCCTCGGCGCGCCGAACCAATTCTGTCAACTGTCTCTTCCTTCTGTCACCGAAACTTGCATAGAACACTCCCAATTGGATCGAGGACGGTTGCCGTTCCGATCTCCTCTTGTTGCGCAGCGCAGCCCCTGCCATCATCCATCTCTTGATAGCGAAGTGCTACCATTCCGGCATGGCCGATTCCGTATGGAGCGCTCCAGCAACCGGTGCTTTGTTAGAGACGAAAACGGCTCCACGGCACCCGCTGTTCGTACGGGTGACCCACTGGCTAACCTTCGTTAGCTTCCTGGCCCTCCTAGTGACTGGCGCCGAGATCGTCATCTCCCATCCCCGCTTCTATTGGGGCGAGGAAGGCAATGTAAATACCCCCGCCCTTTTTGAGTTGCCCATCCCAGCGTCGCGGTCCTGGGTGGTAACTGGATACCCCTATGTCCTGCCCGACCAGAACGGCTGGAGCCGCTCGCTTCACTTCCAAATGGCTTGGCTCTGCGTGTTCACCGGCCTCTTCTACACCCTCGCAGGAATCGCCTCGCGGCATTTTCAAAACAACCTGCTGCCCGCCCGTTCCGCGACCGAAAAGGGCGACGACCGAACCTACAACCCGCTGCAACGTCTCATCTATCTCGGCGTCGTCTTCGTGCTGTTTCCGCTGATGATCTGGACCGGTCTGGCGATGTCCCCAGCGTTAACCGCCGGCTATCCGTGGCTCGTCACCATGCTCGGCGGGCACCAGTCGGCGCGAACGCTTCACTTTGTTGACACTATCTTGCTCGTTCTCTTCCTGGTCGCCCATGTGGCGATGGTCTGGCGGGCGGGTTTCAAAAAGCGCGTGGGAGCCATGATTACAGGAGGCAGACCGGAGTGAGCGGAACTTCGAGGAGAAAGCTAATAGGAGGCGCGCTGGCAGGCGTCGGGGGCTTGGCCGTGGCGGCGCGGCTTGCGGATCGTTATGGTTTGCTGCCACCCGATTCTACCGGCCTCTATGGCGTGGGCCACGCTCTGACCTATGCTTCCCATCGTCTGCTGGCCGGCGACTCGCTAGCGCGGCAGTTCTCTCGCAACCAGATTTCCACTGCGCCGTTCTCCACCGGAGGCCACCCGAAGACCGCGGAGTTTGAGCGGTTGACAAGTAACGGCTTTGCGGACTGGCGGCTGGCCATTGATGGGTTGGTCGCCCGTCCCGTGTCGCTATCGCTGGCGGAATTGCGGTCTTACTCCCCGAGCAACCAGATCACCCAACTGACCTGCGAAGAAGGCTGGTCCTACATCGCCGAATGGACTGGCGTCCCCCTCGGGGAGGTCTTGCGGGCCGCAGGAATTTTGCCCCAAGCCAAGTACCTGGTTTATGCTTCGGCGCAAAAGGGCCGGGCGGGAAGCATCGATGTCGCCGAGGCGTTGCATCCGCAGACGGTGCTGGCCTATGGCATGAACGGGCGCGAACTCCCGCCCGGGCACGGCGGGCCATTGCGGTTGCGTGTGCCGCGCCAGCTTGGGTACAAGAGCCTGAAATTCGTCAACCGGTTGACGGTCACCGATACCTTGCAAGGCTACCCCGCCGGAGGCAAATATGCCTGGTACGCCGGCATCTGAGTAGCAGCGCGAGCGCCCAATAGTTTGAGAAGTTCGAACTGGGCCACAGGGCACCCATCGGGAGGAAGAATTTCCGCTGATCGCCTCATAAGCTCGTGCCGGCAACGCAAGGGCTGCGATCGGCTGACGGATTCAGCACGTCTTCATCCAGCCGGATGGTGACCCGTGTCTTTCGGGCGGGTAGCGTTATGACAGGCCCGCGCTCACCCTTGCTGAAATCGTATTTCTGCTTTATATGCTCCCCCAATCCTGTTGCGGTTCTCTCGGGGTGGCGGTTCGCGCTGAGAGGATTCGGACCCTGTCGCCGCGCCAAGTGTAAACGACACGGCCAAAAAGCTGGCCGATGTGATCGAGGTTCCGCCGAACTAGGACTTCGGATCCTTCATACTCTGCGGCACCGGCAAATTCCCGAAGACAGTTCTTGAAAAGGGAATGACACCGTTCGGGAACCCGGTCGACTAACGGCGTGAGCCATTCGGCGTAGGCCGCTAGCCCTCAGTCCTCGAAGGCAAAGAGGGGCCAAACCTTTTGCTCTTAAGCGTTCTGTGGCCTTTCCCCCTCCACCCTCTTCCCCGTTGAAATGGCAACAGAGAGAACATCGGCATGTTCTATGGCGCCGAGCGACTTCGAAGTCGGTTCCCCGGCCGGCTTCTTAAAGCTGCCACTCGAGTTGTTTATCAACGGTTTTGCGCTCTCCCTGCTCTTGCTGGCTCACTTTAGGAAACGGAGCGGCGTGCTTTGAGGCTTTTTCGCGAGGGCCCTGCCGTTTCGGTGGCTGATTTGGTTGCGAGGCGCGGTTTATGCCGGGCGCCACGTAACGGCAAATCCGGCGGCAGTATCTACGCACTTGAGAGTAAACCGAAATCGCTTTCGCCCGCTAGGCCCGTCCCCATCCACGCAAGGCCAAACATGAAGATAGTCGTCATCTTGAACCAGGCCTCCGGAACCCTCAGTGTCCCGGCAAATCGCGAGATCCTTCTTGGGGCACTACGCGACGCTGGCTTAGACTCGATTGTGGTAACCATCACCGATGGCGGCGAAATCGAGCCAGCCGTGCGTCCCCACTTGGAAAGCGATTGCCAGGCCGTGGTTGCGGCGGGAGGGGATGGCACGGTGAACGCGGTGGCCGCCATACTGGTTGGTACCAGCATGAGCCTGGGAGTCATCCCAGGAGGAACGCTGAACCATTTCGCCTGCGACTTGCACATACCGGAGGACCTTACGGAGGCGGTCAACGTACTTAAGACAGGTGTCGCAAAGTTGGTTGACGTCGGCGCGGTAAACGGGCGTATCTTCCTGAATAACTCCGGGCTCGGTTTGTACCCCGAAATGGTGATGAAGCGGGAGGAGATTCAAAAGCACGGCTTTCGCAAAGCGACAGCCTTACTGATGGCCTCGGCGCTCACGCTCCTACGCTTTCCGTTGCTGCGCGTGCGCCTCGAGGTGAACGGGCGGGTGATTGAGCGCTTCACCCCATTTGTTTTTGTGGGAAATAATCCTTACGAGGTTGACGGACTCCAATATGGCATGCGGCCGCGCGTTGACGGGGGAGCGCTCTGTGTTTGGGTAGCCCGTCGTACCCGCCGTTTCGGCTTGCTTCGCGCGGTCTTTCAAATGGCCTTTAAAGGCCTTCGGGGGGTGCGGGAGCTCGATGTGCTCACGACAGGCGATGTGGTCATTACACCGCGCCGCAAGATTGTGCCCGTTTCCATTGATGGTGAAGTATTTAAACTCCGCACACCGCTACAATATGAGATCCGGCCAGGCGCTTTGCGCGTCATTGTGCCCGCTAGCGGTGATCCCGGATGAGCCGCGTTGTTCTGCACCTTTCCGACCTCCATTTCGGACGAATCGCCCCGGGCCTGCCAGAAGCTCTGTTGGAGGCGGCGGCGCAGATCGCTCCCGATCTGGTGGTCGTCTCCGGCGATCTGACCCAAAGAGCTAAGGCGGTGGAGTTTCAGCAGGCTCGCTCGTTTCTGGATCAACTGCCGTATCCGCGGATTGTCGTGCCCGGGAATCACGATGTGCCGCTGCACAATCTGTACGCCCGGTTCGTGCAGCGTCTGAGCCGGTTTCAACGCTATATCACCGAGGATCTGGAGCCGGTCTATCAAGACGATGAGATTGCTGTCTTCGGAGTCAATACCGCTCGTTCTTCCACGTGGAAAGGAGGCAGAATCAACAGCCGGCAGATCGAATCGCTCCGCACGCGCTTGTGCGCGGTCGACCCCAACGTAGCGCGGATCGTGGTGACGCACCACCCCTTCGAGATACCTCTAGGGTTCCACCCACGCGACGTCGTGGGTTCAGCGCGCGCTGCCCTGGAGCGATGGACCGACTGTGGCGCGGATTTATTGTTGTGCGGCCATCTGCATGTCGGTGACTCGACCACCACATTGCCTCGATATAGCCACATCGGTTGGCGGGCGATAGTCGTCACCGCCGGGACGGCTACTTCGACCCGCGGCCGGGGCGTACCGAACTCATTCAACGCGATTACGGTCGAGGATCGTCGAAGTGTGAGAGTGACGAAATGGTCCTGGGAAGAGACGCTTCGTAGGTTCCAGAAACTCGCAGAGGCGGAGTTCGTGAGAACGGCGGACGGATGGGTTGCGTTTACTGGCGATGGCCCCGTCGGAACGCTTGACTTGAACTAACAGGCTCGCACCGCCGATACGGCGGAGAGCAGGAACCCGTTCGGCGTTGGTCGCTCTCCAACACTCCTCTTAGGAGCGGGATCAACTTCTAGAGTCAGTGACACCAAAGCCCGAGTCAGTAACTGTGCATCAAGAGATGAGTGTATGAGCTTGACCCTTCGAATCCAGCCCGAAATCGAGCGCCGTCTGTTGGTGCAGGCCCATGCTAAAGGTCTTTCGCCGGCTGATTTTGCGAAAAAAGTGCTGATGCAGGCCTCTAACCCAACCCAGCTAACGAGTTAGAAAGCCTCCGAAGCAGAAAGCTGACAATCTCTACGAACTCTTTGCCCCAATCCGCGGGCTGCTCATGGATGAAGAAATTGAAGAGTTCTTCTCCCCGAGCCCCAACGAGACAACCAAGGGCGATAGAAAGTACCAGGAGTCTACTTCCCGCAAGGAGCTGTCACCATGGAGCTCACGCAATCGTCCGGTTTTCCAGAAAAGCCACCTGGTGAATTTCGGCAAGGACCCATCGACCGAAGGTCGTTCCTCGACGGCGTGCGCAGGCTCGCTACCAGCGGGCTGACGGTCGGCTCCCTCATCGAGATTATCCGGCCCACCAACACCTGGGGCCAGGCAGGAAAGGAAACTCACGCGGCCTCCGCCCGCGTTCTCGATCAGCTCCGAACCCGCTTCACCTTCCAGATCTCGGTCGACGTGGCCACCCTGTCGCAGGGCTTGGCGGTTGCCAGTGCGGCGCTGAAAGGCGGCGCCCACATTGTCGAAACGGGCACGCCGCTGCTCAAGAACGAAGGCGTCGCGAACGTTGTGCCAGCTTTCCGCAAGCAGTTTCCCCGGGCGCTCCTCCTGGCCGATCTGAAGACCGTGGACGGCGGCGCCTCCGAGGCGCGCGTTGGTATGTCCTCTCCTTGATCGACGACGATTTGAACGTTGGCCGGCTTGATCGTCACCGAATTCGAGTTCGGATTCCGGTAGGCACCCAGGATGGATGGCAAGCGTTGGAATCTGCGAAAGGAGCTGATTTCGCATGGGTTCGAGGGCATCCGATTTTGACCCGCAAAAGTTCTTTAAAACATTCAATGTCGGGAGCCAACTCCCCAGCCATTCCATCTAGAGGCACCCTGCCCTGCAATTTGCTGTAGCCTCGTGGCCCTTGCCCATCGCTTACCACCGCATGCCGCTGGGGGGCCATCAATAAGCGCCTTCCACGCCCGCCGCAACCGGCATGGCGTGATAGACTTTGCACGGAGAATTTTCTCAAACATGGCCGTTGCTGTTGCGACCCGTTATAGTTCGAAGTTGCCGGTATCGCTGGGCCTCTGCCTGACCCTGTGCTTGGCGTCGCCCTGCGGCTTGATGGCCGAGAATCACGAAGCCCTGAAGGCTGATGCCGACCAGTTCTTTCGCGACCGCGTCACGCCCTTTGTCACCACCTATTGCTTGCCCTGCCACCAGAACAGGCGGCCGACGCGGGGTGGAGTCAATTTCTCACCAGCACTTAAGGCCCCCGGACACGCGGCCTTCACCGAACATTGGAAGCGAGCGGACGCCCGCGTGAAGGCGCATGACATGCCGCCCAAAAGCGCGCCCCAGCCGGACGATGCCGGCCGCCGGATGTTCGGCGAGTGGCTGGCGAAGCTCAAGTACCTCAGCGACAAGGATCCGGGACCCTTCGTCATCCGGCGGTTGACCAAAACCGAGTACGGCAACACGCTGCGGGATCTCTTCGGTGTCGACCCGTCGATCGCCGACGGACTGCCGGATGAAGTCAGCGGCCAGGGGTACCTCAATTCGCTCTCGTCCCTCCAACTCGAGCAGTATCTGACCATCGCCGACAAGGTGTTGGGCCAAGTCGTCACGCCGCAAGGCGGCCGACGCATGAAAGTAGCGCCAAAAGGCGGCCGGCGCACGGAAATCGAGAAGCGCCTCTTCGGTCAATCTACCACGCCGAAGAAGGATCCCCGGCAAGCGGCGCGGGAAGTCGCCCGGTCTCTTGCCCGGAAAGCCTACCGCCGGCCACCGAAGGAGGCAGAGCTGGATGTCCTGGTGGCAACCTTCGACCTGGGG
>JBBQRA010000124.1:0-17809 GCA_038215275.1 Bryobacterales bacterium | reverse complement strand
GCGATGAAGCTGCCGTGGCGGCCCCACTTGATCACCATCGGCTTGCCGCACTTCTCGCAGATGAAGTCCGTCGGCTTCTCCATCCGCTTGATGTCGGTCATCTGCGTCGCCGCGCGCTCGAGGTCCACGGCAAAACGCTCGTAGAACGAACCCATCGCCTGGCGCCAGTCCACCTTGCCGTCTTCGATTTCGTCGAGCTCCTCTTCCATCCGCGCCGTATAGCGGATATCGAAGATGTCTCCAAACGACTCCGTCAGCAGGTCCGTCACCACGGTGCCGAGCTCGGTCGGGTAGAATTTGCCACCCTCTTTCTTGACGTACTCTCGTTCCTGAATCGTCGACAAAATCGAGGCGTACGTAGAAGGCCGGCCCACGCCTTTCGCTTCCAACTCTTTCACGAGCGTCGCTTCGTTAAAGCGAGGCGGCGGTTCCGTAAAGTGCTGCTCGGCGTCGAGCGTTTTCAGCTTCAGCTCTTCGCCCTGCGTCACCAGCGGTAACTTCTGCTTCAGTTCGTCGTCATCTTCGTCCTTGACGTCCTTGCCTTCCTCGTAAACCGCCAGAAAGCCATCAAACTTCGGCACCGAGCCCGTCGCCCGGAACATATATTCCGCCTTGGACTTGCCCTTCGCCGACACGTCGATCGTGGTCTGATCAAACACCGCGCTCGTCATCTGCGAAGCGACAAAACGCATCCAGATGAGCCGGTACATCTTTAATTCGTCTTCTTGCAGATACGGCGCCACGGATTCCGGCGTCCGCATCGCCGCCGTCGGCCGGATCGCTTCGTGGGCATCCTGCGCGTCTTTCTTACCTTTATAGAGGTTCGCCTTCTCGGGCAGATACGGCGCGCCGTAGCGGTCGCCGATGAACTGCCTGACTTCGCCCAACGCATCGTCGGAGACGCGCACCGAATCGGTACGCATGTAGGTGATCAGACCAATCGACCCCTCCGCCCCAAGCTCGACGCCTTCATACAGCCGCTGCGCGATAATCATCGACCGCTTCACCGAAAACCGCAGCTTCCGAGCAGCTTCCTGCTGCAGGGTCGAAGTGATAAACGGAGGCACCGGATTCCGGCGCTTCTCCTTCGTCCCGACGGACTGCACAATGTACGGCCGTTCCGCCAGATCCATCACGATCGCCGAGGAGCGTTCCTCGTTCGGAATCGGCTGATTCTCGCCGTCGATCTTCGCCAAGCGCGCCTTCAACACCGGCGCCTTCTTCGCGTTGAGAGCGACGTCAATCGTCCAATACTCTTCCTTCAGGAACGCTTGGATCTCGCGCTCCCGGTCCACGATCAGCCGCAGCGCCACCGTCTGCACACGGCCAGCCGAAAGTCCCCGCCGGACTTTGTCCCACAGCAGCGGCGAGATCTTATAGCCCACCAGCCGGTCCAACACGCGGCGCGCCTGCTGTGCGTCCACCAGATTCGTGTTCACCTGCAGCGGATTATCGAACGCCTTCCGCACGGCCGTGGCCGTAATTTCGTTAAACATCACCCGGTAGATCTTCGGACCGTCGGCTTTCTTCGACGCCAGTTCTTCCTGCAGGTGGTAGCAGATCGCTTCGCCTTCCCGGTCCGGGTCGGCCGCGAGGTAGATGGAGTCGACGCCCTTGGCGGCGGCGCGGAGTTCGCCGATTAGCTTCTTCTTTCCTTCAATGACCTCGTAGGTGGGTTCAAAGCCGCGATCAACATCGACGGCGAGGTCGCTTTTCGGTAGATCTTTAATATGACCGAGCGACGCCTTGACGACAAATTGATCGCCAAGATATTTTCCGATGGTTTTCGCCTTCGCCGGAGATTCGACGATGACGAGGGATTTGGACATAAGGGTTTTTACTCTTCGGGCGAATAGCCCAGATTACCAGACTTTGACGAACTGTTTGCCGGGAAGCTGTTTCACCAGGCCGAGCAGCTCCAATTCAAACAAGGCAGCAACGATCTCAGACGAGGAATAGTTTTCCAGACGATCCAGCACTTCGTCAATATGCGTCGCCTTCTCAATCATCAGGTTTTCGAGAATCGCCCGCCCCAATGGCGCGTTCGGTCCCAACGGCAAGAGCTGCTGCGTCAAATCACCACGTTGTTCTTTTTCAACAGTTTGCAAGCGATATCGTTCGTCCGGCGGCAGTTCGCTAACAATGTCCTGAGCGTCCATTACCAGCTTGGCCCCCTGGCGGATTAAAAGATTGGGAGCCCAGCTCAACTTCGACGTGATGTTCCCCGGAACCGCAAAAACCTCCCGCCCCTGGTCCATCGCCAGCCGCGCCGTAATCGCCGATCCCGAATACTGCGCCCCCTCGACGACCAGCACCCCCGAACTCATCCCGGACACAATCCGGTTCCGGATCGGAAAATTCTGAGGGAACGCGGGTGCACCCATCGGAAACTCACTCACCAGCAGTCCCTTGGCCGCAATCTCGTCGTACAGTTTCCGGTTTTCGGACGGATACACCATGTCCACGCCGCACCCGAACACCGCGATTGTCTTCCCGCCTGCCTGCAGCGTCCCCCGATGCGCCGCCGTGTCGATCCCCCGAGCCATTCCGCTAATCACGCCAACCCCCAGCGCCGCCAAATCCCCAGCCAGTTTCTCCGCCACCGCCATCCCGTAGGGTGTCGGCTTCCGCGTCCCCACCACCGCCACGGAGATTGCCGACAGCAGCGCCAAGTCGCCCCGGCAAAACAGCACCGTTGGCGGGTCCAGTATCCCTCGCAGCTTCTCGGGATATGCCGGGTCCGTCACCGGCACCAATTGCGAACCCGTCGCCTTCAGCCGCTCCGCCTGTGTCGCCGCATCTTCGAACGTACATCCGGATTGAATTGCCCGCGCCACGCCCGGCGATAGCCCCGCCGCCTCCAGTTCCGTCACTGACGCCCGAAACAGTGCCAGCGGCGTCCGGAACCGTTCCAGTACCGTAACAGCCTTCCGGGTGCCCAAACCCGGTATCAACCGAAGCGCGAGCCAGTGCAATAACTCCTCGTCCGAGAGACGAGGCGAAAGTGTGGGAGCGGATGCTGTCATTAAAGAGATCTGTGGCTTCGTCAAGTCGGAAATCTCATACGTTTGCGATACCATGAAAAGATATGAGCCAGCACGCCACGTTTGACGACGCCAATCTGATCCTCCGCCTGTACGAACTCCGGCGGGAGGAGCGGTTGCGCGAAGCGCGCCGATGGTTTGCTCGCAACTTCGGCCCCGCCACTGTCGAAGAATACCGCGCCATCTGTACCCCCGGGACCGACGGGGACGATTACGTCCGCATGGTCGTCAGCTACTACGAGATGGTTGCGAGCTTCGTCACCCAGGGCATCCTCAGCACTGATCTCTACTTCGCCACCGGAGGCGAACTCGGTCTGGTCTATTCCCGCATCGAGCCCGTCCTGGCCGACCTTCGCACTGCTACCGGCCACCCCGGCATGTTTAAGAACCTCGAAATCGTCGCCAAGCAGTACGGCGAGTTCCTTGACGCCCAAGCCCCCGGCAACTGGGAAGGCTTCAAGAAACGCACCCGCGGTATGATCCTCGCGAAGTAGGCCATGCGCCGGGATCCGGATTTTTTCGGCGAAGACGAAGAGCTGGATCTCGTTTATATCGCCAAACGCCTCCTTGACGCCAAGGGCCTTGAGGATAAACTCACCGCCTCCGGAATCGACTATCTCGTCGAGCCCGACGAATACCGCGGTGGCTTTCTTTTTCAAACCGTCCGCACCGGCGCGTTTTTTTATGTCCGCGGAGAAGAGGGCGATGCCGTCCGCGAAAAGCTCGCTGGGATGGGCTTTAAGCCCCAGCCCCTGCCGGAAGCGTAGCGTTCAGGCGCCGTTCCATCGACGCCATCGCTGCCGGCTTCTGCTCAACCAGATTGTTGGCCTCCCCCGGATCCCGCCGCAGGTCGTAAAATTCCCGATTGCCGCTCTGGTCGTACACGTTCAACTTGGCGTCGCGCGTCCGTATCGTCCGGATGGGGTTCGCCCACTTCTGCTTGGCATAGTAGTCGGAGAACACCGCATCCCGCCGCGAGGGCTGCAGAATGGACTGCCCGTCCGCCGGCACCGGCCAGCGTAAACTCGCGGCGTCTGCCAGTGTCGGCGCGAAATCCACTGTCGAAACCAGATCCGTCCGCACCCCCGGCCTTAACCGGCCCGGCACCGAAAGCACCAGCGGAATCCGCATGCACTCGTCATAGACGAACGGACCCTTGAACGGCAGCCCATGCTCTCCCAACTGGTCGCCATGGTCGGAGGTCAGCAGGATGATCGTTTTGTCCAAATCAATTGAATCCAACAGCTGCCCCAACTGAAAATCTGTTTTTTCAACCAGATCCAGGTAATAGCTGCGGTAAAGCTTCCACTGCTCCGGCGTGAAGCTCGCCGTTATTTTCCCTTGGTCCCGGTCGACGTACTCCCGCTGTTCCACCGGCTTTCCCAACAGATTCTCCAACCCCGTCGCCGGATTGCGAACGTCCGCCCGTAGCACTGTTGTCCCCATCTCACGACGCACTGCATAGATGTCATGCGGATTCAGTAAGGAAACCCAAGCCAACCATGGCCCCTTTCGGCCGCGCAACCACTCTGCCGCTGCCGCAGTCACGGCCGGGTCCTTGCCGTCCACCCGGACATCGAAACCGAACGCCCGCAGGTGCTTGTCCGGCAGTCCAAGGTGCCATTTTCCAAAGAGCGCTGTCGCGTATCCTGCTTTCTGGAACACTTGCCCCAGGTTCGGCAACTCCGCCGAAAGTGGCTTTCCGAGCGACGATCCATCGACGTTCGTCCACACCCCGGTTCGCTTCGGCATCAGACCGGTCAGGAACGAAGCCCGCGCCGCCGAACACTGCGGGGTAGTGCAGAACGCATTCGAAAAGCGGACACCCCGCCGCAGCAGCCTCTCGCGGTTAGGCAGGCGCGCCGCCCCAGGAAGCAGAGCCGACTCCTGGTCGGTCATGAAGACCAACACGTTCGGAGTCGGCGGCCTAACGGCCAGTGTCTGCATCCACCGGCGGCGTGTCAACATTAGGGCGCCGCTGGTTGCACAATCACTTCGCTCGGGTTCCGCAACGGGAAGGTAATCACGTTGCTGACGTAAATGTCCTGCGCGATCGTCAACTGCGTGGCCGAGTTCGTCGGCAAGTCCGAGTTCAATTCAAGATGAATCTCGTACAGTCCGATCGACCCGGGCCGCAGTGCCGCATACAGCACGTTCGCCGTCTTGCCGCCCCCCAGCGACGAGACGAACGCCGACGGTTCGTTCAGCGCGGGACCGCGATAAACCGCACCCGTAATCGCCAGATTTTGCGAGAACGACTCCCTTAACCGGCCCAGACCTGTACCGTAAACCACAATCGTTTCACCCGGCAAGGCCGGATTGGCTTCGCTCACCGTAGCGCCTTCCGTATTCGCGCAACAAAGATTCGCCGTGGTTGCCGTCAGGATGACCTGCGCCGTAGCGTTCGTCTTCGTCGAATAGAGAATACCGTTCCCGGCTTCGCCAGGGACCCTGGCTCGCAGACGGATACGGGTAAAGACCCCGGCCGCGAAGGCTTCCACCTGCTCGTCTTGGTTAATCAGCTGGATCAATCGATCCCGAACATCCGCCAAGCTATCCGTATCCTTCACCGTATAGGCGTATTCCCGATTTTCGATCACGACCGTGGCTACGTCATTTGCCTGCACGCTGCCGTCGACGGAAACAGTGCCGGTTGAACGAGACGAGAAGTGCTGCACGATGCCCATCCGGGGGTCGGTCCCCTCGATCGCGAACAATCCAGGATTCTCCGAAATGATCTGCACGGCCACTGGCATCGTTGTTGTTACGCTGCCGTCGGCATGCCCAATGCGCACGTATGCGCTCACGCTATTCCGATCGAAGAACTCCCACGGAACCTGGGCGTTGATCCGGTTCGGCGAAACCAGGAACAGCGGCGCCAATTTCCCGTCGAGGTAAAGCTGTACGTTTCCGAGTTCGGTGGGCAGGTTCTCCGCACCGTCGGCGACCGCCGCCACAACATCCGAGAGATTCTCACCCAGCAAGGAGATGATTGAACCCGGCGCCACACGCGCCGCATCCTGGCCACCAGTCAGAAACGCACCGCCAGTCGTCAAACGGATGGCCGCATCGGCCGGAGAGGTGCTGGTGGCGATCTCTACGTTGTTGCCGCCTTCTCCGCCTTCTCGAGCCGTCAGCAACAGCGTACTCAGGTCGGGTATAACGCTCGCCGTCACGTAGGGGTCCGGCTTCTCGTTGATAACCGCCACCAACCCCGCCAACAGAGTCGACACGGTGTCTGCTCTGCCAATCTTGAAGACGTAATCGTTCTTGTTTCCTTGCTTGGTCACCGAGATGGTGATCTGATCGTTTTCGCGAATCGTCCCCGACAAGCCGATCGTGCCGGTAGCAAAAACATCAAGGCTGGCCGCGTTGCGAACTGCCGTGTAAGGAATCGGCTGATCATGGGTCGAGAACACCATTACACGACGGTTGAACGGATCCGCTACGTAGAGATTTGCACCGTCCCACGCCAGCGACATCGGCGTCCGCAACTGGTCCGACGCAGCTCGCAATAGGGGAAAGGCATTGTCGGACGACCGATTCATCGATGCGCCGACCTGACCCAAAACGACGTCAGCCTTTTGCCCGTTCTGCAACGGAAGGTTGTTGTAAACCAAAATGCGGTCGTTTCCGCCGTCCGAAATAAAGAGCCGCTTGCCATCGCTCAGTGCGAACCGCGGGAACTCAATTGTTGCTCCGCAGAGCCGCGGGAACACATCCACGCCGCCTACCTGCCCCGCTGCCGGGCAGAGCTTGGGGCTATTGTTCGCCGCGTCGGAAGTGAAGTCCGGTTGGCCTAGCACCAGGTCGGCCGGGCGCGTATTCTGCGTCGGAATCGAGTTCCAGATCATGACCCGGTTGAAGCCAAGGTCAGACACGAACACCCGCTGCCCATCGCTCGTTACTGAAACGGGATTCAATAAGTTTTCGGCTTTCGGGTCAATGCGCGTCACCACCAGGTCCAACTCGACGCGCGTCGTGAAGTCCGGAGCCCCCAGCACCACATCGGCCGCCTGGTTGTTCCGCGAGGGGAACGAATTCCAGATCAGGACCCGGTTGTTGCTCGTATCGGCCACCATCAGCCGATTGCCCTGAATCCACACTCCCTGCGGTCCTCGCAGGCTGCTCGCCGTCGGCGGGTTCACCACCCGGGTGGTGGTGAAATTATCCTGCCCCAAAACGAGGTCTGCCGGCTGGTTGTTCTGGCTCGGAATGCTGTTCCAAATCAACACGCGATTGTTGTCCGTGTCGGATATCACCAGACGAATCCCGTCCGTCGCGATCGCATTGGGCTGCCGCATCGAAGCGTTTGTCGGAATCAATTTCAGCTCATTCGTGCTGAAATCGGCCTGACCCAAAACAGTTGACGCGGTACCACGGCACGCCGGGCACGATTTCCCAGGCGTCTGCGGCACTGCCGCATTCACCGGCAAGGTGATGTCGCCAGCGACGTTTCTGTAAATCAGCACCCGATGATTCATCGGACCGGCGCCGACGCGGTTCGAGTCCGCCACGAACAACATGTTGTTCGCAAACGCGACTCCGCCCACCCCTCCCAACGTGGTTGAATTCAAGGCGGACCCTTGTGCGGTAAAGGTCCCCTGGCCAATCACGAGCCGGGCCGCTTGACCCGTAAAGAAATCAGCAGGCAAGGCCACCGTAGCGGTAGCCAGCAGAATTAGAATTGCAAAAGGCTTCATTCGGAAGAACTTCATCATCGAATACACAAACTTTCAGTATAGCAGTCGACGTAGCCCGAATCCGTTTCGTTGCTCATCCGCAGTTATTTTACTTCCCTGTCACGATTTCGCCCCAAATCACCTGGTAAACCTCCAGGAGGCCGTCGATGTTCTTGCCCGCGCGGACAAAAACCATCTGGTTCACCGGAAGATTGGCGCGATCGGAGATCACCCCTCGCTCAAGAAACCGGGTATCCGGCCGCATCAGGAAGGCACGGGAAGGCGCCGTGCGCGTCTTCACCAGCACTGAGTCCGCAGTAAATCCGGTGACTACTCCTGAAAATGCCAAGTCTCCCCGCGGCATAATGTGCTCGGTCACACTCCGGTACACCGGTCGCCTCGGGTTCGGTGCCGGGGCGTTGGGTTCAATCAATCGCACCGTCCGGGCGTAACACCGGCGCGTTCCATCGGACAGTACCCGCTGATCCACCAGCACCTCCACCGGATCGGCCGGAGTAAAGGCGTCCAGCGAAACCCGCACCCGTTGCGACTCAAACCACGTCCGCTCATCGTAGGTGCACCGCGTCTCGCGGCCCGATTCGGCCGTCAAAAGGAAGCCGCCCCGCAGCCCGTTCGTTTTTGGCTCCGACAATTTGCCCCGCACTATCCCCAGCGGCAACTCTTCTTCGGTAGCCCAAGCCGGGGTGAGAAGTACCAACAGGAAGACCCAGCGCATATGCCGATGCTACACTGTTTTGCTTTGCAGGATCTTCACGCTTTGTACTCAACTGTTTCGGAATCGCTTGCCCGCGCCGGCGCTTGGTTCTTAAATTCGGGAATTCAGGAGCCCAATGGGGGGGTAGCCCGCTATCACCTCTCGGCGCAGGCCAGGAACCTGCCAGTCTCTACCGAGATCACTGGCTACGCCTGCAGCACCTACTCCTATCTCTACCGCCTCACCGGCGAACCCGCCTACCGCGCCGCCGGCATCCACGCTGCCGCCTTCCTCACGGACGTCGCCTGGCAACCGGCCCTTTCAGCCATGCCGTTCGAAGTCGGCGACCCGCTCCCGCCCGCCTATTTCTTTGACTGCGGCATCATCGTCCGCGGCCTCCTGACGGTGTACCGAATGACCGGCGAAGCCCGCTCGCTCGATCGCGCCCGCGACGTCGGGCTCTTCATGGGGAAAGCCTTCCGGGCCAACGGGACTTGCCATCCCATCGTTTTCCTTCCTTCTCTTGAACCTCGGCCCTACGAGAAACGCTGGTCCCGCGAACCCGGCTGCCTCCAACTTAAGTCCGCCATGGCCTGGGACGCCCTCGCCGTACATTTCCCCGCCGACCCTTTCCTGGACTGGTACGAGGAGGCCCTTGCTGGCGCCCTCGCCACCTGGGAATCGTTCCTCCCTGGCGATCCCGATCCGCTCAGGGTGATGGACCGCCTCCACGCCCACTGCTACTTCCTCGAAGGCATGCAACCCCGGAAACACCGGCCCGAGGTTCGCGCCACCCTCACCGCCGCCATCAACCGAACCAGCCACTACCTCCGCGAAATCTCCCCCTTCTTCGAACGCAGCGACGTCTGCGCCCAACTGCTCCGCGCCCGTCTTTACACCGGCGATGTTGACCTCGTTCTGGCGGCCGATGAGGCCGCCCGCTGCCGGACCCACCAGGTCTTCGGCTCCGAACCCATGGACAACGGAGGCTTCTGCTTCGGCCGCCGCGACGGGCAGCCCATGCCGTTCATGAACCCGGTCTCCACCGCCTTCTGCCTCCAGGCACTCGAACAGTGGCGACAGTTTGAGGCAGGCGAGTTCCCAGGCGACATCGCGGAACTGATTTGAAGCCCCAGTGCAAGGTCGCCTTCGCCACCGGGTCTGAGGATCTCATCCCCACACTTCTCGAAGAAATGGCGAAGCTTCCCGGCGACCTGCCGATTCACGTCGTGAGCGAATTCCCTCCCCCGGCCGGCAAGTGGATCCCGTGGAACCCCGCCCGCTCCTTCGCCGACAACTACGAACGCCTCCTCGCCGACCTCGGCGGCGACCAAGTCGTCTTTGCCGGCATCATCCTGCAACCCAACATGCCCTACTGGGACATGCGTTGGGCCGCCCTCCGCGCCTTCGGGCTCCAGGTCGTCTTCTACAACGACAACCTGGACCATTTCATGCTCCGCCCCCGCTCCCTGCCCGTCATCCTGCGGCACTGCTGGTGGCAGACCAAGAACTTTATTCGCTGGGAGACCCGGCCCGGCGGCACCCTCTATACGTGGGTCTGGCGCGTCGGCCATCCAGTTTCGCTGAAACGGCCCTTCTATTACGCCCTCGCCCGCTGGGCCGCCAGAATCGCCACCGGGACCGCGACCGCGCCGCAGCTCCCGCCGCCTCTGCCGCCCGGCCTCTCGGTCGTCATCCCGACGCGCAACGGCCGCGATCTTCTCGAACGCCTCTGGCCAACCCTCGACCTCCCTTCCGGCGCCGAAATCATCCTGGTTGATAACGGCAGCACCGACGGCACCGCCACCGCCTTCCCCGGCGCCAACGTAATCGTCTCGCCGCAGCCGCTCTCGTTCGCCACCGCCGTCAACCGCGGCATTGCCGCCGCTCGCTTCTCCCATGTCTGCCTGCTCAACAACGACATGGTCCTTGAACCCGGCTTCTTCGCCGCCCTCCGCGCCGCATTCGACAAAGTACCGAACCTGTTCGCCGCCACTGCCCAGATCTTCTTCCCGGAAGGCCAGCGCCGCGAAGAAACCGGTAAGGCCATGTACTACCCCGCCGCCCAGGACCACCTCCCGCTCCGATGCATCGACCCACTGGAAGGCGAAGACCTGACCTGGGTCCTCTACGGCTCCGGCGGCTGCACCCTCTACGACACCGCCAAACTCCGCGCCCTTGGCGCATTTAACGAGACCTTCGTCCCGGCGTATGTCGAAGACCTCGATGTCGGCTACCGGGGTTGGCTGCAGGGCTGGCCCTCCGTGTTTGTCGCCGCGGCCCACGTCCTCCATCTCCATCGTTCGACGACGTCGAAAGTCTTCACTCCCTTCGAACTCGCCTGCGCCGTCGAACGAAACTATCTCCGCTTCGTCCTCTCCGGCACGGGCCGCCACTTCCCGGTCCTCTGGTCCCAGGCGATGGCCCAATTGAACCGGCAAGCCGCCAGGCAGGAACCGGTCCGCAGCGCTGAAGCCGTCCTCGGCGAAGCATGGAAACTGGCTCTGACGAAACGAACCCAACAACGAACGGGAATCGCTGAAACGGAGGTACTTGCGCTCAACCAAGGCACGGTCGCCGTTTTCCCCGGAAGGCCGTTTGACGAAACGAAGCCAATGGTCATTGTCGCAACGCCCTACCTCCCCTACCCCCTCTCGCATGGCGGAGCCGTCCGCATGTTCAACCTGATGCGCGAGGCCGCCAAAACCCACCGCCAGGTCCTCCTCGCCTTCGTCGAGGAGCTAGCCCCGCCGCCGCCGGAACTGCTGGCCCTTTGCGTTGAGATTGTCCTGGTCCAGCGCAAAGGCTCTCATTTGAACACGAGCCCTGATCGTCCCGATGTGGTGGAAGACTTTGACCGCGCCGACTTCCGCGCTGCCCTTCGCTGGTCTATTCGCAAATGGTCTCCCGTCATTGTCCAGCTTGAATTCACCCAGATGGCCCTCTACGCCCCGGACTGCCTCCCCGCCAAGACCGTCCTCGTCGAACACGACATCACCCTCGACCTTTATGAGCAACTCCTGGCCCACAAGGACGATTGGGAAACCCGTCGCCAACACCGTCATTGGGTTCGTTTTGAAGAACAGGCCTGGGGCGGGGTGGACGCCATCGCCGTAATGAGTGAAAAAGACCGCGAACGCATCGGCCGGCCCAACGCCGTCGTCATCCGCAATGGCGTCGACCTCGAACGCTTCCAGCCGGTGGATGCAGAGCCGGAGCGTCGCCGCCTTCTCTTCCTGGGTTCCTTCGCGCATCTACCCAACCTGCTGGCGCTCGACTTCTTCCTGGCCGAAGCGTGGCCATTGCTCGAAAATGTCACCCTGCATATCATCGCCGGCAAGAACCACGAACGCTACCTCGACGGTCGCGATTTCAACCTGCCCGGCATCGAACTCGATGGGTTCGTTTCGGACGTTCGCGGAGCCTACGCTCGAGCGACGGTCGTTCTTGCGCCACTCGTCGCCTCCGCCGGCACCAACATCAAGGTGATGGAGGCCATGGCCATGCGGAAGGCGATCGTGTCGACGCCCGCCGGCATCAACGGCCTCGACCTCACCGACGGCGAGGACGTCCTAATCGCCAGAACCGGCGCCGACATGGCCGCCGCCATCCGAGCGTTGCTTGCTGACCCTGCCCGCCGCAAAGCCATCGAACGCGCCGCCCGAGGAACGGCCGAACGGCACTACGGTTGGGATCGCATCGGCGCCGAGCAGGCGGCGATGTACCATACACTGAGAGATTCTTATGTCGCAAAAACTGTCTGACATCGGCTTGTTTGGCTTGGCGGTAATGGGCCAGAACCTAGCCTTGAATATTGCCGACCACGGCTTCCAGATTTCGGTCTATAACCGGACCACGGAGACGATGGAAAAGTTCGTCGCTGAGAACCCGGATACGCCCGGTGGCGTGGTGGGCGAAGCAACGCTCGAAGGCTTCGTCGCTTCGCTCTCTAAGCCGCGCAAGATCATCATCCTCGTCAAGGCCGGCAAACCCACCGACTCCGTCATCAGTTCGCTCGAGCCGCTGCTTGAGAAGGGCGACATCATCATCGACGGCGGCAATGCCCTGTGGACCGATACCATCCGCCGTGAAAAAGAGCTCTCCGCGAAAGGCCTCCGCTTCGTCGGCTCCGGCGTTTCGGGCGGTGAGGAAGGCGCGCGTTTCGGCCCCTCGCTCATGCCCGGCGGCGACCGGTCGAGCTTCGAAGAGATCAAACCGGTATGGGAAGCCATCGCCGCGAAAGTGGATGCCGAAACCGGTAAGCCCTTGACGGGCGCCACGCCCGGCCACCCGATCACTGGCGGCGTCCCCTGCACCACCTACATCGGACCGAACGGCGCCGGCCACTACGTAAAAATGGTCCATAACGGCATCGAGTACGGCGACATGCAGATGATCTGCGAAGCGTATGCGATCCTTACGCAACTCGGCGGCCTCACCCCGGCCGAATGCAGCGAAGTGTTCGCCGAATGGAACAAGGGCTTGCTCGACAGCTTCCTGATCGAGATCACTGCCGACATCCTTCAGCAGAAGGACCCTATGACGGGCGGCCCCTTTGTCGACATCGTCCTCGATACCGCCGGTCAGAAGGGCACCGGCAAGTGGACCAGCGTCAATGCCCTCGATATGGGCGTTCCCGCGCCGACTGTCGCCGAGGCCGTATTTGCCCGCTGCCTCTCTGCCGTGAAGGAAGAGCGCGTCGCCGCCTCGGCCACCCTCCAGGGCCCGAACAAGGTCTACTCGGGCGATCGCAACCAGCTCATCCACATGGTGCATGACGCCCTATACCTGTCGAAAATCTGCTCGTACGCCCAAGGCTTCCAACTCATGCGCGCCGCGCAGGGCGAGTACAACTGGACGCTGAACTTTGGCGAGATCGCCAAGATCTGGCGCGGCGGCTGCATCATCCGCGCGGGCTTTCTGCAGAAGATCACCGAAGCCTACACGCTGAACCCAGATCTGGCGAACCTGCTTCTCGATCCTTACTTCAGCGCTGAAGTCCATCGCTGCCAATCCAATTGGCGCACGGTTATCGCTCTCGCCGCCGGACACGGCGTCAGCGCGCCGACCTTCTTCTCGGCTCTCTCCTACTACGACGGCTACCGCTCGGCGCGGCTGCCTGCCAACCTGCTCCAAGCCCAGCGCGACTACTTCGGCGCCCATACTTATGAGCGGACCGACTTCCCCCGCGGCAAGTTCTTTCACCTCGATTGGCCGGAGCCGGGCCGTCCGCAGATCGAAGTCTGATCGGGGCGTTGAGTGGAGCTATGACGCTCGCTGCCTACGCCAGCTACTATCGCAACCATCTCACCAACGCCGTGCTCCCGTTTTGGCTGAACCACACGCCAGACCGTGAGCACGGCGGTTACTTTTCGTGTGTCGATCGCGAGGGTAACGTCTACGATCCTCGAAAGTACATCTGGATGCAGGGCCGCGCCGTCTGGACCTTTCAAACGCTCTATAGCACTTTCGATCCCCGCCCGGAGTACGCCGAGTTCGCCGCCAACGTCTTCCGCTTTGTCGACCGCTTCGCCCGCCGTGGCGAAGCCCGCGTCTGGTTCTCGCTCGGCCGCGACGGTTCCCCCGGCTACTTCCAACGGAAGCCGTATTCGGCGGTCTTCGTCGCCTTAGCCTACATCTCCCAAGGCCGGGTAGCCGAAGCCCGCGATCTGTTCTGGAAGATCGACGGCTGGATCAAGGAGCCAACCGCGCTCGGCCGTCCCGCCGGACCAGCCTCTCAACTCGCGGACATCATGGTGCTCGCCTTGCTCGCGATGGAACTGCTCGCCGTCGAAGAGGACCCGCGCTACCGCCTAACCATCGCCCGATGTCAGGACGCCGTCTGGGCCCATTACGATTCGGCCAACTGGCTCCTGCTCGAAAATGTCGCCTCGCGCGAGTTACCCGAAGGACGCATGGTCTGCCCCGGCAGCGTTCTCGAAGTCGCCTGGTTCCTGCTCCACACCCTCGAGCGGGTGCCGAACCCGGAGCTCGAAGGAATGCTCTTGCGCTGCATCCTGGGCGCACTCGAATTTGGCTGGGACGGGGAGTACGGCGGGCTGTACTACTTCTTGGATCTGGACGGCCGCCCCCGCCCCGAGCTCGAGGCCAACATGAAGCTCTGGTGGCCGCACACCGAAGCAATCTACGCGCTCGTGCTCGCCTATACCAAGACCGGCGATGAACGATACAAGCGCTGGCTCGATCGCGTCCACGAGTACACGTTCTCCACCTTCCCCGACTCCCGCTATGGCGAATGGTTCGGCTACTGCGACCGCGGCGGCCGAGTGGCGACCGAACTGAAGGGCGGGGCGTACAAGTGCTGCTTCCACGTCCCCCGCGCATTGCTCTATAGCATTCAGGCTATCGAACGAGGCTAAGGGCGTGCGACAGTCCGTCACGAATTTTGCCAAGCCGGGGCAACAGCCCGTCGGTCTGACAGGTGGTTTTGCGATCAGCGTAAAGGATGCCAGCCAGTTGCCGATTGACGACGACCGGCAAAATGGCGAATACCGCCGGCTGCACCGCTTTCACGAAAGGCGACTCGCGGAAGCGACCGTCCGCAAGCAGGTCCACCAGCAGGTCCTGTTTCATCACCACCGCCAGCGAAAGTGGCGGCCGTTTGGGGAACGCTACGGACGAAGAGAAGAGCTTCCGGGCAGCGGCGGCTTCCATGCCGAGCACCCCGGTGGCCTCCATGTTTTCGAGCGCTTTGTTCACTTCGCAAAACACAGCCCGGTCGAACATGTTCGTATCGAGCACCGCCTCCAGAGCCAACGCCACGGCGCTTTGCTTGTCCACGCCCCCATCCGCCCGGCCGAGCATATCTTCGAGCGGCTCTTTCACCTTGCGGTCGGCCATTTGCAGACGGTCCGCCCGCACACCCAAATGGCGCAGATTATCTTGGGCTTCTTCGATCGCCCTTTCCATCAGCTTGGGCACCTGCTGCATCGTCAGGCCAAACACGCCGCCGTAGGTGGTCACCCAATGGTCCAGGATTTTTTGCTTCTCGACGTCGTCACAGCGCTGCGAGGCGCCGACCACGATATTGCCCAGCTTTGCGGCCAACGCAATCCGGCTCTCCGGGTCCTCGGAAGCTTGGGACTTCAAAAAGTCGGGTTCGGAAGCCACCGCCTTCTGGGGCGCGCCGTGGAGGCCGAAGCTGGCCAGCACTGCCCTGCCGACTTCATCAAAGGTAAAGCCGGTCTCCTTCCGGCAGACCACCTTCTCTGCCATCAACTTGCCTTCACAGGCCGCGATGATCTTGGCGTACTGCTCCTGGCGATGATAGGCAAAAACGATTTCGCCCACATTCGCGAGCATCCCCGCAAGGTAAGCCTCTTCGGAAAGCCGGCCATCCGTCTTGGTCGTGAGTTGCTTTGAGACGTTGGCCGACAACAGCGAGAGCGTCACCAGTTCCACGATGCCAGGACCCTTCTTGGCGTAGTGCTCGAGAAATCGCGAACTGGCGGCGATATGCGTTAGCGCATCGAGACCGAGCAGCGAAGCCGCATGGGAGACGCTGAGCACAGGCCGGCCAGACCTGTTGTAAAGTGCCGAGTTCGCTGTCCGCAGAATTCGTAGAGTGAGCGCGACATCGCGCTGAATGGTATTGGCAAATTTCTGAATCGTCGCGTTCAGATCACTCGCAAGCGCGAGGATGCCTCTGACATGTTCGGCGCATGCCGGAAAGTCTGGGTCGCTGCGGACCTGCTGTAGAAACACCTCGAGCGGTGTAGTTCCTGGCTTCGGGCTGTCCTTATCCACTGGCCCACAGGGTATCATGAAAGGTTGCATCCCCCGTTATTGCTATTTGATATCGATGGAACGCTCATTCGCCGGGCGGGTCCGCTGCACCGCGAAGTGCTTGAGGAAGCGGCTCGCGCCGTGACAGGATTGGCGGCGACGACTGCCAATATTCCCACCCAAGGCATGCTGGATGGCCAAATCATCACATTGATGCTGCGCGAGGCCGGAATGTCGCTCGCCGCCGTCAAGCGATCGCTGCCGGCAGTGATGGAGCTCGCGCAAAGCTTCTATGTCGATCGTTGCCCGGATCTCACAAAGAAGGTCTGCCCGGGAGCACGCAGCGTTTTGCACCGGTTGTCACGCAAACGGGTACGCACAGGTTTGGTCACCGGCAATCTTTCGCGAATCGGTTGGAAGAAAATGGAACAGGCCGGCCTAAAGCAGTACCTCCAGTTCGGGGCCTTCGCCGAACTCGCCGACGAACGCCGCAAATTGGTGGCCCACGCCCTCCGTATGGCCCGCCGCGAAGGCTGGATCACGCGACATTCAAAAGTAGCCTTGGTCGGCGACCACGAGAACGACATCCTGGCGGCGCAGGCCAACGGGATTCCTATCGTCTCGGTCGCCACTGGCGTGTCGCCGGCGGCTGATCTGGCCAAGCTGAATCCCGACTATTTGATTGATGACCTTCGCAGTTTTCCGTGGCAGGAACTATCCCTTTGAGTAACAGTGAATCGCAAACATTGGCAGTGAAGCGCGCCCAGGTGGAATTTCACAATTTCGCTTCGTTAGGGGAACCCGAGCGGGCGCAGCGCGTCTATCGGGAGGAGAACGTGCGGCGCGGCGCCCTGCTGCACGGACACGCCGAATTCATCGGCTCGATGACGCCGTTCGTCGAAATCGGTGCGAACGCCGGTCACTCGTCCTACATGCTCTGCAATGAGTTTGGCCAGAATGGCTTCGCGCTCGACATCTCCGCCGATTCGCTCCGTCACGGTATCGCCCTGATGGACGAATGGGGGCTGGTGAAAGCGCCGGTGCGCATCGCGGGCGACGCGCTGAATCTGCCTTTCCAGGACAACTCGCTGCGCGCCGTCATCGCCTACCAGATGCTCTCGCAGTTTCAGGACATCGAAGCCGTCTTCATTGAAGCAAATCGTGTGCTCGCGCCCGGTGGAACGTTCATCTTTGCCGAAGAGCCAATGCGGCGGAAGCTGTCGTTGCGCCTTTACCGCTGCCCGTACTACGACACGATGAAGTGGTGGGAGCGGAAACTCTATGACTGGGGTCTGTTGGGTTTCTTCGTCCAGGATGTGATTGGGGCGCAGCAGGAAGAGGGTTTCGGGATCCGGCAAAACCATCGGCTGGAACTTAGAGATTGGCACGCCCTCATGGTGAAGCACTTCGAAAAAATGGAGTTCCTGCTCTTCGTACCCCAGCGCGGATGGGGAGAAAGACTGACCCGCTGGATTGGCCAACGGATCGACAAAGCCGGTTCGGACTGGGTGCCGGCCCGCCTATTGGGAGGCACGCTGGCGGCGATGTGCAAAAAGTGCGGAGAGGCGGAGGTGGATCCCCATGCGCCCTTTGAATCCCGTCTTCGCTGCCCGGATTGCTAC
>JBBQRA010000123.1:0-18073 GCA_038215275.1 Bryobacterales bacterium | reverse complement strand
TTTGATTCTCATGTCAAAAACAATAGCTCTTTTCACATTCTAGCATCTATTCGTGCCACTAGGATTCACTCGCGGACGACAACGCGCCGTTAAGAATCAAGCACTTGCGGCCGCCCCACGGCGCTAAGTGTCGAAGATGAGCCAGAGCGAAGGCCGCGGCCGTGGACCGCGGGGCGAGGGCGGCCGGGAAGGCCGGGGCGGTGGACCTCCGGGAGGCATGATGGGGATGGACCCGATTCTCTCGGCGGTGGACGCTGACCACGACGGGACACTGTCGGCGGTCGAGATTCAAGACGCCGCGACGGCGATCGCCAAGCTGGATAAAGACAGCGACGGAAAGTTGACTCGCGCAGAGGTTCGGCCGGCGTTTGGACCACGCGGGGAGCGCGGTCCACAGCCGTAACCCGGTGGCTGAGGAGCTACTTGTTGAGCACTTCGTCCAGATTCAGAAGTTGATTGGCGAGCATGGTGAGGGCGGCGCCTTCGGCCGGGGCCACCTTCGCATCGACAGGCGCTTCGCCGGTGGCCAATAGTTTCTTCGCATCGGCGAGGTTGGAATCGTAGTAACGGAGATAGTCCTGGTAGGCCTTGCGCGCGATCTGGCGCTCGGGATCGGCGAGTGGCCGGCGGAGCACTGCGGCGGCGAGGAAATCGGCGCGGGGATCAAACTCCGCGCCGGCGTGATAGGCTCGCTGGGCGAGGATGCGGGCGGCTTCGACGAACTGCGTATCGTTCATGGTGACCAAAGCCTGGAGCGGCGTGTTGGTGCGTTCGCGGCGGACGGTGCAGGCCTCGCGCGTCGGGGCGTTGAAGATGTCGAGACTGGCCGGAGGGGCACTGCGCTTCCAGAACCAGTAGACGGAGCGGCGGTAGAGCTTGTTGCCGGAGTCGGGCTTGTAGAAACGGGTGTTGGAGCCGTTCATGGCAACAGTCTCCCAAACGCCGGCCGGCTGATAGGGCTTCACGCTGGGGCCGCCGATTTCAGGGGCGAGCAGGCCGCTTGCAGCGAGGGCGTAGTCGCGGACCATTTCGCCGTCCATACGGAAGCGAGGGCCGCGGCTGAGGTGGCGATTTTCCGGATCCTTGGCGAGCTTCTCTGAGGTGGCAAGCGCCGCTTGGCGGTAAGTGGCCGAGAGCATCACCTGCTTGTAGAAGCGCTTGAGGTCCCAGCCGTTGTCGCGGAAGTCGATGGCCAGCCAGTCGAGGAGTTCCTGATTCACGGGGGGCTGGCCTTGGCTGCCGAAGTCTTCCGCGGTGCGGACGAGGCCCTCGCCAAAGAGTTCCTGCCACATGCGGTTGACGGCGACGCGGGCCGTGAGGGGGTTGTCTTTGCTGACGAGCCACTCGGCGAGGCCGAGACGGTTGCGGGGCAGACCGGCGGGCATGGGAGGCAGGACGCTGGGCGTATTGGCTTCGACGCGGTCGCGCTTCTGATCGTACGCGCCGCGGTAGAGGAGGTGCGCGAAAGGCATCTGGCCCGCGCGTTCCTGCATGACATGCGTAACGGCGCCTCGTCGGGCGATAGCTTTGGCTTCGAGTTGGAGCTTGGCTTGTTCGGCGGCCAACTTCTGATAGGCAGAGTCGCGATGGAAGAGGTAGTAGGTGCGCAGCGCTTCTCGATCCTGGCCTTTGCGGATGGTGGCCCAATCGGCGAGCAGGCGGGCTTCGGCTTCACTCACCACGCGCTTGAGGATGCGAAAATCCGTGATCTCGCCGCCGGGAAGGGATTTGCCGAGGGTGAGCACCGCGTTAGAGTCGATCCGGCCGGGGAGTTCTATGTTCTGGTTGCCGCCGCCCTGAGTGGGGATCGCGCGGCCGTTGAGATAGAAGCTGAGGCCGGACTGATGGCGCGAACCATCGTAGGAGACTACGATGTGATTCCAACTGCCATGTACGAGTTGGTTGAGATGGCCGGCGCGGATCTCAATATTGCGGCCGTCGTCGCCGATCAAGCGGAAGGCTGGGACGCGAGAACCGACATCGATCATCCAGCCGCGGCCTTTGTCGGCGGCATCCTGTTGCGAGGCGATGAGATAGGATTGCTCGGCCTTGGGAAAGAAGAACGAGACGGAGACGGCGAAGGGCTGGTCGGCGAGGAGCTTGGGGGATGCAGGGATGGGCTTGCCTTCGGCGGCGAACTGGAGCGGCGCAGGGAGGGCGTAGAGCTGATCCTTGGCCGGCAGGGGGGTGGCGGCGATGGCTTTGTTTGACGAACGAAGCCACTTTTCAAATCGGGGATCGGCGACGGTGCGACGGCGATTCAAGTCGGCCGCGAGTGCGGTACGTCGGGCGGAGACCTGCTCCCAGCGGGCGCGGTCTTCGGCCCGGGGGACCACCAGGACGGGCGGCGTATCGGGAATGTTGTCGTCCATCACGTTTTGCGTGGTGTTGCGGAAGAAGGCGCCGAGCGAATAGAAATCCTTCTGCGTGATGGGGTCGAACTTGTGATCGTGGCAGGCGGCGCAGCCGACGGTCATGCCGAGCCAGACGGCGCCGACGGTGTCGGCCCGATCCTTGGCGTAGATCTCGGCATACTCGTCTTCAATCAGCCCTGCTTCGTTCGTCGTCGGATTGCAGCGTTGGAAGCCGGTAGCGATGCGTTGTTCGAGGGTGGGATTGGGGAGGAGATCGCCGGCGAGTTGCTCCGTCGTGAATTTGTCGAATGAGAGGTTGCGATTGAAGGCTTGGATGACCCAGTCGCGATAGGGCCACATCTCGCGGTAGTTGTCGACGTGGATTCCATGAGTGTCGGCGTAGCGGGCGGCGTCAAGCCAGTAGCGGGCGCGGTGTTCGCCGTAGCGGGGCGAGGCCAGGAGGCGGTCGAGGAGCTTGTCGTAGGCCTGGGCGGAGGAGTCGTTCAGGAATTCGTCAAGGTCGGCGGGTTCGGGCGGGAGGCCGGTGAGGTCGAGGGAGGCCCGGCGGGCGAGGGTTCGTTTGTCGGCCTCGGGGGCAGGGGTGAGGCCGAGGGGACGGAGTTTGGCGAGCACGAGCTCATCGATGCTATTCGCGCCGGGGCGGACGGGCGCGGCGTAAGCCCAGTGCGCGGTCCAGGGCGCGCCGTCCGCGATCCAGGTTTTGAGGGTGGCGACCTGCTCGGGTGTGAGCTTCTTGTGCGACTGGGGCGGCGGCATCAGCCGCTGCGGACGCGTTTCGGTGATGCGGGCCAGGATGGCGCTGCGCTTGGCGTGAACGGCGTCTTTCTGATCGAGGCGAAGGCCGGCCATACGGGTGCCTGCGTCGGGGCCGTGGCACTGGAAGCAATTGTCAGAAAGGATGGGCCGGACCTGGCGCTGGAAGTCGACGGCCAGGAGGGCGGAGACGGAGGCGCTAAAGAAAAGCAGCGTGCGCATACGCTTTTAGTTTATGCCCGTTGGTCGCGGGTGCGGTACCCGCGTCGCCTTGATTTTGGATTCGGCCACTCTGCCGATTCGTAATCACTTGTCTGCCGGTATGGTTTGGCCAGATGATTGCTAAAGAATCAGCGGAGGCTAAAGATGAAGTACCTTTTTGCTTACGCGCTGGGTGTCCCAGGCGTTCTTGTGCTGGGCTGGTCCCTGCTAAACGAGATTGGCAGGTAAAGCTGACGGCTGGTGGCGGATAGGAAGAATTAGCATGCTATGACATAGCTGTCTTTTTCCACCTAGGCAGCGACTCGGGTGCTCTTCTCCGATGGCGCTTAATCGCCGGAGGTCGCCGGTGCCGTGCTAGGACCAGTGGCGCCTCGGCGTTGAGTGGCCCATGCGCCGGCGTCATCAAGCAGGCTGTAGACAACTGGCGTCAGGATTAATGTTAGCAACAGGGAGAGGCTCTGCCCGCCAATAACGATAATGGCGATGGACCGTCGTTCTTCCGCGCCCGGTCCGGTGCCTAGAGCGAGTGGCAACATTCCGGCTACGAGCGTGATTGTGGTCATCAGAATGGGCCGGAGACGGTCTTTGTTGGCCTGCAGAATCGCCTGGAGCCGGGGGAGCCCTTCACGGCGGAGATTGTTCGTGTGGTCGATCTGCAGAATACTGTTCTTCTTGACTACACCGAACAGGACTAGAATGCCAAGAGCGGAATAGAGATTAAGCGTCTCTCCGAAGAACCAGAGCGAAAGGAAGCCAAACGGCACCGCGAGCGGCAGGCTCAAAAGAATCGTCACCGGATGGAGCAGGCTTTCAAACTGCGACGCCAGGATCATGTACATAAACACGACCGAGAGAGCGAAGGCGAGCAGGAATTCATTGAGCGTACGCTCGAATTCACGGCCGCGGCCAACGATGGTGGTCGTGTACGTCGCGGGCATGTTCATCGCATCGGCGGCTTTAAACATTTCGGGCAGACGGTCGCCGAGGCCGAAGCCCGGCAGGACATTGGCGCGGATACCCACCTGACGCTGGCGGTCCAGCCCTTCGATGCGGAAGGCCGACATCGCTTCCTTGAGCTCCACGACATTGTCGAGCCGGACTAAGCCGATGCGGGAGTTATTGGACGGCACGTATAGCTTTGAGACTGTCGCCATGGAGTTCCGGTCAACGTCCTTAAGCCGGACTTCGACGTCATACTCTTCGGCGAGCTTGTCGTCGCGGAATCGGGAGACCTCGTCGTCGCCGCCGACCATCAGCCGGAGCGAACTGGCGATGTCGGAGGCGTCGACACCGAGGTCGGCGGCGCGATTGCGATCAATCACAACGCGAAGTTCCGGCTTGTTCATCCGCAGCGTCGTATCCACATCGGTAAGGCCAGGGATGCTGAGGGCTGCAGTGCGGAGGCGCTCGGAGTAGGTATTCAGTTCGCTGAGCTCGGGGCCGCGGATGACGAAATCGATGTCGTAAGGCGAGGAGCCTTGGTTGAGCGATTGGATGTTGCCGACCCGCGTGCGGATATCGGGGATCAGCTTTAACTTGGCGCGAACGGCCGCCATAACGTCGCGTTGCGAGTAGACGCCTTCGAATGCCGCTGACGGGTTCCCTTCGAGCGTCTTCTTCCACAACCGGGACAGGGAGAATACTCGATTCTCGATGTCGTCGAGTTGGATGTAGACACGACCGCTATTTACTGCTTGAAGGTAGCCCGCCCCAACGACAGCGACCACGTGTTTGATGCCGGGCATCGGCTTCAGGTCCTCATACACCCGGTCAAGCACGGCCTGCATCGATTGCAAACTCGTACCCTCCGGCGTGTTGATACTGACTTCAATTTCACTCTCGTCCACGTTGTTGGGCAAGTACTCCTGCCGGACCAGCTTGAACAAAGGAAACATGCTCAGAATGGTGACAATTCCGAGCGCGCTGATGACGACGCGGTGGCGCATGGCCCAGCCGAGCATCCGCATATAGAATCGCTCGATGGCGCCGTAGAGGCCTTCGTGCGACGCATGCTGCGCTTCGCCGGGACGCAGCATGCGGGAGCACATCATGGGTGTGAGGCTGAAGCTGATCACCAGTGAGACAAGGATCGCGACCGTAGCCGTAACGCCAAACGAGTAGAGGAACCGGCCGGAGATGGACGACATGAACGACACCGGCAAGAAGACGACGACCAGGCTGAGGGTGGTGGCCATGACGGCGAGGCCGATATCCTTAGTTGCCTTCACTGCGGCTTCCATCGGGTGCATCTTCTTCTCGTCGACGAAACGGAAGATGTTCTCGAGCACTACGATCGCGTCGTCAATCACGACGCCGACCATTAGCACGAGCGCGAGCATGGTGATGTTATTCAGCGTGAAGTTCATCGCGTGCATGGCCCCGAAGGTCGCGATGATGGAGGCCGGAATGGCGACGGCGCCGATCACCGTGGCGCGCCAATCCTTCATGAAAACGAACACGACGAGCGAAGCCAGGATCGAACCCAAAATGAGATGGAGCAGCACCTCGTGGAAAGCCGCTTCGATATAGCGGGACTGGTCCTGGAGGATATCGAGTTGAACTCCCGGCGGGAGGAGTTGTGTGACACGGGTCAGCCGGGCCTTGACGTTATTGACGACCTCAATCGTGTTGGCTCCGGACTGGCGCCGGATCTCGATGGCGACGGCGGGACGGCCGTCAAAACGCGCGGCGGTTCGCTGCTCTTTGTGGCCATCTTCGGCATACCCGATGTCGCGGATGCGAACGGGCGAATTGCCGATTGTCGCAACGACGAGCTCATTGAACGTTTGGGGATCGGGGAAGCGGCCGAGCGTGCGCAGCACAAGCTCGCGAGCCCCTTCGTCAACGCGGCCTCCGGGGATGTCCGAATTCTGGCGCGAGATGGCATTGCGGACACTGAGAATGGGGATCTTGTACGCAGCGAGACGGTCGGCATCAACCCAGATGTTGATCGCGCGCTTCTGCCCGCCGACCAGTTGTACCTGCCCGACTCCGCCCACGCTTTCAATGGAGTCCTTGATCTCGCGTTCCCCAATCTCGTAGAGCTCGCGGCCGGTTTTGTCGCCGCTGAGGACCAAAGTCATAACGGGCGAGGCGTCCGTATCAAGCTTCTTGATCAGGGGCGGCTTGGCGTCCCGCGGCAGTTGGGCGATGATGCTCGCAATGGCGTCGCGAACGTCCTGGGCGGCAACGTCGATGTTGCGGTTGAGATTGAACGTGATCGTGACGATAGAGATCGACTCGGTGGACGTGGACCGGATGTTATCGATGCCTTCGACGGTAGAAACTGAGTCTTCGACGAAGCGGGTTACCGTACTTTCCATCTCCTCAGGGGAGGCGCCGGGAAGAAGCGTCCGGACCGAAATGATGGGCATGTCGACATCGGGAAAGCGGTCGATGCCCAACTTGGCATAGGAGACGCCGCCGATAACGACCATGGCTAGGATGAGCATCACCGCGAAGACGGGGCGGGCGACGCAGACTTCGGCTAGCTTTTGCATCTAGTTCTCTTTTACCTTCTGCCCCTTGGTCATGCGGTCAGTGGCCGGGCTGACAAGGCGATCTCCGGCCGCGAGGCCTTCCACCACTTCGATGCGATCGTCGTCGAGACGGCGTCCCGTTTTTACGATGCGATCTTCGAGGACGCCATTGTTGACGACAAAGGCCCGTTCGATGCCGGCGAACCCGAGCACGGCATTGCGGGGAACGACGATTCCCTGAGCATTGGGATTGAGCGTGATGGTGCCCTGCACGAAAGAACCAGGCCGCAGTACGCCATCCAGATTCGGAATTTCACCTTCGACCACCAGCGAACGCCCCTGCGCCTCAATGGCGGGGCTCAGGCGAACGACTCGGCCGGTCCGGACCACTGGCGCCCCTTCGAGACGCACCTCAATCATCTGGCCGCGTTCCACGCGCGCGGCAAGGCGTTCGGGAACTTCGAGGCGCACCCGGAGCGGATTCTGCCGGACCAGGGTCAGGATGGGCGCATTGACGCCGAGATATTCGCCGGGAGACGCGGGGCGGCGGGTGACAGCCCCGCTGAAGGGCGCGCGGATGGTGCAATCATCAAGCTGCTGGCGGGCCAGCGCCAGATTTGCCCGCCTCTCACTCAACTGGGCGCGCAGTTGCATCACGTCGGCCACCACCGCCGCATAGTGAGCTTCCATGCCGTCGCGGCGAACCTGGGCCTTCTCGAACTCAATGCGGGAGACGACCCCTTCCTGCTGCAGCTTTGCCGTCGTCTCGAAGATGAAACGGGCCTCTTTCAGAGCGGCGGCCGCCTCCCGGACGGTAGCGGTCCGCACGGGATCGAACTCTTCGTCGGGCCGGTCGGAGAGGGCTAGCCTGGCTCGAATCTGGTCAACGGCCGCTTCGCTCTGGCGGACCCGGAACTCATACTCCGTTTTCTCCAGTTCCGCCAGGATTTGGCCGGTTTTGAGGACGCTGCCGAGGTCGGCATAGAGCTTGACCACGCGGCCGGGAACCTTAGCGGAGACGGTGGTCATCTCTTCGGCGAACAGCTCCCCGTTGGCACTGATGACCTCCGGCAAGGTACTACGGGTCAGCACGACGGTTTTGACGCCAATGGGGGGCGGGTCAGCTTTGGCCGCCGCGGCACCGCCTTCGCTATATGGCCCGGAGCAACTGGTCAACAGTAGCCCGAAGGCAGGAAAGATGCCGAAGAAGCGCATGAAAATATGAACCTTTATTCTTCCACAAACCAAGTACTCTCTTGGAGGCGTCGGCCGGCGGGCCTACGGTTACTAGTGCTCCCCTCGCATGGGGGTATAAGGTTCTGGAACTACGCCTATTCCTTCAGCAGGCTATCTGCCTCAGATTTCGAGAACGGTTCCCAATAGGAATTGCGACGGTTTGGCGGCAGTATGGATTCATGAAGACCTCAGCAATCACAACGAACTTTCTGATAGCTCTAGCTCTGATCAGCTTTCCGATGTCGGCTGCGACGTTGTCGGTGACTGGAGTTGACTACAGCTTAGGGCAAATGGTGGACTTATCAGCACACGGCCAGAGCAAGGTGACCTTCGCTAGCATTATTTTCGCGGAGTACGAAAACACGCCGGTGGCAACGTTCTGCGTGGACCTGTATACGTCAATCGGCATTGAGACATTCGGGGTGTTTGCCAATTCGGTGGATAAGGTGATCAACGGGCGGCGTGCCGCCTGGCTGATCCAGAATTTCCTGCCGCAAGTTGGGAACGCTGACCAAGCCGCCGCACTGCAGGTTGCGATCTGGGATGTGGTGCATGACGCGGGCAACGGGTTAGCCGCCGGATCGCTGCGGGCAGGAGCAGCCCCGAGCCAGTTGTGCTTTTGGCAGAGCAGTACATCCAAGCCAGCGCCGGACAGGCAGTGACGTCGGGCAGCGTCTTCACCCACACCAATGGCCCTCTTGATCGGCAGCAACTGATGACGGCCGCGAGCTTTCCACCCTCGGCCTTCGGAGTGACGGTTCCGGAACCTGCCACCTTCGTCGCGATCGGCACGGGATTGTTGATTCTTGGGGCGGCGCGCAGCCGCAGGAACGTGCGTTAGCCGCCGGGCAGTATACTGCCTAGATGGCCGCTCACTCCCAAGCAAATTTTGGTGAGTTAGTCGAACTCCGGGAGCTTGCTCCGGGTTCGCTACACGGTCTCCTGATCGAGGAGATAGCCGTCTGGCGACGGGATCTGCGCTGGGACTTTGATTCCTCCGCTGCGCTGGTCCGTCAGTTCGCCGATGAGCAGACCCTAGGCGGCCATGCTTTGGTTTCCGGCCGCGAAGTTCTCGGCTACGCATACACCGTAGCCGAGAACGAGAAGGGCCTCGTAGGGGACTTGTTCGTTCGCGAACGGTTCCGGACGATGGAAATGGAAAACCGTTTGTTGGCGGCTTGTGTGGATTCGCTCGCTAAGATGCGCGCGATACAGAGGATTGAGGCGCAGATCCTGCTCCTTTCCTCGCCGCGGCGGATGCCGGCGGCCTACCACGATCAGTTGCAGGTGCACGAACGGAAGTTTATGAACTGCGAGTTACGACCGTGGCCGGGATGGCCCAGCCGGGCCGAGCAGTGCCGGCTGGACGTGGATGTCTGGCACGAGCGTTACCACGATGAGGCGGCCCGGATGCTGGCCGATTCCTACGACGGCCATGTCGACAGTTTGATCAACGACCAGTACCGGAGCATCGGCGGCACCCGCCGTTTTCTTACAAACATCGTCCAATATCCGGGCTGCGGCAGATTCGACGAAGGAGCCTCATTGCTCGCGTGGAACCGGGACACCGGACGTTTGGCGGGCATGTGCCTGGCCAGCAGAGTGGCGAGCGACGTGGGCCACATCACGCAGGTCTGCGTTAGCCAGGCGATGCGGAGCCGAGGGATTGGCTACGCGTTGATGGTGGAATCGATGCGGGCGATGTTTGCGGCGGGTTGTTCCCACTGCAGTCTGACGGTAACGAGCGCCAACCGGAAGGCCATCAGCCTCTACGAAAGCATGGGATTCGTAACCCGGCGAACGTTTGCGGCGATGGTGTGGGACGGGATCCGGCCGGCGCGGCGCAGCTTTTTCTTCTGACTCTTCAGGCTCTTCTAACGGCCCTCAGGCTTTATCGGGATGGGCTGCCGCCCACTCAAGATATTCCTTCACCGAATTGAATGTCTGGTGTTTGTACAAGCGTCCTGCGTCTTCCACCGGCGCCGTCCAGTTGTACTCCCACGAGTCGCCGGTTTCCGTCATCTTCTTCGCCAGCCGGCGGTCAAGACTCGCTTCGAGTGGCTTGCGCCTCCCGATGAGGTTGATTTTTTGATATGGATCCTCCTGAAGGTCGTAGAGGACCCAGGGGCGATCGGCGTAGCGGGCGTAAACGTAGCGGTCAGTGCGGATACCGCGCCACCCGCCATCAGTACCGTCACCGGCATAGGGGCCAAAAATCTGGAAGAACGCTTCGCGGGGTCCGGTTCCCTTCCCCCTGAGAAGATCCCGGCTCAGGTCTTTGCCTTGCATGGCGTTCGGGATGCGGACCCCGGCGAGACCGAGCAGGGTCGGAGCGAAATCGACGTGGGTGAAGAAGGCCGGCGTGGTGGTGGCCGGGGCGATCTTTCCTGGCCAGCGTAGGAAACCCGGCACACGGATAGACTCTTCCCACGGCTTTCGCTTCAAGCGCTCTCCCTGGGAGCCCAACATGTCACCATGATCGGAGGAGTACAGGACAATCGTGTTTTCGGCCAGGCCGAGAGAGTCGAGCGCCCGGAGGATCTTGCCAGTGGCATCGTCGATGGCGGTTACCATGCCGTAGTACTCAGCGATTTGCTCCGGTCCCGGCACCCCCGGCTTGGGTTCCCAGTTTGGGCGCATGGTGAGCTTGGCGGCGTCGTACTGCTTCCGATATTCAGGTGGGGCCTTGTAAGGGTCATGCGGCGGACCCCACTGCACGGTGAGATAGAACGGTTGGCCCGCGGTCTTCGACTGCTCAAGAAACTCGATGGCGTAGTCGGCGTAGGCATCGGCCTCGAAGCGGTCGAGCTTGATCGGCTCGGGGCTATCCCGAAAAATGGTGTTGTTGAAGTGCTGGTGGCTGCACTGGTTGGCGGCCCAGTATTGATAGCCCTGGCGGCGGGGGCCGGGTGGGACGAAACCTGGCAGCCGAGGACCGCCATCCAGATGCCATTTCCCAACGAAACCGGTGCGGTATCCGGCTGCGGAGAGGGCCTTGGCGAGGGAAGGGCCGTCTTCACGGAGATGGAGGTCGTTGGCCACCATTCCATTGCGATGACAGTATTGACCGGTGAGCAGGACGGCGCGGGCGGGGCAGCAGACGGGGGTGTTGGCGAAGGTGTTGGGTACGGTGAGGCCCTGGAGTGCGAGGGCATCAATGTGCGGAGTCTTGACCTCGGGGTTGCCGAGGCAGCCGACCGCTTGGGCGCGGTGCTGGTCCGGCATGAGGAAGAGAATGTTGGGTCGGGAGGAGGCCGGGGGTGGAAAGGCGGCAGCGGAAGCCGTCGAGAGAAACTGCCGTCGAGTGGTTGCCATGGCAACGGCAGTTTATCGCAGACGCGGCTCGAAGACTACGCCTCCAGCGGTGCCGCTCAGTTGTTCCGGAAATTGGCCGCTTTCGCGTCCCAGGGTCCATGGAGCACCCGGAGCTTGGGACGCGCCGCACGCAACGCCGCAAGACCCTTCGCAGTCACAGCGGTACCCTTCAGGTCTACTTCTTCGAGGCTCGGAAAGCCCGTCAGCAATCCAATCGACTCGTCATCGATCCGGTCACACCCTTCTAACTTCAAGCGCTGTAGTTTGGTTAACGCCTTCATCTTCTCGAGGCGCCGGGGAGTGACACTCATCGCACTGACGGTTGCGAACCGGGTGCCTTCCGAGCCCACGCCAATCGAAGAACAACCGAACCGGAGCTCCCGGAGTTGCCCCAAAGTCACGATGGCGTCAAGCCCGACGTCGGACATGTTGACCGACCATACGTTCGAGTCCGTCCCTTGACGGCCGCTGAGATCCAGAAACTGTAGCCCCGGCATCTGGCGCAGCGCCTGCAGCCCGGCATCACCCAACTCATTGCCGCCGATAGTCAACGCCTTCAGGTTGCTCAGCACCGTCAGCCGCTCGAGACCAACATCGGTCAACATCACCGAGCCCACGTCCAGGGTTTCGAGCGATACGATTCCAGCAATATGGTCAAGCGAAGTATCGCTGGCCTTTGTCCCGTGCAGATCAAGGCTTTTCAGCTTCTTCCAGTTTTTAATCGCCGAGACCCCTTCGTCCGTGACGTATTCGGCAAAGCGGAGATCCAGTTCCACGACATCCTTCAGATTCCGCAACTCTTGCATCCCCTGGTCCGTTACACGAGACAGAGACAGGTTTAGCGATGTCAGCGCCGGAAAGCGGGCCACCTTGCGCATGTCCGCGTCCGTCACCCAACTAGCCCGGAAATCCAGTCCCGTTACCCGCCCGGCCGCATCCCTCACCGCGGTACCGCCAGCGTCGGCGATCCACTGCAGGTCGTCTACCCCTTCAGCGCCCCATACAGGAGCACAAAGCACAAAGGTGGAGAGCAGGATTACAAAGCGTTTCATCTAACGGGTCCTCCGGTGCGGCAGCGCCGAATCGCGATCGAAAGTAATTTGGCACGCCGATAAGGTGCCCTTGAGCTCTTCGTAACCCTTCTCGGAAACCAGCGTGTGATACAGGTTCAAAGACTGCAACCCGGACATCCCCTTCAGCGAAGCGATGCCCTTATCCGTCACGTTCGTGTTGTCGATACTCAAGTCGGTCAGCTTCGGCAAGGCCTGCAGCAGTTCGAGGCCTTTGTCGCTCAGGGCGGTATAGTCCAGGACAATCACCTTGAGATTCTTGAGCGAAGCCAACGTTTCTGCGCTGACATTCCCCGCCAGTGTCCGGAATAGGGAAATGCGTTCGAGGCCGGCCAGCGGCGCCAGCGCCGCCAAACCGCCGTCGAGAAAACGCGTCTGATTCAGATTCAAATCGCGCATCCGGGTGAACTTGGCGATCCGGATCAGCGAATCATTACCGACATCCGTCCCGGCCAGATGCAGCGTATCCAGTTGATCGAGTCCGGCAATCTGCTTGAAGCCACCATCGGTGATCTCCGTGTAGCTCAAGCGGAGATTCGTCAGGCTCGGCAATTTGCTGAGCGGCGGCAGGGCCCGGTCGTCCAGCTTTGTGGCGCCGAGATCCAGTTCCCGCAGCTTCGGCAATGCCGCCAAGGCACCAAGACCGGGCCCCTCCACCAAGGTTCCCGCCAGCCGCAAAACCTCTAACGTGCCGACCTTGGCAATCGCAGCCAAGCCGGCGTCCGACACCGTCGTGTTGCTCACATCGAGCAGCCGGAGGCGAGGCAGCCCTGTCAGCGCGGCAACGCCCAAATCACCGACCTGGGTCGCCTGAATATTTAACTCTTCGAGTCGGCTAAGCCGGGAGAGGAACGCCAGTTGCGCATCGCTCACCGGAGTCCTCGCCAAATCAATCGAATAGAGCTGTCCTTCGCGCAGAGTCGACTTTCCGCCGATCGCGGTCACCCAGGCCGCGATCGCCGCCGAAGTATCCGCCGCCGGCTTTTCTGCCCCAGAGTTCTTCGCCCGAATCGACGCCACGCCCACATACTGCACCTTGGCCTGGGGCAACGCCGACCGCAGCGCCTCGACGCCGTTTCCCGTCACTCGGCTGTAGCGCAAATCGACATCGGTCAGATTCTTGAGCGATTTCAGCCGGGCTACGCCAGCGTTCGTAATCCGCGTCCGATATAGATCGAGCCCCCGCAGATTCGTCATACCTGCCAGCACTGCAAGGCTCTCGTCGGTCGCTTCCGCTCCGCGCAGGTTCAACACCCGGAGCGCCGTGAGCTTCTTCAAATGAGCGATGCCCTTGTCCGTTACCCGAATACCGGACAGATCGAGCTCTTCTAACTGGGTCAGTTCAGCCAGATGGCGCATCCCTTCATCCGTCACCATCGAGTCCCGTAGCAATAGTCGGCGCAAATCCTTCAGGTTCGCGAGACTAGCCAGCCCTGCATCCGTAAACCGCGTATTGTTTAAATCGAGACTGCGCAAGCCGGTGAGGCCGGAAAAGTCCACCTTCGATACCCGGCACTGCGAACATCGGAAGTCCCGCAGTTTCTTCAAGCTCTCCAACGCCTGAATCCCCTTATCGCTGATGTTGATGTTCGTGGCAAAGTGCCAACCGACGAAAAGCCGCTCCAGGTTTGTCAGTGTGGCGAGCGTTTTAAACACCTCATTGGAATCCTCATTTCCCCCGCCCGGGTTCCAAACCGGTCCCGGTAGAAAGAGGTCCCGCAGATTCGTCAGACCAGCCAGCTTGGAAAGCTCCATGGCCGGCATCACGGACCCTGTCAAGTCGATCCCGGTGATCTTGACCTCGCCGGGAGGCAATTGGCCCAAACTACGCACAGGCTGCTTCCCGCCCTCCAGCGTCACCGTGCCTTCCCAACGAATCACCCATTCGGCCACCTCGCGCTCGGAAGCAAGCGCGAGGGTTGGCAACAGACACAACAACAAGGTTCGCAACATGAAATTCTACGCCAACAGGCTATTCATCTTACGGGTCGCCGTCGGGAACTTCCCGATTCCAGCGCCGACAATCTCATCGGCCACCGTCATGTAAACGTCTCCCGCGGTACCGGTCACTCGGGTATGACGGCCCTTTGCCATCTTGCCCACACCGCCTGCCACCAGCATCGCCAATCCGCTGTTCTTGTGCGGATTCGCTTCGGCATGCTCATGGACGAAAATCAACGCGGTCCGGTCAAATACGGTGCCGTCCCCTTCCGGGATCGACTTCAGCTTCGCCACCAGATACGCGAACTCCTCAACGTGCCACTTGCAGATATCCCGCAGGACGCGCTGCCCTTCGGCCCCGTCCGCCCCGCTCACCCGCCCTTCGGCATGGGTGTAATCGTGGTGGCGGGCCGAGGTGTAGCCCAGCCATGGGAACCGCGAAATGCTCTGGCACTTCGTCAACATGTAAGACGCCACGCGCGTCTGCCGCGTCGCCAGCGCCTGCACCAGCAGATCGCTTTGCAGTTTCGCGATGCGTGGCCAGTCCTTCATGTCGCCGTCAAAATCCGGCGCCTCGACGCGGCGATACTCTTCCGGCAGCGCAGCGATCGAACGCTCCAGGTCCCGGATCCCCGACATGTGCTCTTCCAACCGATTCTGGTCGTCGGTCGGCAGTTTCTTTTTGAGCGCCGAAGCATCGTTCTGCACCGCGTCCAAAATACTCCGCTTCCGGTTTACCCAACCTTCCTCCCGTTGGCCGAAGAGCCGGTCGAACAGGCGGTGCGGAATCATCTCCGGAGGCAGCGCCCGCTCATAGCCCGCCCAGCTCATATTCCGCTGCATGCTCTCGCCGAACGATTCCTGCGCCACCCCAATCTGTAGCGAACGGAAACGGGATTCACCTCCAATCTTTCCGGCAATCACTTGGTCCACCGATGGCCCGGAGGGCCCCCGTCCGGTGAACTGCGTCCCGGTCATCAAGCCGCTCATCGAGTTCGTATGGCCATTGCCCTGCCCCGCGGCCGCGGCATTGTCCACTCCGCTGAGCACATGGAAGTCATTCCGGAACTGCGCCAATGGAGACAGGCAAGGCGTCATCCGGTACTCGGTCCCTTCCTCGGCCGGAATCCAATACCGCTCTGGGATGCCGTTGCCGTTGAACCAAAGGACAAACCGGGTTTCAATCGGCTTGGCGGCGGCGGCATACGCCGTGCCATGCGAATTGAACATGGATACGAGCGGCGGTAAACCCACTATTACCGGGCTTCCGGCGGCCGTTAGACCCTGCAATAGAGCCCGGCGCGAGATCCTAACGCGATTGGTAATTACGTGCGGCATGAACTGTCCCTCCAGGAGTTTCCCGAGATAGCATTAACGATAATATGATCTCTTTGAAGCGAAACTGAGAGCGTCGAAAGTCGTCGGTCATCTTGCGAATGGTTGGCCGGTCCGCTGCGGTTTCGGTCCGGCCGTAGGTGTAGCGGAAATATTGTTTGGCAATGCACTCCTGGCACTGCGTGCTCTGCCCGAGTACCGCGCCCAGCTTTTCAGGCGAAGAAAACTGCGACGCCGCCACCCCGGCGACGAAGCCGTTCGAATCAATCTCCAACTCCCAAGCCTTAACCGTCTTGCCACGGTCTTCCCTTGTGCGGCCCGGCGTCGTAAGGACAAACTTATCCCGGCGCGCGCCGACGGCATCAAATTTTTCAAAGCCAAAGCCGATTGGATCAATCAAGCTATGACAGGCAGCGCAACCTGGGTTGGTTACGTGCTCTGACAGACGCTCGCGATTCGTCTGCGGGCGGTCGGCGGAAAATGGCGGCAGGTTCGTATTCACTCCCGCCGGAGGGTCCGGAACATGCTGGCACAAAAACTGTTCCCTAATGAAAAGCCCGCGCGCCGTCGGCGACGATTCGTCCGGCTTCGCGGTGCTCGCCAGGAATAGGGCTTGACCCAGGATGCCCGCGCGCTCGGAGGCGGCCGGGAAGTTCACTTTCCCGAACTCCTGCGCCGGGGTCGGAACGCCATAGATCGAAGCCAACTCGCCGTTCACATAGCCATACGGAGCGGTAAAGAGCTCCATAAAATTTCGATCGTTCCAGACGAGGTCGTTCACAAACAGCTTGGCCTCTTCCGTCATCGCTACCGCGGTCTCTCTCGTAAAGGACGGATGCTTCCGCCGATCCTTACTGGCCGTCAGGATCCTGTCGAAACGAAGCCATTGACCGACAAATTCGTTCAGCGCCTGCTTCGCGCGCGGATGGTCGAGCATCCGCCGCACCTGCGCTTCCACGCCCTTCGGCGTCGAGAGTGTACCCTTCTCCGCCGCGGCGAATAGATCCGCATCGGGCATCGTATCCCATAGCCCGTAAGAAAGCCGGCTGGCGGTCGCATAGGGCTTCCACTTCGGATCCGAGGTGTCCTCCAACCGGAAAAGAAAATTAGACGATTGAAGCATCGCCTCCATCACTAATTGAGCGCCCTTCAGGAACTCTTTTTCGTTCGAAAACAGCGCTTCGTAGCGCTTCTGCTCTCCCGCCTCCAAGGGACGGCGGAACGCCTTCAAACCGAAATCCTTCACAAACTTCGTCCGGCACGCCGGAGAAGCCTTGCAACCAATGAGTCCGCGCGTGTCGCCACCGCGCAGCGCGCTCTGAGCGATCTTTTCGGCGGCCTCGCTGTAGCCTTCGATCAGGAGCGGGGACAGGCTCTGCGCCTGAATCTGATTCCGGAAGCCATTCACGAAATCCTCAGGCGGAAAGCGGTCCGCCGGACGCGAGCCATCGCCCAATAGGTCTTTGACGGTCTGATTGTATTGGCTGTGGGTAAGCCGCCGCAGTTCCACCCGGGGCGCCGGACGGCCGCTGCCAGAGTCCTCTTCTTCTCGATACTGCAAAGCTCTGGCCAACTCATCGCCCGAGAGCTTAGTTAACCGATCAACCCAAGAGCGTACGGTCGCCTCTTCCGGGCTGCCTGGCTTAATCCGTTCGCCGCCCACGTGACTCACCCGCTTCGTCGGCTTCTCCAGCAGCAACGATTTCGCCGGCTCGAGTCGCTCCACGAGGTTCACAAGCGAAAGCCCAAACGCTTCGAGCCGCTCCGGTGAAACCTGGCCTTCGGGAAAAAGCAGGCGAGTCCCCGCCGCAACGCCATCGGCGTTGTGGCACGAGCGGCACTCCGCTTTTTCGAATACAAGGTAGGCCCCTTTCGCAAAAGAGGTGCCCGCTTCTTGCGCCAGCAAAGCAAACGAAACTAGAAGGAAGACGATCGAAAGTCGGATCAGCAAAAACGCCTCCTATAGCGATACCCAACATCGTATCTCTTACGAAAAAGTTTTGCTACCGGGTGCCTTAAATTCTAACCCGGCGAAGTGAAATTGAGAAAGACGCTATAAATCAATGTCCCGAATAGGCCGAGGATCGTCTTCGTTCTCCTTGGACTTTTGAAACAGCTCATCGAACCGGCGGGACAGAGTTTCCTGCTGTCGCCGGTGCCCAGCGAGGGCATCGAAAAACTGCTGATCCCGCTGCGTGCCGCTCTGTGGGGATTCCGGTCCAAGCCGAACACGATTCCGGCCTGAAAGCGAACAGCATTCCGGGCTGAAGTCGAACAGCATTCCGGTCTGAAGTCGAACAACGATTCCGGGCTGAAGCCGAACAGCAATCGGGTCCTCGCCCGGAAC
>JBBQRA010000122.1:0-18079 GCA_038215275.1 Bryobacterales bacterium | reverse complement strand
ATCACTGCCAGGAAGCATAGCAGCGAAAGCAGTACCGGACCCATCACCTCATGCATCGCGGCCACGGCTGGGTTCGTTTTCACGAGTCGGCCGGTTCCTCCACTTGCCAGGAACAACAAAACACTGAAGTAAGCCACCCGGTGCCGCGCCATGACGGCTACGGCCAGGAGCAGAATCGCCAATACCCCACTCGCCAGCAGATGCGGCTTGCCGCCGAACGGACCCGTTGCAATCACCCCTACCGACGCGGCCACAGCCAAGAAACACAGGCGGAATACGGTTTGGTTCGCCATAATCTCCTACCCTCCATATTATCGCGAAACCGGAATCTTTCCAGTGTTACGAGAATTTAGTTCGGTCGGAAAGAGAGTTGGACCGAACGTTGTTCCCGGGCGCCCACGCTCACCGTCAGCGTCTTGGCCCCGAAGCGCTCATGCACCGCTTCGATTTCATACTCGCCCGGCGGCACTCCGGCAAATGTGAAGCTGCCGTCGGCGCCGGTTACGCTGTAGAACGGATGCTCCACCACGCTCACGTACGCCTTCATCCATGGATGCATATTGCACACGAACGGGATCATTACCTCGGGGTTGGCGAACTGTTTACGCATCCGGTCACCCTGCGGCGGCTGCGCGACATTCCACTCTTCATTCCGGCGAGCGAGTGGATGGACGTTGTGCATCATGGAATCGGCGTTGCCGATCTCAAGCGTCTGCCCCACGCGCAGAGCCGTGACCCGAGGCGTGAACAGACAGCCTTTCTGATCCAGCACGACTGCCTCGGCAGGCATGGGCCAGTCCTTCACCGGCACCCCGGTCTTCAAGTGCACAAACACGTTCCGCAATGTCCCATTGCCGTTGATGATCACCTCGTCGGACTGGATCATCATCGGATGCTGCTTGGCGCAAGCGGGCACCGCGTCCATCGAAATCGGCTTGATGACCGGTTTCTCCCCTTCGAAGGTCACTTGCCCTGAAATCGTGCCCGCGGGCACCTCCGCCGGGACAGCCACAGGAGCCTTGGCGGCCTTCTGCGGCTCCGGAGCAGGGGTGCTGCCGCATCCGGCCAGCAAAGTGATCGCGGCCAATTTCAACCAGCAGCAGTTGCGCATACGGTGCCCATTGTAGCTGTTACACTCCGAAAATGAGAAGTTGGTCCGGATTCCTCTTCTGTGCAATCACGGTCGCGGCGCAACCCCGCCCACTGACCGTCGACGATCTCGCCAAGTTCCAGGACGTTGGCGCCCCGCGCTGCGCCCCCGATGGCAAGTGGATCGCCTATACTCTCGCGACGACCGACACGGCGGCCGATAAGCGCGATACCGACGTCTGGATGGTTAGCGTTGACGGCAAAGAGAATATCCGCGCGACCTCCTCCCCCGAGTCCGAATCGGCGCCCCAATGGAGCCCGGACGGCAAGTATCTCTCTTTCCTTTCGAGCCGGCCCGGAAAGGCAAAAGGCGCCCAGGTTTGGGGCATTGACCGGCGCGGCGGAGAAGCGCAGCAATTGACCGGCGTAAAAGGCCGGCTCTCCGCCTATGAATGGTCCCCCGACGGCAAACGTCTCGCGCTGATCGTTAAGGAAGACGACGAACCCGCCCCGAAAGAAGGCGAGAAAAAGGACGAGAAGCCGAAGCCCATCGTCATCGATCGCTACGCGTACAAACGCGACGGCGCCGGGTACCTTTCCGGCGCGAAGAAGACCCGCGTCGTGATCTACGACCTCGCCACGAAGAAGGCGGAAACCGTAGCCACGGACAACTACGACGAAACGAACCCAACGTGGTCGCCCGACGGCAAGTGGATCGCCTTCGTCAGCAATCGCACCCCGGACGCGGACCGCAACCGGAACACCGACATTTGGGTCGTTGAACCCAAGGCCAACAGCGCGCCCCGGCGCTTGACTACTTTCGCCGGCTCCGACTCCCAACCCGCGTGGTCGCCCGACAGCCAACTCATCGCCTACCTTCAGGGAAGCGACCACGGCATGGGCGAGTATACGATGAACCGTCTGGCCGTAGTTCCCGCGGCGGGAGGCGAATCGAAGCTCGTGACCGCGTCCTTTGACCGTGGCGTCACCAGCCACCAGTTCACGCCGGACGGTAAGCAAATCGAGTTCCTGGCCATCGACGACATGAGCGTCTATCCTGCCCGGGTGCCGGTAGGCGGCGGCGCGGTCGAACGCATGGTAGGTGGCAAACTGACCGTTGCGAGCCTCGACCGCGCCGGCAGCTGCGTTGCCGCGCTGGTCTCGACCAACGTCGCTCCCGCGGAAGTTCACCTGCTTGAAGGCGGCGCCCTCCGCAAACTGACCAAACATAACGACGAACTCGTGACCCAGTTGAAGCTGGCCGCCGCGGAAGAGGTTTTATTCAAAGCCAAGGACGGCAACGAAGCGCATGGTCTGCTGCTCAAGCCAGTGAACTATGTGGCCGGCACGAAAGTACCTCTCCTGCTCCGGATCCACGGGGGGCCGAATGGGCAGGACCAGCACTCCTGGAGCGTCGAGCGCCAGATATTCGCGGCGGCCGGCTATGCGGTTTTGAACGTCAACTACCGCGGCAGCAACGGCCGCGGCCAGCAGTACACGGTGTCGATCGCCGGGGAATGGGGACATAAGGAAGTGCTCGACCTGCACGCGGGCGTCGATCACGTCATCAAAATGGGCATCGCCGATCCGGATAGGCTCGGAGTAGGCGGCTGGAGCTACGGCGGCATTCTGACGAACTATCTGATCGCGAGCGATAACCGTTTCAAGGCGGCCACCAGCGGCGCGGGCGTTGCCTTCCCTCTCGCTTTCTATGGGCACGACCAATACATCCACCAGTACGACAACGAGATTGGTCCGCCGTGGAAGAAGGGTCTCGAACCCTGGATCAAAATCTCCTATCCGTTCCTGCACGCCGACCGGATCAAGACCCCTACCCTGTTCCTGTGCGGAGACAAAGACTTCAACGTCCCCCTACTCGGCAGTGAACAGATGTATCAAGCCCTTCGCAGCGTCGGTACGCCGTCGCAGCTCATCATCTACCCGGGCGAGAATCACCGCATCGCCCGGCCCAGCTTTCAGCGGGACCGGATGCAGCGGTATCTCGACTGGTATGCCAAGTACCTCGGTCCCGAAATCAAAGGCAGCGATTAGAACGTATACGACAAGCCGATCAGCGGTGTGATCTGGTCGCGTAGACCGTTATCGTCCAGAGCGAAGAGTAAGTTGAAGGACACCAGCAGCGAGGCGATCGGATTCACCTTGAATCCGGTCGCGAGGCTGTTCTGTTGAAACGAGGTGTCTGTGATCGCAATCTGCGGAAACACCGATCCGTTGGCGGCACGAAGAGAAGTTAGCGACACCCGCTTAGCGTTCAGTTGCCGCTGGCCCATATAATCGATCGCCAGCGTGAACTTCTTCGTTACGCCGTAGTCGAAGCCCAGAACGTACTGCATCTGGTCCGGCAGATCGCCGGTGGCGCCGGTTTGAATGTTCCCCGCCAGAATGCTTTTGCCGTTCCACTGATAAGCGGCGTTCACGTGCGGCGAAAAGTTCGCCTTCCGGAAGGACAGCGCTGTAAACGGCCGGAATCCGTAGGCACCCGAGCCAAGGAAGTCGTAGGCGTCGCCGGTCGGCATCCGGGCGTCGAGGCCTACAGCCACCCCACCATTCTTGAACTGCAGAGCGGTGGCCTTCGCCCGAACGACCACGTCCCCCAAGCCGCTCGCACTGCCCGAGCGCGCAAAGGTCTTCTCCGTGCGGTCTCCAAAGGGTGTATCGAAGTAATGCACGTTCGGTTCGTTCGCCGTTCCGATGCGCTGGATCCTGGCGTCGCTGACCGCCTCGAGCCGGGCCGAGTTGAAGGGCAGGGCCACGGAGATATCGAACCGGTCGGTCAATCCATAAGTGAAGAAAGCCGCCTGTTGGCCGAACTTGACATCGAAGGAGTTGTTCGTCGTGATCACGTCCTGGACATAGTTTGGCGCACCGTCAGGCTGGTGTTGAAACACCGACGGCACTCGTTTCAAATCGATGCCATCCAACTTGTCGAAGTTGAAGTTCTGATAGCTGAAACCAACGAAAAACTTATTCTTGCCCAACGTCTCCGCCCGCTCCGCGAAGATGGGGCCGAAACTCTGCGTGCTCTGCGAATAGACGCCAAGGCTCTTGTCAAAACTGAAAATAAAGCCCGAGGCGGGCGAAGGAATTGGCAGCGAACTCAGTTGGCTGACCAACGAAGTGCTGAACGGCCCGAAGTTCGACTGCAGGGCGCTCGTGAAATGCGCCGCATGATCGGCATTCGGCAGCACGATCCCGCTATTACCAAATAGGTTGGGAATCAGATATGCCAACTTACCGGAGCCCGCGGCGTTCCCCGTCAACTCGCCATCATGGGCCGCCAGCGGACACAGAACCAGCATCAATACGAAAACTCTTTTCACCAAACTCTCCATCGGCGGACGCGCTGGGAAACATTAGCGGATCGTGTCAATCACCCATCCGTTGTTCCCGCGGCTCAAAGTAACGACGACTTGTTGCTTCACCGGCGGGGGCGGATTCCGGTCCATCCGCATTTCTACCCGCATCTCACAGGGCACCTTCGCGGTAGCCCCGGTAATCTCCGGATCCTTTCGGGGGACCAGGGCCATCTCCATACTCTTAGCGATCCGGAAGCTCTGGTCAATGGTCTTCAGTTCCTGGGGAGTCAACGACGGCCGAGCCGCCTTAACTCCCTCCAGGTTCTTTTCGCTATAGGACTTGCTGTATCGCCTGAGGACTTCGATGATGCCGTCCTTCCCGGACGCCTGTTCGACGGATTCCACCAACTGCAGAGCGTGGGTTGCCAGCACATGCTCCGGATATCTGGCGAGAAACTGTCGCAAACTGGCGGCGGTCGGCTGGGTACCCAATTGCGCCCACTCCATCTCTTCAATGCGCGCGGCAGCAAGCTTGGCCAGTGGATCGACTGGATACCGTTGCGCGAAGGCACGCAACGCCGCGGCATCTCGACTGCTGGCCAACTGTTCCCATTCAAGCTCCTGCGGCGGCCGCGGCCGGAACGCGAACGTCTTCACCAGCGTCGACATTTCGGCCGGCGACTGGGCCCCTGCCGTCATCATCGAAACACGCTGCTTCACGCTTCGGCTCATGCCGTCCAAACTGTTCCAGGGCTTTTCAAGCTCATCGAGCCAAGCCTGTGTGAAGTAGCTCACCGCCCGGCCTCCGGGCTCCTTCGCGTTCTGCCCCGGTAGACTCGAGAACACGAGCAGCATCTCCGGCGTCCGGAGATCCATTAGTGCCAGCCCCGGCTCACCAAAATGACGGTTCAGCAGCGGCGGCAGCGGTGCCGCCTCAATCAGAATCATCCCGGGCCCTGGCTTTTTCCCTTCGACGAACCGCTCCAGCCGCTTGAGCGAATAGGCCGAGAATTCCACCGGATCCGCTCCACCGGCCTCATAGCTCAACGGCAGCAGATAGCTTTCGCCCTTATCCTGCACGGCATAACCCGAATAGTAGATCACGGCCGGTTCCGCCGACTCCAAAGACTTCACGTACGCTTCCACCGCTTGAGCGAGCGCGTCAATCTCCGCATCCTGAACCAGCGTGACCGCTATCCCCAACCCGCTCAGCTTCTGCGCGATTGCACGCGCATCTCCCCCGGCCACAGGAACCGGCGGCAGCTTTCGATAGGCAGCGTTGCCGATCACGAGCGCCTTGCCTTTGGACATGACGGGCGCCTGCCCGAACAGCGTCAGAGCGGACAGCCCGATAAGCACTCGGAGACAAATCAATTCTGCAGTTCCCTCCACACGATCGAAAAGCCCGATAACGCCGTTGCGGCAGAGTTGGCTACCACCAGCCGGAAGCCGTTATCGGCCCGCGGCTGTTGCAACACCTTTACATCGGCGGGAGAGACCTCAACCTGTAGAGGAATTCCTGGTGGCAATCCGCTGCCGCCGACATTTCCCTTCCGAACGCGGTTCCTGACCAGCACCAGCCGCTCGCCTGGCGCAAACGTGCCGGACCAGGAGAGCCGTCCCTCAGGCGGGCCGTGATAGCTTGCCGCGGGAGGATCTGGACCCGGATCTGGTGGTTCCGCGGGCCGGGTCTCGGCGACTTGGGGCGGTGGTGCGGCGGGAACCGGGGCGGGAGTTCCCTCCTTCTTTTTCGCGACCGGAGCCGCATCGACCGGTTTCGGCTCGGGCTTGGGAGCTTCGGCCACCGGAGCAGGAGTGACCTGAGCCGGAGCATGGGCGGGGGCCGGAACGGAAACCGGCTCGGCGGTTGCCGCAGGGGGCGCGCCATTCCCCCTTAAGAAAAGGAACCCAGCCAGGGCGATTCCCAGCCCGATTGCCACCCCGCCTTTCACGATTGCGCCATAGGAACGAGCCGGAAGAGGCGGCGGTGTGGTGGGCAAGGCCTGAGGCAAGGGAGCTGGCGCCGCTTTTCGAATCACCGCCGCAATGAGTGCCTCGGCAAATTCGGCACACGAGGAAAACCGCTGATCCGGTTGCTTGGACAAGCCGCGCAGCAGGACATCGGACCCCGGCTTCGGCACCTCGGCCGACACCGTCTCGGGGTCGGGAGGCTCGACACTAAGGATCTGGTGAATCAGACCCGGAAGGGAATCGCTCGAAAAAGGCTGTTTCCCGGTCAGCAGCTCATACGCGATGACCGCCAAGGAAAACTGGTCGCTCCGGCCATCCACATTCTTCGCCAGAATCTGCTCGGGCGACATGTAGCTCGGCGTGCCGACCGCGGCGCCGGTCGCGGACATCGTATTCTGACTGACGATTTTGGCCACACCGAAGTCGGCGATTTTGGCCACGCCGGCGTCGGTCACCAATATATTCGCGGGTTTGATGTCGCGGTGGATGATGCCGTTCTGATGGGCAAAATCCAGAGCCTCGGCGATCTGCCGCACCAGAGCCAGCTTTTGCGAGGTATCGATGGACGGGTCGGCTCCCATGACATCGCGGAGCGACCGGCCGGGTACGAACTCCATCACAATATAGGTAACGGTCTCTTCCTCTGCGAGCTCGTATACGGTTACGATCCCCGGATGGTTTAGCGCTCCGGCCGACTGGGCTTCCCGCGATAACCGCTCGTACAATTGCTGCCCACCGGCGAAACTCCGCAGTTCCTGGGTGGGAATCGTCTTGATCGCGACGACACGGTTGATCTTCGGATCCCGCGCCTTATAGACGACGCCGAACCCGCCCCGGCCGAGTTCGCCCAAGATACTATACCGGCCTATTTGCTCCATCGGAAAGTACTAGGATATCCGAGATTTGTGGAATCCGTGCTGGTCTCAGGAATTTCCCGTAGACGGTCGATACACGGACAGCACCTGTCCAAGGTGTACTGTAGGATCAGGCCAAACCACCCACAAGCTCACAGTGTCATTCACGACAGTGTCACATGGTTCCGAGGCAAAAAATTACCCAAATTTTTTGAAACGTTTTTCGATGTGGCTATCTTTTCTTCAGTTTATGGTTTTTTAGCTTGACGATCCCCCCTCCCGGGATTACCATTGGAATACGCTCTGGTTGAGCGGTCTTAACAACTCACGGAAGGTGTAATATGGGTCCCTGCACGACCTTTCACATCGGCGACAAAGTGGTTTACCCAAACCACGGTGTTGGAACAATCGAAAATATCAGCACCCGCTCGTTCGGCTCGCAGTCAGAACGTTTTTATCTGCTGCGGCTGACATATAACAGCCTCACCGTCATGGTTCCTTTCAGCCACGTCTCTGACGTGGGTCTTCGGAAAGTGACCAAAACGACTGAAGCTAACCGTGTCCTGACGTTCCTTTCAACAGTCGAGTGTAAACGCACACAGGACTGGAAGGATCGTTTCAAAGAGAATTCCGAGAAGATGCGTGTGGGCGGCCTTTCGGGCGTCTCTGAGGTCTTCAAAGAACTTGTCCTGCTCCAGACCGGAAAACCGCTCTCCTTCCGCGAGAAGAAGATGCTCGACTGCGCTCGGCGAATGCTCATCACCGAAATTTCTATCGCACGCAACATGTCTGAGAAGTGCGCCATCGAACTTCTTTCGAAGACACTGGCCAAGGCGAACCTGCCTATGCCCGAAGCGATGTAACCTGTTTTCGTGCAGATCACGAAGATTGAAACCCTCCGCTTAACCCGTGGCATTACCGTTCACGCTGGGCCGATCCAATGGCTCTGGGTGCGCATTCATACTAACGACGGCCTCTTCGGCCTCGGCGAAACTTACCCCCACCCCGCCGCCGAAGAGGCCGTGCTGCATTCCAGCTTAGCGCCGCGACTGCTTGGTCAGGACCCTTCGCGCATTGACCGCCTCTGGACCTCGATGTTCGACGCCATTTCCTACTCCGGCTGGGCTGGGGCCGAGATGCGGGCAATCTCGGCGGTCGATATGGCGCTGTGGGACCTGGCCGGCAAGGCGGCCAATCAGCCGGTGTACCAACTTCTCGGCGGGGCCTCCCGGGATCGGATCCGCACGTACAACACCTGCTACGACCATCTCAGCTTTCTCACCGAACCGGTCGAACTGGCCGCGAGCCTGCTGGAATCTGGCATCTCCGCCATGAAGATCTGGCCCATGGATCCCATCGCGAAAGAGACCGGCGGACATTCGATCTCCGCCGAGCAACTCCGCCGGGGGCTTCAGCCGTTGCACCTCATCAAGAAGGAGTTCGGCGATCGTATGGACGTGGCGATGGAGTTTCACGGCTATTGGAATCTGCCCTGCGCCATCCGTATCGCCCGCGCGTGTGAGGAGTATGAGCCGATGTGGCTCGAAGAGATGCTTCCACAGGACAACGTGGCGGCGTACCGGGAGCTCGCTTCGTCGACGCGGCTACCGCTGACGATCTCCGAGCGGCTGATGACCCGGTGGCAGTACCGCGAGTTGCTGGAGAATCGGGCCGCGCGGACCGTGATGCCCGACATCTCGTGGGTCGGCGGTATCTCCGAGGCGCGCAAGATCGCCAATATGGCCGAGACGTGGTATCTGCCGGCTGCCCCGCACAATTGTGGGGGGCCGGTACTGCACGCGGCATCTCTGCATTTAGCGGCCAACCTGACCAACCTGCAAATTGTCGAATCGGTGCGGCGCCACTATGCCGATGAGTATCGGGAGTATGTCGGCGAACTGCCCAGCCCGCGGGACGGCTACTTCGATCTCCCGGCGGGACCGGGACTGGGAATAGATCTCGACCCTTCGCTCTTTGATCGGCCCGACGCCATCCGCCGCGAGACCATCGCGTAGGCTAAATCCCCTACAGGACTAGCGGGAAAAGCACCGATTGCTGAGTAAATTCAGGGATTTGCTGCGTAGTATTGGGGGAGCGATTTGCCTACCATGGGGATGTCTCTTGCTCCCCTCACCGGTATGCGCTGTCAGTTCTGCCAACAACCGATTTCGCTGCTTCGCCGCCTGAGCGATCCTAAATTTTGCTCTGCCAGGCATAGGGAGCAGTACGAACAGCAGGAAGCTACCTTGGCCATTGCCCGGCTGCAACCGATTGCCCGGCAAGCGGGTGGCCGCGGCCGGGCCACGCACGAATTTACTGCAGCAGTTGCGGTGCTGGTACCGGTAGAAGTCGAGAAGGCGGTGACGCTGGCCGATGCGGTTCCGTGTCCGCCGCATCAGACGCGGCAGTACTGGTGCTTTGCCTTTCCGGCCGAACCGATCGCCTCGCCGGTAGAAGTGATGCTGGGAGAGACGCCTGCACGCTGGCTGAAGTTGGCTCCGCCGTGGGCCACCTCCGTCGTTTCGATTTGGCCGGTAAACCGGCAGAGCCGCCCGGACCTCGAGGCGCCCACGTCTCCCGTGCAAGTCTTCTTTGCTCTCCCGGCCTCCCCACTTCAACCCTTGCCCTGGATTGCGCCGGGTACCGAAGCGATTCCCGGCGCGCTGGCATCTTTGATTCCTCTCGGCATTCTGCCAGCATGGAGCCTGCCGAATCGCAAGCCGGCGGTTTCAGGAATGGAAGCATTCCGTTGCAACTTGCTGCATCCGGCGATTGTGTCTTTGGCGCCGCCTGCCTTGGCCACTGCGCCGGCGCTCACTCTGGCGCCTTTACGGAGTGTGACGCCGCCGCTTTCCATCCTGGCCATTAGTGTTCTTACGGTTTCGATCGAAGGTCAACGCTGGGGGATGAGGGCCGGTTCGGCGCCACTCGGCGGCGACGCCGTGCGGCGGGAGTGGCAGTCCTATCTCCAGCGGATGGAGCGGCAACTCATCGTGCTCGCCGAGCAAGCCGGGCTGTGTGCCCCAGTCGCAAGTTCGTCGCCGTCGGCTCGAATCGTGCGATCGGAATCGCGCGGGACAGCCGGGGCGCTTCCATTCGAAGTGCGCCGCTTACTGCCGAGCGAGGTCGGAACGTTTTCCGCAGCAGCCATCCATTGGGGCAGGGTCGTGCCGTTGCCGGGTCCGGTCCCCCAATCAGTAGAGATCCTGCCGGGAGCGGCCGATGAGCTTCCACTCGCGGCTGTCCCGCGTCTCGCGTGGCCCCAGCAACCCATACAACCCGCCAGGAGCCTTCCCCAAAAGGAACTCGTGGCCTGGGTTTCCATTCCCCACGCGCTGGGAACCATTCAATTGACGCCCTACGCCGCGGAACCGAAAAACGGCGTCACGTACTGTTGGCCGGCCCCGCGCCCGAGTGTACCAGCGCTGCCGTTGTCGGGCCGCATGATCAAACTGCCGGCACCCGCGGCGCTTTCGGCTCGTGCCGCTTTGCACGAGCCAAGTCCCCTGGCTGCCACACCTGCCATCTCCTTCCTGCTTCCGCTCACTGCTCTTGGCGGTAGTGCAACGGAACTTTCTGCATTGTTCCGATTAAATCCACCTGCTCCACGGATACCCACGGACCCTGTGGGCGGAGAGTTGCATCCCCATGCCGCCCGGCCCAGCGTGATCGTTCCCGCTTCCGCCGGTGCGGAGCTTACCCGATCCTCGGCACGGCACCTAACGCTCTTCCCCCTGACGCACCTCTTTCCGACGCGGCGCGATCGTGCCGCGCAGGTTTCACCGCTGAACTCTTGCCCGTGGGTGGGAAAGCCGGTTCTGCCGCCTACTCGCCTGCCGCGGATTTCGCTACAAGAGCGAAACGCGACGCGAGCAAATGCACTTCGGGAAGTGCGACAGGTCCTACAGAAGCAGACTATCGATCGGGCGCGACGTTTTTGGAAGCTGGCGCCAGCGGATCTGAAATGGCTCGCGCTGGCGCTGCCGTTGATCCTAGGCGTCTGGGTGTGGCCGAAAAAGGCCATCAGCGTGACGGTGCCTTCTCCGGTTGGCTTCGTCAAGGCTTCGGCCAAGGCAGCCGCGGGAAGCAGCTATCTCGAAAAGGCGTTCCAAACGAATTTGAATCTTGGGGGCTTCGAGGAGCGGATTGCCAGCCGGTCCAGCATTCATCTCGATGAGGACTTCAGCGCGGGGCTGGGTCTTTGGGACGGTGACGGCAACTGGGCGCGCTCCTGGTATTACGACAGGAGCGGCGTGGTTCGGCCGGGCAGAATGGCGATCTATCAACCCTCGATCCCGATGGTTGACTATCAGTTGGTATTGACTGCGGCGGTGGAGCGCCGCTCAATTTCCTGGATGGTCCGGGCCTCCAGTCTACGGAACTATGTAGCCGCCCGCCTAAACATTTCGGGAAGCGGCGGCGAGCAGCGATTGAGCTTTGAACGCTGGACAGTAAAGGATGGCCGCGTAACTCGCCGTCAGACGCTGCCGCTGAGCACGACGCTCGGCACCGCAACCACCGCTCGGATCCGGATGGAGGTCGTGGGAAACACCTTCACTACGTTGCTTCAGGACCAGGTAATTGATGTGTTTTCCGACTCTAGCCACGCTTCGGGGGGCGTCGGACTGTTCAGTTCCGACGGCGATCAGCCCCGCATCTATCGGCTGGAGCTGACCCATCAGCATGATTTTTTCGGAAAGCTATGTTCTTTTCTTGCTCCGCACCCGATCACTAAAGCAGGAACCATTCGTCCATGAGCACCAACCGACTTCAGCAGCCTAGTTCAAAGCCCGCCGGACCGGACGCCTTACCGAGTTCTGGCCCCGGAGCGTCGCTCGCTCGCGCGGTCACTCTTCATATGGAGAGCCGGACCAGGGAAGCCCTCGGCGAACTCGAAGTCGCCCTGGGCCTGACGCCCGACCATCCCGAACTTCTCGCCGCCCGCGGGCACCTTCTCTGCGAGCTTGAGCAATACGAAGAGGCCGTGAAGACGTACAGCCGGCTTCTCGAAGTGGCCTCTGGCCATACGGCTTCAGTCTATAACCTGGCAGTGTGTCTGGAGAAACTCGGCCGTTGGGAACAGGCCGCGGATCGCTTCGCCGAAGTGCAAACGCTGGACCCTGAGCGCGTCGAAGCTAAACTTGGCCTCGGGATTTGCCAGTTACATCTGGAAAAGCCGGAGCCTGCGCTGGCCGCTTTTGATGAGTACCTGAAGCTGAAACCGACCGATGAGACCGCGCTGTTTGGCAAAGCGGTCGCACTTCAGCTTTTGTGGCGATTTGACGAGGCGGCGCTGCTTTATCAAGAGGCCCTCACCCGGAACCCCAAATCTGAGGAGGCCCTCACGAACCTTCTCGCGATTGCGCTCACCCGCAAGGAAGACGAAGCGGTCCATCGCTTCGCCGAGCAGTTGCTTTCCTTCCGGCCCTACTCGCAGGCCGCGATGGAAGGGCTGGCGACCGTCGCCTTCAATCGCGGCGACTATGAAGCCGCGGCCAAGCTCTGTCAAAAACTCGTCGAACTTACGCCCGATCATTTTGAGCGGTGGTTTAACTTCGGGGTTGCCTGCCAGAAGCTGAAGAAGTACGAGCAGGCGCTGCGCGGCTATGCCGAAGCAGTTCGCATCCGGCCAGATGCTAAGCAAGCGTTTGTCAATCTGGGCATCGTGAAGCAGGAGTTAAACGACTTGGTTGGCGCCCGAGATGCTTATGACAAGGCGCTCCGCATCACCCCCGATATCCCGGAGGTGCTCTTCAACCTTGCCACGGTTCAGGAGTTGAACGGGCAGAAAGACGACGCCGAGAAGATGTACCAGAAGCTGTTGGCCAAGAACCAGGATTGGGACGAAGCCTGGTTCCGGCTCGGCTATTTGCGCTTGGAGCGGTCCGACTACAAGGGCAGCATTGAAGCCTTTGAATCCGCGCTGCGGAAGAAAGGCGATTGGTCCGAGGCCCTTGTGAACTTGGGTTTGGCTCAGTGGAAGGCCGGCAGCTTGGAATCCGCGACCCAGACATTCCAGCGGCTTCTTACGCTTCAAAGGGACTCCGTGGATGCGCTCCGTGGGTTGGCCGCTATTGCCGTCGAGCAACAGGATTTCGGCCAAGCGCTCGACTATCAGGCCCGGCTCATCGACCTCGGCGAGCGCTCCCCAGAACTGTTCTACAACACCGGACTGCTGCTCCAGAAGTCCGGCCAGTTGGATGACGCGATTCGCCTCTACAACGAAGCGCTGGCAGAGAAGCCGGAGTTTGCCGAAGCCCTGCTAAATCTGGGCCATGCGCTGAAGGCCCAGGGGCGCACCGAAGAGGCCAAAGGCTACTGGCGGCAGGCGATCGACGCGAAACCGGAGTTGGCCAAGGGCTACTTCGAGTAGCCTTTAGACTAGGCAACAACATCCAGGTTCACCGCGCCCATCGGACGGCGGCCCCATCTCAGATCGAGCACGTGTCTACCCATTCCAATCGTCACCGGCAAACGAAAATTGACTTCAAACCGCGGCGGTAGGGGATCGGTACAGAAAAACTCCAGATCTTCTACCGGGATGCCATCAATCGAGGCGGCAAAGTCCTCCGGCTTCGTAATTTCCTCAAGTGTCAGCTTCACACTCCGCGTCTCCACTCGGTATCCGCTCACCAGATTCACCCCGTCGCTGACGGCAATCACACGCGGGACCATCGCCGGCGGCGGAATGATCCGTACTTTCTTCGGGACCCCTAACGGCTCGCCCCGCCATCCCAACTGCACGAGTTGCAGCCCAGTCCCCACGTCCCACGGCAACCGCAGATTCACCTGCGTCAACCCATCGCGTTCGCGCGGCCCGATATAGGTCAATTTTCCGCGCGCCCCGCTTACCGTCACTTCAAAATTCAACAGGTCAAAGTCGACCGGCAGGTTATCCACCCACAAAGCCAGTGCGGCGTAGCGGCCCCGGGCAGGAGCGAGCGGCTCGGACGTTTCGGCGTTCGTGATCCGGCGGATGTTCACAAACTCCGCCGGCTTTCGCACGGTCTCGTACCAGCCGGCGGGCTGTTTGCGCAGAGTGGTCCACATGTATTGGGTCGAAACACCTTCCAGCGCCAGCATCTGAAAATCGTTCTCGTAGCAGAACTGCTCCAATTCCCCAGCGCTGATCCGAACGCCGCTCCAGGTGTCATACCGTGCCGCGGTCTCCGGCAAGCCATTGATCTGGCAGCGCAGCAGCCCGCCCGTTTTCAGCACCCGCCGTGCCTCTTTCATATACCCCAGCACCACGTCCCGGCTGGGAATATGTTGGAACACCGCGTAGGAGTAAACGAAATCAAACGACTCGTCAGCAAACATCTCCAGGTTCGATCGCAGCGCGACATGCACATGCGCATGCGGGATCGCCCGCAGCCGTTCTCGCGCCCGGTCCACCATCTGGTCCGAAATATCCACCCCGTGAATCTCGCCAAACAGTTGGCTCATCGGCTTCAACAGCCGGCCCGGCCCACATCCGATCTCCAGCGCCCGGCGCGCTCGCAAGTTCCCCTCCGGCAGACGCCGCATCTCCCACTTCAGTCCGTGGACAATCTCTTCCCCGGTCGCGTCAAAGCCCTCTTCGTCTTGGTCACGCCGTCCGAAGGCAACATAGTAGTTCGCATCCTCGGCCGCCCGCGCGTTCCAATCCGCGCGCATCTGTTCAACGACGTTTTCGCTCATAGGGTTCCAGGTTCGTGCCGGCAACGATTCCCGCGCACCGTATTCTCCGTCCGCTTCACGTTCGGGCCATATCCCACACAGGCTCGGTCCATCCGCCAACCGGAAATCTCATTGTCGACGATCCGATTCCCCCGCGTCACCGCCGGCCGCTCGGCGCGCTCGCCCAGATAGATCCCCGTCCGCAACATGTCCGGCTCCGCAGCGAGGAAAATGCACCCCGCCGTCGCCGGATCACTACAATGTGCCCGCTGCATCCCGCGCAACACATTCCCTTCGATCACATGCCCGCTGCCCAGCACGAAGATCCCTCCCCATGGCGCACCCTCAATCCAGTTCCCCACAATCCGGATGCCCACGCTCTGCATGTCCGGGTTCGTATTGTTCATTACGATTCCAAAATGGGCCAACTGGTAACACCGGTTTCCTTCAATCAAACCGTGGTGGAAACCGTCGAGGTCAATACACTTCCCGTTCACGTCCCGAAAAGTATTCCTTACATAGCGAGAGCCCTCCACATTCCCCGCCGTATCGACGCCCACCGGCGTGCCGCCCCCCTCCACGTCCACGACCTCTTTGGGGTACCCGATCCGCTCCCCCTCATTCGCCTCCACCGTCACGGCCACCGCATGGCCCACCTGCACCGCGTCCCGGCCGATCTCGCGGAACCGGTTCTCCACGATCCGCCCCCGTTCATTGCGCGGCGCCGTATACCGCGAATGGGTCCACACCGCGTTCCCCGTCACCTGCTCAAAAACAGACCGGCTCACCTCCCAGTCCACCGACCCATCTTCAATCAGCACACCGCCAGTCGTGTTGTTCCGCCCGTTCGCCTTCACTGACCCGCTATCCACCACCGTCACTTCCCGTACCGTCACGCCCCGTACCCGCGACGCCAGCACGGCGAACCCCGCGATCTCTTCAAACCGGGCCCTTTCGATCACCACCCGCGCGCCTCCCCGCACCAGCACCCCGCCCGCTCCGAACCAACTTGCAAGCGTCCGGTCGTGCGGCGGCAACTCCTGCCTCTGCGCCAGCTTCCCTCGATTCCCCTTCACGACGAAATCCCGCAGCGTCACCCCTTCCACGCCATCGAGCACGATCGCCGCTTCCCCTGCAAAGTCATCGGCTAATATATATATCCCGCTCACCGACGCCGGGTTCCGCAGCGGCCGGTGCAACACCGTCTCGCCCGCCAGCAACCCACCCGCCGACAACAGCAACGCTATCCTAATGCCAATGGCCATTCATTTCCGCGAAGCCACCCTCGCGCCTCTCGACCAGCTTACCGCCACCGCCCCCGATGGCGCGCTCATTGCCGTGATCGGCGAAGATGGCAACGGACAGCGCGAACTCCTCCGGCTCGCCGCCGGCCTCGAACGCCCCTACGCCGGCGAGGTTCATACCCCCACCGTCGCCCGCTACCTCGGGCCCGCCGATACTTTGAACTTGGCGCCCGTCTCCGCGCTCGCCCTCGACCATACCCTCGCGGCCTGCGACGCGCTCATCCGTGCCCGCGCCGCCCTCGGCCTGGAGCGCCTTCGCCGCAACGGAGCCACCGTCCTTTTCACATCCCACGAACCGGAGCTCATCGCCGCGCTCTCCGACGAAGTCTGGTGGCTCCACGAAGGCCGCCTCCACGCCCGCGGCGACCATCGCGACATTCTGCCGAAGTATCAACATCACATCGCCGCCCGCCAACGCGCCTGGGGCGAATCCATCCCGCCGGGCCTCTTCCCCGCCCTCCGTCGCGGCGACGGCCGGGCGGAAATTCTCGCCCTCGAAACATTCGGCCAAAACGGCCAAACCACGATCGTCCTGCAGTCCGGAGAAGTCTCGACAATGCGCGTCACGGTTAAATTCAATGCCCCGGTCGACCAACCCGTCATCGGCATCATGATTCGCACCCGCATCGGCTTCGAAGTCTATGGCACCAACACGGAACTCGAACGCCTCAGCCTCGGCCCCGTCACCGCCGGCCAAACGCTGCGCGTCTCCTTCCAATTCCCTTGCCTGCTCTGCCCGCAGGAGTACACGCTCACGGCGGCTTCCCATGATCCCGACGGCGTCTGGCACGACTGGATGGAGGACGCCCTCGCCTTCTCCGTGGCCGACTCCCGCTACACGGCCGGCGTCGCCAATCTCCGCGCGCAGGTGACCGCCGAAAAGTTATAACCCGCCGCGAGTTGCTCCTCGCCTTCGCCGCTCAAACCCAGCAGCCGGAGATCTGCATCTATCGCGCTTCCGCGGCCGGCATCACCGCCGCCATTCAAGCCCGCAAGATGGGCCGCACGGTCCTGCTCCTCGAACCCAGCCGCCATCTCGGCGGCATCACCGTCGAAGGCCTCGGCAGCTCGGACCTTGATAACCTCTGGTTCCGCAACTCGCCCGCCGCCGGTGACCTGGCGGCCGAATTCTAACGCCGCATCGGCGCAGCCTATGGACGAAACGAACCCATTTATAAGTTTGAGTCGAGCGTAGCCGAACGCGTTCTGCTCGCGTGGCTGAAGGAGCACGATGTCCCGTCCCCTACCTGCTCAACGCCCAACTTCGTTCCGCCACCAAACAGGGCCCCCGCCTCACCCACATCGCGCTCAAAGACGGACAACGCATCGGCGCCGCGCAGTTCATCGACGCCTCCATCGAAGGCGACCTGCTCCACGCCGCAGGCTGCCGCACCATTATCGGCCGCGAGGCCAACTCCCAATACGAGGAGACGAAGAACGGCATCCGCGCTGAAAACACCTATCGCAATTTTGAGGTCCGCGTCGATCCCTATTGGCGCCCCGGCTACAAGGCTACTGCTTCCGCATGTGCCTGACGAAGAATCCCGCCAACCGGATTCCGTTCTCGAAGCCAGCCGGCTTCGACCGCAAGCAATACGAGATTTACTACCGCTACGTCAAAGCCGGCGGCCAACTCTTCCGCCCCAACCCCAACCTGCCCAACGGCAAGACCGACCAGGGAAGCTGGCCTAGCCTGACTTTCGCAGTTACGCCGATTCGAGTCAGCTAAGCCTTTTAGAATCAATAAAGGGATACCGTAGGTCTTCACCACAAGAGCGAATCAACCTGCGACGGGGAGCGAAGGCTGTTCGACCTTGGCCGAGGTGATTCGTGGCGGCGGTTGAGCCGGCAGGGCCAGGCGCAGTTTATCGAGCAGGATCTTCAC